>JAAYIE010000078.1 GCA_012744275.1 Desulfobulbaceae bacterium
CTCCTGGAATGGAGGTCATCAGGGTGCAAAGCGCTCGCGAAATGGCTGAATGCGTTTTTGCGCGTACTTCACAGTGCCGGGTGATTGTGAAGGCAGCGGCAGTGGCGGATTTTGCGGTGGAAGATCCGGCAGAACACAAGATTAAAAAATCTGGCGAAGGGCTACAGCTGGATTTAATCAAAAATGTTGATATCCTTGCCGAATTGGGCGCCCGGAAAAAGCTGAAACAGATTCTGGTCGGTTTTGCTGCGGAGAGCAGAGATCATCTGCAGGAAGGCATGCGCAAGCTGCAGGAAAAGAACCTGGATATGATTGTGGTCAACGATATTCTCGGCTCCAGTAGTGGCTTTGATGTCGATACCAACAAGGTAACCCTGATTGACCGGAATGGAAAACGTGAGCTGCCGCTTTTGAGTAAGGAGGAGACGGCCGATCGTATTTGGGATGCGGTTCACACCATGCTGACTGTTACAGAAAGACAGTTACCCGGTTGAAATCGCCATGGAAATAAGTCGCTCGGAGCAAAAAAGACGCATGCAGCAGTTGGAACAATTGGCTGCTGCTTTAACGGATCTGCCCGGATCCATTCAAAACCAGCTGCCTTGTCCGGAAGAAATTATCACCCAGGTGCGGGCTGCGGCTGCAATGAAAAGCGGGGCGCGCAAAAGGCAGATCAAGTATTTGACCAAGCTGCTGCACAGCTCAGATACGCAGGAAGAGCTCTATAGCTTTATTGCTCAGCACAAGGGGAGCGCGATTGCAGCGCAAAAGGAACACCACCAGTTGGAGCTGTACCGCAATGCCCTGATTGAAGAGGCGTTGGATCGCGCCCGGGAAAACGATGAGGATAACTGGGGAGAGCAGTGGCAGAGCAGGGTGGTTGAGGAGCTGAAATCCGTTATCCCGCAGGTGGATGAGAAGGCACTACTCAAACTTGCATACCGTTTTGCCAAAACACGTAATCCCCGCCACAGCCGTGAGATATTCCGCACCCTTAGGTCTGCTTTGGAGCAGCAGAAGCGTGCAGCGCAGCCCGTTGACAGCGCTGTGTAGCGCCGCTTTGTCATAGAGATCCAGCTTTCACAGCAGAGAAAACATGCTGAAGCTTTGGCGAATGTATCCCATGTACACTGCAGGGAACATTCGCCAAGCTGGCAGAGGAGTCAGAGAGGGGAATTATTTTCCTGTTTCTTTTTTGCGCATGGCTCTGGCATAGGTGGCCGCTTCCATACCGGCCACACAACCTTCACCAACCGCTTTTGCCATTTGATAGGGAGGGCCGGTAATATCGCCAGCCGCATAGACGCCGGGAATATTGGTTTCCTGCTTGCGGTTGACAGTTATGTACTGCATGTGCTCAGGGTCAAGTTCTACGCCGATCAGGGTGGCGAGCTGCAAAGCGCCCTTTGAGCCCATCTCTATAAAAAGGCCATCAATGCCCAATTTTTGACCGTTTGCCAACTCAATCGACTGTACGCCCTGGAACTTCTCTCCATTAATTTTTGTGATCTTGCTTTCAATGTGCTCCACTGAGCTTTTGGTCAGTTGGGTTAGAAGGTCTTCGCAGACCTCTAACTCATCGGCTACAAGATAGACTTTAGAGGCAATAGGCTCAAGGGTCAGAGCGCCATCCACCGCTGCACTGCGGTCACCAGTGACACACACCACCGCATTACGGAAAAAGTTCGCGTCACAGTCCACACAGTAGCTGACGCCCTTGCCAAGAAATTCTTTTTCCCCGTCCAGGCCGAGCTTTTTTTTGGCAACACCCATGGTTAGAATCAAAGTCCTGGCCTGGACCTCACTGCCATCTTCCAGTTTCAAGTTGAGGCGATCATTTCCCTGGCTCAGATGCAGCAGATCTCCCTCTAAAAAAGATGCCCCAAAGTTCTTGGCCTGATTCACGCCAATCTGCAGCATATCGCTGCCTGTGGTCATGCCAGGGACAAAGGCATAGTTTTCAATGTGACCATGGTACAAAGAGGAATTCTCGATTCTCCCAAGGACAAGTACCTTGGTCTGTTTGCGGGCGGCATGGATAGCTGCCTGGATGCCGGCAGGGCCGGTGCCGACGATGACGACATCAAAAAGCTCTTGAGTCATGTGCTCTCCAGTTTGTGTTAAATATCCGGTTGGGAGGAGGCAAGTTTTCGCCAATCCATCCCCTTAAAAACAGTAAAACAGGATCGACAGGCTTTGAGATTTTGTGTAGGATATGATGTTAATGTTGACGCCGTAGCAGCGGCAGGTGAAGCGGAACAATTGGCCGCATCTGGTGCATCCAGAAAAACTTATGCTAGTTTGAATCAACAATCAACGCAAAAAAGGCTGTGACGTGACTCTCTCTATTTTTGAAATGATGATGAACGCCGGGATCGTGGTGAAGTTTGTCATGTTCCTGTTGCTGTTTTTTTCCGTGATGTCCTGGTCCATTGTCTTGATGAAATGGATATTATTTCGTCGTGCCAAAAATGCATCTACTGATTTTCTCGATGCCTTCTGGGACAGTAAAACATTTAACGAGGCCTACGATGCTGCCCGGGATTTTCCCTTGAGTCCAGAGGCTACCGTCTTTGTTACAGGCTATAATGAGCTGAAAAAAATCAGTAGCGCGCACAATTCTGCACAAACATCTCCTACGCTTGAAATGCAGCTTGCCACCATGGACAATCTCAAGCGTTCGGTGCGCAAGGCGCAGTTTTTGGAAAGCGATCGCATGGCAAAATTTCTTTCTTTTCTTGCTACTACCGGCAGTTCAACCCCTTTTATTGGCCTGTTCGGCACAGTTTGGGGCATCATGACCTCCTTTAAGGATATTGGCGTGCGGGGTTCTGCATCGTTGGCCGTCGTGGCCCCCGGTATTTCCGAGGCACTGGTTGCCACTGCAGCAGGCCTTGCCGTGGCCATTCCCGCAGTTATCTTCTATAATTATTTTTCCAACAAGGTGATAGAAGTCGAATCGGATATGGAGAGTTTTAGCACTGATTTCATCAACCTGATTGAGCGCGACATCCTCGCCAGGACGTGATGTATGGGCATGGGAAGCGTAAGTGGTAAACGCAGCAGGCGTGGTGGAGTCATGGCGGAAATTAACGTGACACCGCTGGTTGATGTCATGCTGGTGTTGCTGATAATATTCATGGTGGCTGCGCCCATGATGTCCCAGGGGCTTGAAGTTGATCTACCGGAAGCGACCACCAGGGCGCTGCCGCAGTCCGAGACGCCTCTGGTGGTTACGATCAATAAGGATGGGGATCTGTACCTGCGCAAGGATAAAATGGCAGGCCCCTCCCTGTTTGCCCAATTAGATGGCATGGCAGTCGAGCAAAAAAAGGAACCAATTTATATTCATGCTGATAAAAATGTCCCTTACGGGGTGGTCATGTCCACGCTGAGCGTCATTCATCGTGCAGGTTTTGAAAAGCCGAGCATGGTGACTCTGCCGGAAGAGAACAGGAAGTAAGGAAGGTTCCATTGGTTGGCCCTCGTTTTACCGAGAAGGATTTTTTTAGCGTACAGCAGCGCGAAGATCAGCGTTGGTTCATCTGTCTAACGCTGGCGTTTTTGTTCCATGCCGGATTGGCAGGCGTAGTGCTGTTTATGCCCACCCTGTTCGATGCTCGTATGCCAATTGAAGAGGCGGTTATAGTTAGCATTGCGCCTCCCACACCCGAGACCGCGCCCGACTTGGGGCCACCTTCTGCTGCCCCCGAACCCGCCTCGGCCCGGACCGAGGCCCAGAGAAAAGAAGCAACTCCTCCCGAACCAGCGCCACCACCGCAAAAACCTGAGCCGAAACCCGAACCAGTACCGGAAAGAACTGCGGCGCAGCCTGAGCCTGTGGCCCCTCCGTCTCCGCCTCCGCCACCACCAAAACCTGAGCCGAAACCCGAACCTCCGCCACCTGAACCGGTGGTTGCTGCGAAGGAGCCTATTTCATTAGCGCCGGTACAACGCAAGCAAAAACTTGCCCAAGATACCCGTCTGCAGGAAGAACGGGAGCGGGTGCGTCAGGAGGAGGAGAAAAAACTTGCCAGGGAACTGGAACAGCGTAAACGTCAGGCAGATGAACGTGAACTGTCGAAAAAACTTGAAGAGCAAAAACGTAATGCTGAACGCCGTTTGCAGGCACAGCGAGAACAGGAACGACGGGAGCAAGAACGTCAAAAGGCCATAGCTGATGCGCGCAGACGACAGGCCCAGGAAGACGCAAGGCGTGCGGAAGCCGAAGCAAGGCGTGCGGAAGCAGAGGCGCGCAGTGCCCGCGAGGCACTGGCCAGCACACGAGCTGAGGCCGGCCGGCAAACAGCGGCGATCCAATCAGCCACGACCCAGGCTGCGACCGGTCGACAGCAGGGAAACTCTGGTATAGAACAACAATACTGGGCACAGGTGGCTCAACGGGTGCGCAGTTATTGGGTGTTGCCGGAAATGCGGCGTTGGGATACCGCACTTTTGGCCCGCGTGGTCATCACCATAAACAGCGATGGTCAGGTAACCCGTATTGCTTTTGATGAACGTTCCAACGATCCTTTGTTTGATCAGTTGGTTGAAAAAACCATTCGGCAGGCCTCACCCATGCCGCGTTTTCCCGCCATCATGCAGCAGGGAACAACCCAGGTCGGGTTTAAATTCAGACCGGGTGAACTTGGCAACCTGTAGGGGATAGTGTATAAATACAGAGGATCAACTCACTCCATGAAACTCTCATTTTCCAGGTACAGACATATGCGACGCATACAGCCGGGCGCTCTTTTTTTAGCCTTGATTCTCGCTCTAGTTTATGTGCAATCCAGTTCGGCCCAGGCTGAAACTGAGACTACCTATTTCGACATTACCGCCTCTGAAGTGCGCAAAATTATCGTGGCGGTACCTGGCTTTACCGGCTCAGCTGCTGCACAGGGTAATGCCGGGGTAACCGCAGCCAAATTGGTGACCGATGGCTTTCAGCTCTATAGTTTTCTGAACATCATTGACTATGGCAGTTACGGTGGCCGCAAGGATGCAGACTGGCGAGCCATGGGGGCCGATTATGTAGTCATGGGTGAAGTCAACCATGATGCGGCCGGGTTGGCGGTTGGCGGACAAATTCTTGAGGTGGCAACCAACCGCACGCTGCCGGGGCGAGTATATCGGGGTGCATCGAACCAGCTTGAAGACATGGCGCTCAAGCTGTGTGATGCCCTGGTGGAGGATTTTACTGGCGAGCCCGGGGTGGCGCGCACAAAAATGGCGTATGTATCAGACAGCACCGGCAGGAAAGAAGTCTATGTTAGTGATGTCTTGGGCCGCCATCCACGCCAAATCACCAAACACCGTGCTCTGACAGTTTCTCCCAGGTTTGCACCCGATGGCAACACACTTGCCTATACCAGTTATCATCGCGGTAATCAGGATTTATATATCACTGATTTGCGACAGAGCGCACAAACAACATCCATATCCCGTCGTCCGGGCTTGAATCTGGCCCCTGCCTTTACGCCCGATGGCAACATGATTGTTACCCTGAGTGTCGATGGTAATCCTGATTTGTATTTGATTGACCGGCGCGGCAGAATTTTGAGCCGCCTGACCGAACGTGCGGGAATTAATGTTTCACCTTCTATCTCACCGGACGGCCGATCCATTGTCTTTTCCTCGGATCGTTCACGGGGTGGGCACCCAAAAGTATACCTGATGGATCTGGGCAGCAGGCAGGTGCGCTTGTTGCAAAACACAGTTGGTGAATGCAGCGAACCGTCCTGGTCTCCCAAGGGCGATGAAATCGCCTTTACCGGCCTGGTGGGCGGCAGTTATCAGGTATTTGTGAGCGATCGCAACGGTGGTAATGTTCGTCAGGTCTCAAGCGGAGGTGGTGATTTTGAATCACCTACCTGGGCCCCGGACGGTCGTTTGATCGCGGCTACGCGTAAGTCAGGAGGACGGTCTCAGATCTGCGTACTGAGTAAAAATGGCAAGGATGTGCGGGTGCTGCTGAATATGCGCGGCAACCTGAGTTTTCCACAGTGGTCTCCTCGCTTGCCCTGAATGAGGATGAAGCACCCCTGTGCTTTTTTTTAAAACACTACTAGCCTGTCGTCATATTGATGAAAAATGGCAGTTGTTTGTAATTTAGAAATGTTTGTAATGACTTAAGCAGTATTACAAGAGGACACAAGAATGAAAGGCATACGTGCTGTAGTATATGCAGGTGGTGCGATGCTGTTGCTGAGCCAGTGCACTATTCAGGATGATATATATCAATTGCAGAACCAGGTGCGGGTGGTCAACCAAAAAGTGGAGGCGCTCAAGGCTGGCGAATTTGGGGATATGGAGCGGCGTCAGGCCAGTTCAGTCAACAAGCTGGGTCAGGTAGAAGATGAAACCCTGCGTATCCGTTCCAGTATTGAGGAAAATATCGCTCAGAATGCACAATTTCAAGCGGATGTCAACCAGACCATTAGTGGTATGCAGGCCTCGTTGAATTCCATACGCCAGGAAAACAATGCCAAGGTTGCCGAGCTTAACGAGAAAATCGCAGAGCTTGATGCAAAGATTTTGCGCATGGGGGAATCACTGGGTAAGGCGCAACAGGCCAAGGTGGCTGAAGCGGAAAAGCGTGCTGCCGATGCGGCCCGGCGCGCCGAAGAAGCTCGGCAAAAAGCGGCTGAAGCTGCCCGTTCGGCATCAGCTGCTGCGCGGAGCGGAGCGTCAGCCCGGACCACTCCTGCACCTGCTGCAGCAACGACTAGCAGTGCTGTGCAGATAACCTCAAGTACTGGTAAAACCAGGGTGGCTGCAGAAAATGTTCGGGCCACAAGTGAGGCGGAAACCCGTACAGCTGCGCCTGCTGCTTCCGCCAGTACAGCGGCACCGAAGCCCGCAGCAACCACAAATGGAACAACAGCTACAACCAAGCCCGCGACAACCGCGACAACCGTGACCACCAAGCCAGCCCAGACAACAGCTGCCACCCCGGCGCCCGCGACACCCGCAGCGCCCGCTGCTGCCTCTTCCTCCGATCCTTTTGCCCAGGGCTTGAGTCAATACAAGGGCAAACAGTACAAGGACGCCTACAAATCCTTCGAGCGCGCCCTGGCCGCAAATCCGAATGGTACCCAGGCTGCAGACGCTCTCTATCACATGGGAGAGAGCCTGTACAATCAAGGGGAGTACGATCTGGCTATCCTGGACTATCAGAAAGTGATATCCAACCACGGTTCAAGCTCGTTGGCATCCAAGGCCTTGCTCAAGCAAGGTATGTCCTTTGAAAAATTAACTGACAACGAAACTGCCAAAATTATCTATCGTAAACTGCTGAGCGATTACAAACAGAGTCCTGAGGCCGGCCAGGCGCAGGATCGCTTAAACAAGCTTTAAATTCGTTTTGAGCGACAAAAGTCGGTTAGACGCGCTGTTGGTTGCACGTGGGCTGGCGGCTGATGTGGATGAAGCGCGACGATTTATCGGCGCTGGCCTTGTGCGGGTAGATCAGCACCTTGCGGACAAGGCCGGAACCCAGATCACCGCTGCAAGCCATGTGGAAGTCAAAACTACCCGTCGCTATGTGAGCCGAGGTGGAGACAAACTCGAAACAGCCCTGCAAGCCTTTGACTTAAATCCGGATGGTTTCATCTGTGCTGATATAGGCGCCTCCACCGGCGGCTTCACTGACTGTCTGCTGCAACACGGTGCAACCAGGATATATAGCGTGGACGTAGGCTACGGACTTTTAGCCTGGAAACTGCGCAGTGATCCGCGTGTCATCGTGCGGGAACGGATCAATGCACGCTATCTGACAAAGGAGCATATACCGGAATCGCTTAATCTGGCAGTTGTTGATGCGTCGTTTATTTCGGTCACCCTGCTGCTGCCGCCCCTCTTCCCTTTTTTCTCAGACGCTATTCGTCTGCTCGTTCTGGTTAAGCCGCAGTTCCAACTTGCTCGTGACAAGGTCGCTGAAGGCGGTGTTGTCCACAACCATCATCTTCGGCATGAAGCCGTGTCCATGGTGCGAAGTTTTGCCGAAGGACTTGGTCTGCGTTGCGCCCAACCCTTCGCTTGCCCCGTAACCGGCACCAAAGGGAATGAAGAATTTTTTTTGTATCTCACTGGGAATATTCAAGGATTGAACTCATGAATCTAATATCTTGGCACTTGGTAATGAAGCACTGCCTGCTCTTGCGCAGCTGTGTTTTGATCCTGCTGGTCGTAGGTTTCGCAGGTTTTGAAGCCGTAGAGGCTGCCGAATATATGAGCGTGGTCAGAAATGGTGTGAACCTCCGTTCTGGCCCTGGCACCCAGAACGAGGCTATTTTTCAATTACCAACAGGCTATCCACTGCTGGTGCTGGAACGGAAAGGCGCCTGGATCAAGGTGCAGGACTATGAAGGCGATAAAGGCTGGATTCAACAGTCCCTGGTCAGCAAGAACTCCTTTGTAATTGTGCGGGTCCGCGAAGCCAAGGTGCGTAGCGGGCCCGGGGCCTCTGCGGCAGAAGTGGGTAAGGCGGCCAAAGATGTTATTCTAAGTAGAGCCGGCAGCCAAGGAGATTGGATCAAGGTGTCTCATCCGCAGTTGAAAGGCTGGATCCATAAAGATTTGCTCTGGCCCTGAGGCACACAATTTGCTGCATGCTCATGAGGCGAAGGTGGGCGGTGCATTGGTCACTACCAAATTTCTATCCCGCAGTTGCTCCGGTTTCGACTCAAAGATAGTCCTGGCAAAGGCAGGTAAGTGGGTGTAGGTGGATTCTAACGTAAAACGTGCTGGGCGCCACGCTCCTGACACGCTCCCGAAAAGAACGATTTGATATAAAGCTGTAAATTTAGCAGAATTTTATTGGAATACCATCAATGACATGTCTTGCTGTCGCCGGAGCCACTGGCTCGCTTGCCTGGCAGGCTGCCCGGCGTTTTACTGCGGCCCGCACGATCCATACCTGCGCCAGTATGGCTGCCCTTTTGGAGCTGTTTACTAACGGACAGGCCGATTTTGGTTTATTTCCAGTCTACAATACGCGGGAAGGGGAACGGAAGCAGTATTTTCGTTTTTTTGATCGCATTACCTCCGGCTACTGGGTGGATAATGTGGTGCTGTATTCGCAGATTTCCCTCGGTGTTTTTACGGAAGCGCGCAACCTTGCCGATGTACGTGCCATCATTGGCACCAAGGAGACCCTCAGTCAGTGCGAGGAATACATAGACGCACACCTGGCTGCTGCTACAGAAATCAGTGTAGCCGATACCAAGGTCGCAATCGCCGAGATCCGGCAAGCCGGCAAGACGGATGTGGCAGTTATTGACAGCGAAGAAATTCTGCAAACAAGTGGGCTCCACATTTTGGAGCGGGAAATAGCACCTTACAACCGCACCCGCTATGCTGTATTCGGTCATAACTTGGCGCAACCTAGTGGTTATGACGCCACCGTGCTCATTACCGAGCCCTTGCCAGATCGTGTAGGTCTTTTGGTGGATATCCTTGGCGAATTTTCCCGCCGTGGTATCAACATTCTTGATCTGCGTACGGAAAATGATGTGAAGACACAGAAACTCCGTATCTATCTGGAAGTTGAAGGTCATGTTACTGAAAACAACATGACTAGTGCTATTGAACACATCGAGGCCCGTGTTATTCAGCAAAAAGGGGCGCTGCGTCTTTTGGGCAGTTTCCCCCGGGTGGATATGCGCACCAAGCACATTAAAACCTTTGGGTTTATCGGCACCGGAGAGATGAGCAAATGGTTTGCCGAGCGCTTACAGGGTGAAGGTTACGAAGTACTGCTCACCGGCCGTACCAGCACACTCAGGCCCGAGGAAATGGTACCACGGGCTGACGTGGTCGTTATTTGCGTGCCCATCTCTGCCACTTCGGCCACGGTCGAACAGTACGGTCCCTTGCTTAATAAGGGTAAGGCACTGATTTTACTTGCGGGAGAGTCAGAAGAAACCATAAAAAGTGCTCTAGCTGTTACCGACCCCGGCGTTGAGGTGATGCTGGTGCACAATCTTTGGGGCCCTAAGGCCGCTACCATGCGGGATAAAAACGCCATAATTGTGCGCACTTCCCGAAGCGGCCTGTTTTGCAGTGAATTTGAATCATTTCTATATAAACACGGCGCCGACATTTTCCATGATTCACCCAGCAAGCATGACCTGCTTATGGGGGTGGGGCAACGACTGCCCACAATCATCTCGGTCGCCCTTGCTATGACCCTGCATGAAAACAATATCACCAGCGACGATATAGCCAGTCACTGCACGCTGACTTCCCTGTACCCGATTCTGGCCATGGCCCGGGTACATTATCAAAATGCCCGTACCTATGCTGAAATTATGGCTACTGCCGGTGACAGCCGCAAAATTGCCTGTGATTTTGCACAAAATCTGGATAAAGTCATGCAATTAGCAGATGCTTCAGCCATTACAGAACTGGTCGAACAGATCGACACCAATGCTCGCAACCTCAGTGAGAATTTTCTTGAAGCACGGATGCGCCAGGCCAAGGCTGTGGACGAGGTGCTCAGCCGGATGCTTTGAGCCGGCCACGTTTTTTGCTCTTTTAAATAGTTATCGATGTAATTTTAATATATTTATCAACCGGGGTAGAGTGAGGAAAAATTATGTTAAATGCTGTTTTGCAGTACCTTGATGAAAAGCATATCTGCCCACACTGCCAGACGGAGTTGACTCTGTGCCATGCACCTGCCATCCATGTCGGGGATGGATTGGGCTGGGGATCGGAATATCTGTTCATTTGCCTTAACGATGATTGCTCCCTGTTTGCAAAGGGATGGGATCACATTGAGCAGCAATACGGACACGTGGGTTCATATCGTCATATGGAGATACCTAACTCCAAAGAAAGCTACTCCATGATGGTGGGCGGGCAGGGGGCATTTACCGGTAGCATTGTGGATGTGGAAGACTTGCGCAGGCGAAACGTCCGCTATCAGGAATTGAAAAAGGCCCTGGGGCAGCTGGATGAGTGTGTCGCGAAAAAAGATTTGGGCCCTGTGCTCACGGTATTGCTGGATGACTCCGCCAAGATTGACGACAGGAAAAGGGCGGTGGCTCTGCTAGTGCCCTTGAATGACCTGGGTTGCGTGGAACCTTTGCGCAATCACGCCTTCAAGGACGAACACTTGAGGCATGAGGTAAATTTGGCGTTGAAGACAGTTTTACAGAAGCATTTTTTAAAGGAATGCCCATATTGCGCTGAGATGATCAAGCTCAGGGCAACGGTTTGCAAGCATTGTCAGCGTGATCTGCCAGATTGATTCTTCTTGCGGAATGCTGCAGTTGCGAGTATACATCTTGTTTCTGCGTGGTGAGCGTAGCTCAGCAGGTGGTAGCACCGGGTTGTGGCCTCGGAGGTCGTGGGTTCAAGTCCCATCGCTCACCCCAAATTGACATTCAGTACCGTTCGGTACAGTCCATAAACCCGCTTCCAGCCTAGGAAAGCGGGTTTTTTTATCGTCGAAGGAATCCATCGACAGTCACTGCAAAACGTGGGCATGCCTGGGATCAGCAGCTCTAAGCAAAAAAGAGTTGTCCTTATAATACATCTCACAGACGCCGCAATCCGTCAGGCCAAGCAAGGTTTGAAAACCAGCCATTTCTCGTTTGAACTTAAGAGCCATATTTTCGAATCGACCCCATGAACACCTATACTCCGCAGGATACTGGATATGTCCTGTAAAACGATGACAATTCAATTGTGAGGTTGTCTCTTCCTCAATTTTAAGACGTCAGTCTGCAACGATAAGCCAGTGCCGCATCCGCATGGAGCCTGCCTAGCCTAGCCCCGGGCGGAGGCAGGCTCATCTGCCGAAAGAGAATAAGAGAGGACACATGCCATGCAAACTAAAGCACGTATTGCCATTGTCGGCCTTGCGGTTATGGGTGAAAACCTTGCCTTGAACATCGTCGACAAGGGTTTTCCCATTGCAGTCTACAACCGGAGCAGTGCCGCTGTTGACCGCTTCATTACCGGGCGCGCCAAGGAAAAGGTTGTCATCCCCTGTTATACAGTGGCCGAGCTGACTGCTGCTCTGGAACGACCGCGCAAGATCATGCTGATGATTAAGGCCGGCGCACCGGTGGATCAGTTCATCGAACAGCTTCTTCCCTATCTGGAACCAGGCGATATCATTATTGATGGCGGCAACTCTTCCTACCACGATACTATTCGTCGGGTGAATTATCTGGAAGCAAAGGGCATCCATTTTATTGGTACCGGAGTTTCGGGCGGTGAAGAGGGTGCGTTGAATGGGCCTTCCCTCATGCCTGGTGGTACGGTTGCGGCCTGGCCTGCACTGGAGCCGATTTTTACCGCCATTGCCGCCAAAGCGCCAGACGGCCAACCTTGTTGCGCCTGGATGGGCAGGGGTGGTGCCGGCCATTTTGTCAAAATGGTACATAACGGTATCGAATACGGCGATATGCAGCTGATTTGCGAAATATACCACTTGATGCAAGATGTGCTGGGTATGTCGGTCGATGCCATGCACGAGGCCTTCCGTGGATGGAATAAGGGGGAGCTTGAAAGTTATCTTGTAGAAATAACAGCAAATATTATGAAATTCAAGGATGAGGATGCTTCACCGCTACTTGAGAAGATCCTTGATACCGCCGGTCAGAAGGGCACGGGCAAGTGGACGGTACAGGCAGCACTGGATGAGGGTGAGCCACTTTCACTCATTGCTGAGTCGGTATTTGCCCGTTTTATTTCTGCACAAAAAGACCTCCGGCTGGAGGCAGCCAAGATCCTTACTATCCCCAAGACTGTATCCAGGGAAGATGAGCAGCTCCTAGTCAGTCTTGAGCAGGCGCTCTACTGCGCTAAAATCATCTCCTATGCCCAAGGTTTTTCTCTTCTGCGAAGCGCCTCTGAAAACCATGGCTGGCAGCTCGACTATGCTGCCGTTGCCAAAATCTGGCGCGGTGGCTGCATTATTCGCTCGGCATTTCTGGATGATATTGCCGGGGCCTATCAGGCTGAGCCGGAACTTGCCAGCATGCTCTTTGCCCCATATTTTGCAAACAAATTGAAAAGCGGCCAAGCGCATCTGCGCCGCACCGTGGTGTTGGCGACAGAGCACGGTATCCCCGTGCCTTGCCTATCGGCAGGGCTCAGCTATTTTGACAGTTTGCGGAGTGTCCGGTTGCCGGCTAATCTCCTGCAGGCCCAGCGCGATTATTTTGGCGCCCACACCTACGAACGAGTGGATAAACCACGAGGTGAATTTTTCCACACTAACTGGACCGGCGCCAGCGGCAATACCACCTCCAGCAATTACAGCAGCTGATTGTATCTGTTGACTCGTCTTCGCAGGTTCCGCGCTTGTGCCGGCACATAGAACGGTACAGATGCAGGACCTGACTTGTTTTGTATCAGAGCTATAGCCCCGATTTTAAATCAAAGTTGTTTCGTGAGGGAAAGCAAATGCGACGCAGGCGTATTGTGACACGTCTTGCATGCATATATGCCAGCGCCGACTCGCGAACACGTTGATCTGAAGCTGGAGTAAAAACGATTGTTGGCTTCGATTTCTAGATAGCGGCAAGAGTTGCCTAAACTTCAGTGAGGGCCATTTACTGCATTATGTGGTCTTTGTCCTTGCATTTTCATGTTAATGCGAATTATTATTGTTTAGGAGAGGATGCAGATATCAAAAACAGCTCCAAGATGGAATTAAAATTACAGCGCAGTAAGGAGTGAGCATGGCACAGATAACTGTACGACAGAAGGGTATATTGGCCCAGTGTACCCGCGACTGGCCCCTTTTTTATATGAACGATTTCTCCCGTATCGGCCTTCTGGTAGATGATCTGAACCGTGCTGATGCCGTGTTGCTTGAAGCAGGGTACAGTATTGAGCCCGGAGAGTATGAAATTTACGTAGCCGCACAAGGTGATACGTCCGCCCAGGTGCTGCAGATGGTAGCCTTGCTGCAGAACCAGAGGATGGAGGTGGAAATAGCTGATCTGATCAACTGCGTGTATCAGGGGTGATAGAGCAGTTTTCCGCCCGGGTGGCGGAATCAATGCATCCCAAACAGGTTCAAGGACCCGTATAGCGCGACCAGCACGACCATCGAACACCTGAAACCCCCTGGAGTTGAACAAACGGGAATCATCGTCCTATGAGAATAGTTTGTCTAACATGCAGCCAGTGGTGCTTTTTCCCGTTCCAGATCAAAGATGCCGACACAGAGAGGATTTTTATCTGGAACGGGAATTAGGGATTTTGCTCATGGTCTATAATCTAATAAATTTTGCGCTTGCCAAAATTTGAGCCAAGTACGTTAAAGCTGTCTTCCACGATAAAGAGCGCGTCTTCATCCACACCAAAAACAATACTCTCTAATCTTTTCAACTGGATATTGTTGATGATGGTCATGATGATATACTTATCCTTCCCGCTAAAAGCTCCCTGCGCCTTGAGGAAGGTGGCGCCCTGACGCAACTCGTCTTTGAATTGATCGAAGATTTCCTGATGGAAATCAGTAATTACATACACCACTTTGCGCTGGTTAAAGAGAGAAAGCACCTGCTCCAGGGCAACGGAACTGATAAAGACTAGGATGATGGAAGCAATAAGTATATCCGGGTTGTAATAGGTAGAGGCTAAACTGAAAAGGAGCACGTTGGCCACCAAAGATACCTTGCCCATGCCAATGTTGTAACGGCTGTACAGGATAACAGCGATAATATCGAGCCCGCCTGCAGAACCCAGTGAGCGCAGGGTGATACCCGAGCCAATACCGCAAATGATGCCACCGGCCACAGCTGCATAGATCTGCTGCTCGATCTGAAAATCGAGCGGCATAAATCTGGTGATGAAGGTTACGGCCAGTACTCCGTAAAGGGTATAGTAAAAAAACCGTCTGCTGACGAAGAACCAGCCCAGAATGAACAGGGGAAGATTACAGATAAAGTACCAGAATGAAGGAGAGAAGGTGCCACTCTCATAGTAGATGAGCAGGGCAAGGCCGTAAATACCGCTGGTGATAAAGTTGTGGTGGATAACCACCCCATTGATCCCGGTCGAATACACCAGGGAACCCAAGGTGATGAGAAAGAGGTTCCAGGGGATAGAATTGACTAAACCAGCTCGATTCATGAATGGTATAGCTGAAAAATGTTGCACAGGGAGACTTTTTTCAGGGAATGCCGCTCCCTCTTACGCGATTGTTTGCGCAATAAGACCCTCTATAGGGGCCAGGGCATCTGCCATCTTGAAGTCCATGCCATGTCGCCCGGTGATATACAATGCTGCATTGTAGTGCACCTTTACCTCACCAGGTATAGATTCTGTCACCAGCACTTTCAACGGTAAATCCAGCGCCACAGCGGGATGAGCCAGCATAAGCGGTGTGCCTGCCTTGGGGTTGCCGAAAAGCAGCAGGGTTGTCGGCGGCATGTCGAGGCCAACTGTTCTGGCCTCGCGGTCTTGATCTATCCGCGCAAATATCTTGATACCCCGGTTTTCTAAGGCGGCTGTCAGTCGCTGGAGCGTTTCCAGAAAGGAATACTTGCTTGTCCTGGTAATAACACCGTTGTTTGGGATGATACCTTCGGAGGTACTTGCAGGCTCTGGTACGGTCATATGGGCCTCTGCTGAAGGGGACGAAGAGATAGAAAGTAAAAAATGCGCACCCTCCAAAATACTACATAAGGTCGTACCTGGCAACCGGAGCAAAAAAGCAGGATACGGTGAACGCATCCTGCTGGGAATGGGCAGTGGTGTAGGGGCGAAGCGTACGTTTTTTTAAAAGTTCTTTTGCAAAATACTGATCAAAATTTTGCACACCAGTTTGGCGGCAAGCAGTTGAGGAGCAAGCCCATCGCCTGCGGGCAGGCGCATACCAGTCAGGGAAAACCCGGTAATGATCCTTTCACGGGCAGCCATGCGGATAAGGGCGTTCAAAGTGTACCAGTCCAGTCCTCCTGGTTCAGGCCGGCATACGGCCGGCATGACTGCAGGATCCAGCACATCCAGATGGATAGCGAGGAATATCTTCTCGCCGAGCATGTCAAGCGCGTCGGCTGCCGCGTTCAAGCCACTTGCATGAATATCGCGGGCAAAAACCAGGCTGTCCGGATGAATGGACCTGTGTTCCACCTTGCTCATGCTGCGGACACCCACATGAGCAACAGTGCATTTTTCTCGTACCAGCGCCATACAATTAGCGTTACCAAGTGGTTCCGCAGAGCCATCGCCCACATGTGGATGGGCTGCAAGATGTAAAACAGATGCGGTATGCTGCCCTTCATTAGCGGCCCGTATTAGGCCAAGACTGCCCAGGTGGCACCCGCCCACCGCTGCGAGCACCTGCCCCTTTTTGAAGTAGGGCGAGCAGTGGCGGTATATCTGTTCCATGGCGCTTTTCGCATCGCCATTGGGCCGCAGGGGATCCAAACAGTGCAGGCCCAAGTTGTTGAGATCAGTGCCGGTTTCCACATCCCACTGGGAAAGCAGCTGCGATGCCTGGACTATGGCCTCGGCTGATTTATCGGCACCGGGGCAGTCACCGGCATAGGCCATAGGCAACAGGACGGCTGCAGCCCTGGCGGCGTTGTGTTTAATATCAGGCAGATTGAGAAAATTCATGGCATGCGCCAAAAGTTATGCAGCAAAAGAGTACGTTCAACCCCATAGCAGCAGACAGCGCGACAGCGAGCCGCAGCTGCAGACGCTTAGTCATAGTCCTCGTCAAAGTCTTCTTCTTCGTCTATCTCACCATCTATATCGTCGTCTAGCAGGGTTAGACGCAACGGTTCCAGCGAACGTACGAGATACTCGGCTTCGCAATCGTTGCAGTACACAATGTCTTCTTCTTCACAATCGTGGTCGATATAAATATCTCCGCTGCACACGCTGCATTCTTCAACAAGTGCGTCATCGTCGTCTCTGTCAAAATCTACCATGCTCTTTCCTCAGTCGGCCAGGCGTATTGCCCGGAAATTGCTGTTTCAGCCGTAGCCGGCCATATAATATCGCGATGGAAATACACCCTATGCGCTCTGTCAATAAAAAAGTCAAAAAAATTAAAAACCAGGGAAAATAGCTCTAGGAAAATGAAATAAGCAGATCGATGGCCGTTATGGAAAAGCCATGCCTGCCTTAGCCGCAGGATGACACGGAATACTCTCCCTGCTGCTCCAGAACTAACCGAACGGCCCGCTCCCGGATCTCTGCATTGTATCTCTTGTTGGTATTCACGACTCCATTCTCTCAAACTGTGGAGTACCCGTGGTCCACACCCTTCCTGTGTGCTGTTTTGGCCTGAATATGGAAGGGTGTGGTTTGGGTGCAATGCTTAAGAAAATAGAGAATGCATCTTGGCGACAGGATCCATATACAATGCTTTTTTGTTGGGATGAAGCTTAGTTCCGTTGATGCCATAAAAAATGCCCGGCCTTAACAGGCCGGGCAGTGAGCAAGTTCATACTGCTCATCCCCCAAGGGCGACTTTTACAGTCTGGCCCCTGGGATTATGGTGCAGCTACTTTGACATCTGCCTAGCGGCAGCAGATAGTAACGCCTGTTTGGTATTTCTTGTCGTTAATGATCAGCTTGATTTTGAAGATGCCCTTAAGACCCTTCTTGCTGATGTGCATCTTCACATCGCGGTCGTCCTCTTCCAGGAATGCGCCGGAGCACATGGCCAGGAAGTTGGACTTGGAGGTATTGACATAGTAGTCATGGCATTCCTTTTCATTTTCCAGAAGGAGCATAACCAGGGTGCCTTTCTCGAAGCGGCCATAGAAAACAAAACGGTCCTCATCTTCCTCAATCCGGATCTGGTGGAAGCTGCTCGGCAGTTCCAATACTTCCTCCACCTCGGGCACGGTGCCAAACTCTGCGGTTACTTCCAGTTCGCCCAGGAGCTTGCCAGCTCCAAGCTCGATGTTGGCTCCTTCATGGTAGAGCGGTAGTTTCTCTGCGCGGTAGAAGTTGCCTTCGGTCTCCAGTTCGTACAGCACTACACCGTCTTTCTCTTCAACGGTGATGGAGCGCAGCTCGTGGTTGGGGTTGTTCATGTCCAGAAACGCGCCGAGCTGATCAGAAGCCTGGCCATTCTCGCGGCCAATACCGCCGGAGTGGATCATGTAGTGACCTTCGCCGTAGTATTCCACGTTGCAGATATAGGCGGAGAAGAATTCCTGGCCGCGCTCCTTGCCGTACTGCCACACCTGCTCGATCTCCATCTTGTCGGTGTCGATGCGGTAACGTACGCCACGGGAGAAGTTTTTCTGATTCTTGATGTAGTTCTCTTTCTTCTTGGCGCGGTATTGGCCGTTATCAAAGCACATGACATCGCCGCTTGGGGTAATCAGGCAGGCATGCTGCTCATACTGCCAGTCGAACTTGGAAAGATCGCCCACCGGCTTGAAGAAATACTTCTTCTGCATATCTTCTGGCCAGCCTTCCGGGTCGCCAACAATCCAGTTCAGTTTGCCGGTGTCATAGTCGATGTTGATCACTGCATCCTGGTGACGACCAGACAGGGAGATGCTGTTGGTTTTCTTGTCATACCAGACGGCGTTATTGTGGAACCAGTCATGGGCATCCTGCGAGCCCGAACCAGCCACATCCATGGGCAATATTTCGCGGTAATCCCAGGTCTTGAGGATGTTACCGGTGCTACGGTCGATCAGCACCAGCATGTCTTCCACGGTGTCGCGGCCGAAATCCTGGGTGCAGGCAAGGATATTGCCATCTTCCATCTCAAAGTGATCGTGATGGTAGTTACCAGGCATACGGAACTCTTTGTAGATCTTGCCAAGCAGGTTGATCTCGACCATGCCGGTGGCGTTGTAGGGCATGTGGCAGAAACGGCTGGAACCGGTAACGATGTTGCCGTTCTTCATCCGCTTGATGTCGAACATGGTGTTCTCGGTGAGGATCCAGCGAATATCGCCCTTGTAGTCATAGGCAGTGGGCAGGTTCTTGCCAGCCGGGGTCAGGAACATGATGTTGTCGCCCAGGTAATCCATGGAGGCCTGGATGTTGATGCAGCGACATACATCCTCGGGCAGTTTGCCGGTGGTGATGGTCAGAATCTTGCTTTTGCCATCGGGCAGGCTGATGGTCACCTTGTTGTTGAAATCCTCATACAGACCAAGCACCGGCAGGTAGTGCTCGGTGGCAGCCGGGAAGGTATGGGTGGTGTTCTCACGTTCGTAGCGTTTGCCATGCACAGTCAGGGTCGGGGCAACCTTGTCCTTGGTCTTGAACAGCACCAGGGCGCAGAGCGGGTTGATCAGGTACGGGTTGATGACAACCTGCGGCTCGTCAAAGGTCGGCTGCTGTTTTTCAAAGGCGGCTAGAAATTGTTTTTCAGCAGCGGCCTGCTGGGTGATGAGGTGATCCTGGCTGGTAAAAGTAATTTTGTTACCCATGACGCTATCCTCCTAATGATGAATATGAGGGGAAATTTTCCCTTTTATGTTTCCTTCGCGGTTGGATGTAGGCTGTACCTGAAAAGCATTGTTGCTGCGCACTATAGAGTAAGCGACGAGGAAGGTGAACTCGTAAAATTACGGGTTTTTTGATTATTAATAGCAGTAAAAAGGATGACGAAATAGAGTGGCGACAAAAGCGGTCAGGAAAATAACAGGGAAGGAGTAATTGCCCCGGCAAGCATGCTGGGAAAGGCAGTATCCCTGTTCAGATGTGCAACTGCAGCAGCCGGGGCCAGTCAAGCTCCTGAAAACTGTGGTGGAGCAGATGATCGTCGTGGACGAGTTTGATATCAAGCTGCGAAAAGCTCTGGTAGGCCAGTGGCAGCACCAGGTCCGGAGGACAGACTGTATCCCCTTCACCTGCCAACAGGGTAACCGGCAAGTCCAGCTTTTCTGGCGGCGGCTGATAGGCTTCGAAATTTAAAGCGGGGGCCAGCAGAATAAGGGCGGCGCACTGCTGTGGATACAGCCTGGCATGGCAGGCAGCCATAAGGCCGCCATAACTGGAACCAACCAAAATGTACCGGCCAATACCCTGGGTATGATGCGCCAATTGCGACAAACGGCTGGCAAGGGAGCCGGTGTAATCGTGGATGCACATCTGGGGAAAATGCTCTCGAAACCAGCGTGCCTTGAAACCCTGGCTGGAGGAATCGAGGCCGTGGAGAAAGAAGAGGGTAGGGGTATTCTGGGGCGTATCCATACTTATCCGTCAGCTTTGGGTTGCGACAGCAGCGCATGCGCTTGCTGCAATTGCGAGCACAGTTGTTCCTGGTTAAAGCCGTGTTTGTGGGTAAAATTTGTCCAGTCCAGTTCCAGTGCATGGGCGGCGCTGTTACCCTGCACCCAGTGAATGTCCTGGCCAAGCCTGGCGTAGCGGCTGCGGGCATAGGTGCGCATATCCCAGCCAACAGCCAGATGATAGAGCCAGAAAATATAGGGAAGATTAATGTAGCCGGGTGTCTCAGTGTAGGCTGGGTATGTATGCCAATGCGTGTCCGGTGTTTGCCAGCCAGTGGCATTGAGCATCATTTCCTGCCAGCGTTCGTAGATGTTCTGCACCAATTCTGGCTGGTCAATACAGCTGAGTGCCTTCACATGGGCCAGGAAGTCCTCCGGCCTGGCTGCACCTACGCTGATGGTGTGGACTTCAGGTCGCAGCAGACAGAAGAGATCGTTAAACTGCATGGGAGCTAGCGGCTGGGATAGATTCCTGAGCAGTTTAGGCGGCTCGTAGAGCATGCCACCCTTGTCACTGGGGCTGATGATAAAAACTCCCATATCCCGTTGCCGCGCTGCCGCGAACACCGGTGTGTTCACCTGAAAGATAGCATACCAGTGCAGGTTAATATAATCAAAACCCCCATCCCCTTCATGCCGCACCGCAGCCAGCAGAATATCAGCGCTGGCATGGCCGGACAGGCCGATCCATCTGACCTTACCCTGCTGCTGCAATTCCCGGGCTGCGGCCAGGCAGCCACCTGGGCGACAGCACTGCCACAGTTCGTGGTAGGTATTGATACCGTGGCAGGCAAGCAGATCCACATAATCAACCCCCATCCGGTTAAGGGAGTCAAGCACGTTGACCGTAAAAAGCGCAGGATCATCCTCCGGAGCCACCTTGGTTTGCAGATAGAAACTGTTGCGGTCAAGTTGTGGCAGAATTGCACCAAGCTGCCGCTCCGAGGAACCGTAGCCGCGCGCCGTTTCAATATGATTGATACCTAGACGCAAGGCTTCCTGTACAATGGCCTGCAGCTTGTTCTGCTCAGCAGCGATAAAGTTGTGCGCCGGTGCGTCTTGCCAAGATTGCATAGAGCGCATACAGCCTGCGGAGAGGACAGAGAGCGACAGGCCGGTTTTACCAAATTTGCGGTAGAGCATGGGAGAGCTGTTTTTCGCCTACGAATGGGATGGCGATAGAGGCTGAGTTGATTGACGAAACACTTATTTTCTTTTAATGCAGACTGACGCGGGCCGCAAGCGCAAGTCATGATTGGGTAATCTGCGGTGATATCAGCTTAAAGAAAAAACATGAATGAAGAAAACAGTTGCCGTCCGGATATAGTATACCCTTGCCCCTGGCAGTATCGGCTGATTGGCGAGGATGAGGCAGCCATGCAGGCGGCCCTGGCAGAAAGCATTGACTTGGGACGTTGCGTGCTCAGCACAGGCAATCGCAGCAGCGGCGGTCGTTACCTGAGCCTGCAGGTGGAGCTTATCGTAATGAGCGAAGAGGAACGGCTTGATTTGTACCGCCAGTTAGCGGCACATCCGGCCATCAAAATGGTACTGTAATGGAATCGACCGACGAATTAGCAAGGGGTGTACAGGCGCGGGACAACCGAGTGCTGCCTCTGATGCGTGAGGCGGTGTTGATTGTGCGCATGGTGCTGCACCGGCAACTTCTGCACAGTCTGGAAGCCCGGCGGCCGGAATTATCCGCTGCAGCCAGGGTACAGCTCTGTGGTGCGCTGATCAACAATCTCTTTGGCACTCGACCTGAAGATGCCGGCATCGTCCAGTTCGCCCGTGAAGAGCGGCAACTTGTGGAAGAAGAGTTGCGTGCTTTGAGTGTTCACGCTGGCCAACTCCGGCCCATACTTACCGATGCCCTGCGTATGCACACTATCTGCGATGAACAGGAGGGCATCAATTCCACGGCCTCTCTCCTCATGGCCAAGGCGCTTGGGTTGCTGGAGGAAGATCGCCCCTTGCCGCTGCCTTCCACCTTTATGCTCGCGGTACGCAGTTTGGCCGTGGCCGAGGGTCTGGTACATCCCATTATTCAACAGGAGGACGCAGGTCAACCAGGGTAGCGCCCCATTCGCCGCCATCCGGCCCAGCCAGGCGGAATCCGGCCACTATATCCATGCGTTCGAGTTGGGCATGCACAGTGCGTCGTAACACACCCTTGCCTTTACCGTGGATGATGCGTACTTGGAGAATACCGCGCTCCTGGCAGAGCGGCAGGTAATCATTCAGCAGATTCTTCACTTCACCCGGCCGGAACTGGTGCAGATCCAAGGAGCCGTCAATGGGTAGGTCGACCTTTTCTGGGAAGAAATCATCGTCAGTTTTGTTCGTTCTGTTATGCCCATCAAGGACCTGCAGCGCCAAGTGAGCAGTGCGAACCGCGGCGCCGGACTCGCCCAGCAGCAGGCGCAGCGCAGTAAAGCCTTCTTGCATGGTTGTGCGCTCCACCCCTTCCTCAAGCAGCGGTTTGAGTTTGGCCAACAGGTGCTGTGCTGTCACTTCATTTTGCAAAAGTTCCGGCACCAGCTCCTGCCCGGCAATAAGATTGGGCAGAGAGAAAAAGGGCAGACTGCGGATAATCAGTTTGCCCAACCAGTAGGTATGACTGGCTACCCGGTAGGCCACCACCGTGGGTATGCGTAGCAGCGCCAGTTCCAGGGTCACTGTGCCCGAGGCCGCCAGACAGGCATCGCAGGCAGCCATCATGCTGTAGCGATCTTCCGTAATGATGCGGTAGTCAAGGTGGTTTTGATAGGCAGTTAGTCCGCTTTCTTCCAGGAGTGCCCGACTGACGGTCGATGCCTGGGGAATGAGGAAGGTGAAGCGGCGCTGCGGTTCTTCTTGACAGAGCAGGGCCGCGGTTTCCAGAAAAACTGGTAACAGGGTCGCCACCTCTTTTTTTCTGCTGCCAGGTAGCAGGCCGATGAGCTGGCTGCCTTCCTGCAGTTGGTACTGCTGCATGAACTGGCTGCGAGCCAGGCTGGGCCGCACACTGTCCAAAAGGGGATGGCCGACAAAAGCTGCGCGATAGCCGTGTTGTGTATAAATTGCTTCTTCAAAGGGCAGAATGACGGCTACGCAGTCTGCCAGGCGGCCAATAGTATGCACCCGTTTTTTGCGCCAGGCCCAAATTTGCGGGCTGATATAGTAGAAGATGGGGATACCGAGTTTTTTGGCCTGGCTTGCCAGAAGCAGATTAAAATCTGGATAATCAATCAGAATCAGGAGCGCTGGCCGCCTTGTGCGCATGCGATTGAGCAGTTGCCGCCGCGCCCTCAGGATATCACCCAAATGGCTGAGCACTTCCACTGCACCCACCACCGCAAGCTTAGCTGCATCATAGAGCAATTCCACCCCGGCCGCCTGGAGTTCAGGGCCACCCATGCCGCAGAAATGCAGGTCTGGCCGTATCTCGCCCATGGCCTTGACCAGTGCTGCTCCGTGCATATCCCCCGAGGCCTCACCGGCCACGATCATGATATTGTGAACTTGTTCTTGATGAGTTTCTAGCGGCATCTATTGACGGTCGGACAATTTCTTACTTTGGGCAGAGCAGCTCCGACTGCCTGAGCAGGGGACTGTCCGCGCCAGATGCGCACAGGGTTTGCAGGAGCTGCCTGGTGTTTTTTTGCACTGCCGCAATAACAGCCAGGGCCATGGCCAGGGAATCCCGTCCCTGCGCACCGGTAACCGCAGGGTTGCTGCGGCTGCGCACGCAATGCGTGAATTCCAGCAGTTCCTGTTCCAAGGCATCGGTGAGCACAACTTCCAGTTCCGTGATGATGGGCGATTGGGTGTCTTCGTCACCGTTGGCAGGCAGTTGCATGGTGCTGCATTTTTTGCCGTGGAAATCAATGGTCAGGCATTCGCCGGGCTGGAAAAGACGCATGCGTCGCTCCACTGTTGGCGAAACGCGGCTGGCTGTAACGTTGGCGGTGCAGCCGCTCTGGAAGACAATGTGGGCGTTGGCAATATCGGTGTGGGGGGTGAGGACCGGTGCTCCGGCGGCGCTGATACTGCTGATGGGCGACTTGACGAGCGACAGGATGATATCCAGATCGTGGATCATTAGATCGATGATAACATCTACATCCGTTGCCCGCCTGGTAAAGACCCCAACCCGTTTAGCCTCAATGAACAGGGGCAGGGTCAGGCGTTCTTGGGCAGCGCGCATGGCTGGGTTGAAACGTTCCACCAATCCAACCTGGAGGATGCACTCTTTCTTGGCCGCCAGATTAACCAGAGCATTTGCTTCATCCAGAGTGGAGGTAATAGGTTTTTCCATCATTACATCTACGCCGTGCTCAAGGCAGTAGCTGCCTACTTCAAAATGCGCAGTAGTAGGCGTGACAATGGATACCGCGTCCACCTGATCAACCAGTTGGCGATAATCGGAATAGGGTGTGGTGTTGCTTTCTTTGGCCACCATTGCCGCACGTTTATTGTTGATATCGGCAACCCCGATCAGGGTAACATGGTCCATGGCCGCATATTTCTGGGCATGAAAACGGCCCAGATGGCCCACTCCAATAACACCGACACGAATATTCTTTGTCATAATTTAAATGCCCAGATAAGCGCGCTGAATGTCCGGATTGGCGAGGAGCAGCTCTGCTCGGTCCTGCATGGTGATACGACCGTTTTCCAGCACATAGCCGCGATCCGCCACCTGCAGCGCCAGGTTGGCGTTTTGCTCCACCAAAAAGATAGTGGTGTGCTGTTCCTTGTTTATTTTTTTTATGATTTCAAAGATCTGCCTGGTTATAAGCGGCGCCAGCCCCATGGAAGGCTCGTCCAGCAAAAGCAGCTGGGGCCGGGCCATGAGCGCGCGGGAAATGGCCAGCATCTGCTGTTCACCGCCAGAGAGGTTACCGCCCGGCTGATTGCGGCGCTGCTTGAGGATGGGGAAAAGCTCGTAGATATAGGCACGGTCATCCTCGATGCCCTTTTTGTCGCGCCGCAAAAAAGCGCCCATATCCAGGTTTTCAGAGACGGTCAGGGCCGGGAAAATGTGCCGCCCTTCCGGTACTTGGGATATACCCATCTGTACGAGAAGGTTTGGAGCAATTCCCAGGATTTCCTGATCTTTAAACAGGATTTCACCCCGGCGAGGGACAAGAATGCCGGAAATGGCCATCAAGGTGGTACTTTTGCCTGCGCCGTTTGCACCGATTAAGGTGATGATCTCGCCTGCTTCAATTTCAAGGGAAAGATCGTACAGGGCCTGGATGTTGCCATAGTAGACATCAACCTGGCGGAGTTCAAGCATACTCCACCTCCTCGCCCAGGTAAGCTTTGATCACCACCGGGTTAATACGCACCTCCTCAGATGTGCCCTCGGCAATTTTGCGTCCGTAATCCACCACAAAAATGTAGTCAGAAAGGCTCATCACTAGTTTCATGTCGTGCTCGATGAGCAATATGGACAGCCCCTCATCACGGATATTGCGGATGAGGCTGGTGAGATTTTGTGTTTCCTGGGGATTCATACCGGCAGCGGGCTCATCCAACAGAAGCAGCAGTGGTTCTGTGGCCAGGGCCCTGGCAATTTCCAGGCGGCGTTGTGCTCCATAGGGCAGATTTCTGGCAAATTCATCAGCCACATCGGCCAAGCCTACTTTGGCAAGAAGGGCCATGCTGATGTCCACAGTTTCCTTTTCCTCCTTCCTGGTCCCCGGGTTGCGCAGAATCGCCCCAAAAATTTTTGCCTTGGTTCGGCAATGGCGGCCGATCATTACGTTTTCCAGTACGGTCATGCCGGGGAAGAGCCGAATGTTCTGAAAAGTGCGTGCGAGCCCTGCCTCGGTCACCTGGTTGGGTTTCAGGCCATTGAGCCTGCGGCCTGGCTGTTCTGGCGGTGACAAATGCAATTCTCCTGCGGTGGGCATGTAAATGCCGGTGAGGCAGTTGAAAAAAGTGGTTTTTCCTGCGCCATTGGGGCCGATGAGTGCAGCGATTTGTCCTGGATAGATCTGCAGGTCAAGTTTGTCTAGGGCACGGATACCACCGAATTCCATGGTCAAACCGCGGACGCTTAGAATGGGTTCTGTGCTCATGGTGCACTGTCCTTCTTGTGATAGCTGCGACGAATATTGGCAACAATACCCTGGGGTCTGAAGACCATCATAATGACGAGGAGCGCACCAAAGGCCAGCATACGATAATCAGAAAAGGCGCGCAGGTATTCGGGCAGAAGGATCAGTATCAGTGCGCCAATAATGACGCCGACAATGGAGCCCATACCGCCCAATACCACAATGCAGAGGATCATGGCCGATTCGAGGAAGGTGAAACTGTCCGGGTTGACATAGGCGTTCTTGGCTGCAAAAAGTACGCCGGCAAGCCCGGCCCAGGTGGCGCCAAGGGCAAAGGCGGTAAGTTTGATGGTGGTTTTATCGATGCCCATAGCCTGGCAGGCGATTTCATCTTCCCGTAAAGCGAAAAGCGCCCGGCCGATTCGCGAGTTTTGCAGACGATTGATCACAAAGATGGTGAGGAGCACCATGGCAATGGTGAGGTAGTACTGGTAATTCAGCGTTGTCGCCATGGACATTTCCATACCAAAGAAGCCCGGCCGGCTGATATTGGAAATGCCGCCGGGACCTTGCGAGAATTCAGCCCAGTTTTTTAATACCAGGAGAATGATTTCACCAAAACCCAGGGTGACAATGGCCAGATAGTCACCACGCAGGCGCAATACCGGGAAACCCAGCAAAATACCGAACAGGGCTGCCATGATGCCGCCCAGGGGTAGGGCCACCCAAAAGCCGACGCCAAAGTGCATATTCAAAAGGGCATAGGTATAGGCCCCCACCGCATAGAAGGCCACATAGCCCAGGTTGAGCAGACCGGCCACGCCCACGACGATATTGAGGCCCAGACCGAGCACCACATACATCAGCGCCGTGGTCATGATGTTGACCTGATAGGTGGAAAAGAGCAGGGGAAAGATGAGAAAAAACAGTGCACCCGCTGCCAGTACCGGTCGAGATACGACCGGATTGCTGAAAAAACGCTCGGTCAGGCTGATGTGAATGACTTTTTCTTGATGGCGCTGCTGCTCACGCTTGCGATCGTGCAGGCCGCGAAAGATGCTGGTCAGCAGTGAGGCAGAACCAGCGGCTACACCCACATACAACAGATTGTGCCAGCGCCAGATCACCAGGTTTTCCGTAGTGTTCACCTTTATCACCAGGAGGGGAAAGGTGAGAAACATGAACCAGAGAGCAGCGATCAGGGCTTTGCGGCAATCCTTCAGGGTAATTACGTCCATCTGCTGTAAAGGCTCCTGAACGTTCAGACTTTTTCGATGGTGGCCCTGCCGAGCAGGCCGGCCGGGCGGAAAATAAGAATCAGCACCAGAAGCGAGAAGGCAAACACATCTTCATAGGCGCTGGAGACATAGCCTGTGGCGAATGATTCGGTGAGTCCAAGCACAAAACTGCCCAGCACTGCTCCAGGAATAGAGCCAATACCGCCCAGTACCGCAGCGGTAAAGGCTTTGATGCCTGCGATAAAGCCAATGTAGAAATTGATCTGGCCGATGTGCGAAGCGATGAGTACCCCGCCGATTGCTGCCAGGGACGAACCGGTGATAAAGGTAACAGAGATGACGGTATCCACGTTCACGCCCACCAGAAAAGCCATGGTTCGATCTTGCGAAGTGGCGCGCATCGCCTTGCCGGTACGGGTAAATTTGATCATCAGGGTCAAAAGGATCATTACAATGGCGGTGACCAATAAGATGGCCAGATCAGTTGTCCCCACCATGGAAGTAAAGCGATTCAGAAAGGGTAAATCAGGTATCAGGGCCGGGAAGGGCAGAAAGTTGGGAGTTTGGGCCAGCATAACATAGTTTTGTAGAAAAATGGACATGCCAATGGCCGAAATCAGGGGCGAAAGCCTGGGAGCACCCCGCAGGGGGCGATAGGCCAGTCGCTCCACGGTAAAACCATAGGCCGCCGACCAGATGATTGCCGCAACCGAGGCCAAAATCAGTATGGCTGGCAATGGCAGGCCATACATGTTGAGCACGGTGGCAATGATGAGCGCGGTGAAGGCGCCAATCATGTAAATTTCGCCGTGGGCGAAGTTGATCAGCCCGATAATGCCATAGACCATGGTGTAGCCCAAAGCTATGAGCGCATAAATAGAGCCGCGTGTAAGGCCGCTGAAAACCAGTTCCAGGAAGTATTCCATGCCAGCAGGATGCGGATAGGTCGTGTGGAAAACACCGCCGCAGTTGCCTGCGGCGGTTTGCGTCAAACAAAACCCGGTAGTAATGAAAACCGGGTAAGGGTAGATCTAAGGACAGGAGCAGGTTTATTCAGCTGTATGATAGTGGCCGTCCTTGACCACAAACATGTTAAAGCCAATGCCCACTGGGTCGCCATGTTCATCAAAGCTGATTTCGCCAAATGGAGTGTCGACCTTTTCCGACCGCAGGGCGGCAGCCACGTCTTCGGCGTCAAAGGACTTCGCTTTTTCCAGGGCATTGATGATGGCCAGGGTGGCGGCTACGCCATTATCAAAGAAAGAGCCGGGATCAGTGCCTTCTAATTTCTTGAATTTTTCACGATATTCGAGGGTAATGGGGTTTTGGGAGGTGTCGGTGGGGCCAGTGGCGTACACGCCCTCTGCATCCTTGCCCGCCACTTTGATGAAGGCCTCGTCCTTGATGCCGTCATCGGAAACAAAGGTGGTGTTTATGCGTTTTTTGCGCATCTGGCTGACCAGCTTGGAGGCTTCAGGGTGGTAGCCGCCGAAAATAACCACATCGGCATTGGAACGCTTGATTTTCTGGATAACTGCGGAAAAGTCCACCTGTCCCACGGTAATGCCTTCAAAAAGTACAACTTCAGCTTGCTTGGACTCCTCAATGAACTGTTTGGAATAGTTAGCCAAACCAAGACCGTAGTCGCCCTTGTCGTGCAGGATAGCGACTTTTTTAGCCGCAAGCTTGTTGAGGATAAAGTCAACCATGGTGCGCGCCTGCCGGTCATCCGAGGCGATGGTACGGAAAAAGAGCTTGTATTCACCGGACTGGGTCAACTCGGGGGTGGTGGCTGAGGGTGCGATGGCAACTATTTTTGCGTCGCGGTAGATCGGTAATGCCGCCTTGGTGGGCCCGGAACAGATGTGACCAACAACAGCTTTGACCCCGTCGGAAACCAGTTTGGTGGCCAGGTTAGCTGCGGCCTCTGGTTTGCACTGGTCATCCACCAGCACCAGCTCAATGGGAGAGCCCTTGACGCCACCTTTGGCGTTCACATCTTTCACCACCAACTGCGCCCCTTTTAAGGTGGGCAGGCCATAGGAGGCCAAATCACCGCTGTGTGCACCGGCAACGCCGATTTTTATAGGAGTTGCTGCCAAGGAAGGGTGAGCGGCAGCGATTACCATCGCGACTGCGGCAATAAGGGAGAAGAGCTTTGCGGTTTTCGTCATGAACAGACCTCCGGTGTTTGGTGCCAGGTTGACGGGATATCACGTAGATTTGAACTATTCTTCATACTCTATTGGATTTTTTTTGCACTAAAAATGACCGAAGGGGCCCCTGCGATTATTCGATCTTGCGTGGAAAGAGGTACATGGATCGCCTTGTCAGGTCAGGATCCATCCAGTGGTCCCAACTGAGCCCAGCAAGTGCTGGTCCAGGGCTTGAAACGCCACCACCGCATTAAAGCGTTTTCTACGGACTTTGGAAAAAGTTCCGGAATGCACCTTTTTTGTACACCTGCGTCACAGTTTTTTTTCGTCGTCTTGAGCTCAATTTTGCTCTGGGAATGAATGAGAGCATCATCGCTCAAGTAAATGGTGAAATGGTGTTCAGATGCTGGAATAGCCAGATTTAACCAGATCTGGGTGCGTTCGAAGAGGTATGACGAGGCTGTTTCTTGGTGGTGCCGAACAGAGAAAATCTGTTCGCTCCGGCAACACGAGAGTGGTAGAAAAACAGCTGGGCAGGTGGAGTTGTGGCGGCTGATTGAAATGATCAGCAGCCTTTCACAACTGCTGTTGCCATTCAATTATTTTATCAAATCCGGCACATTGCTGCCTCACGCCATGTCGAAAAGGTCTTCCATTTTGTTGTTTCTTACCCTGGGGCTCTTTTTTGCTTCTTTGCCCTGGTATAATTTTTCGGCAGTAGCCCCTGAGCTTGCCAAAGAGTTTGGACTGAGCGCCTCCCAAATCGGCGCTATCATCTCCGCCTTTCAAATGGGCTATGTCGTTGTTGTGCTGTTCACCGGCTGGCTGTCCGACAAGATCGGGCCAAAACGGGTTATTGTGACGGCCACCCTGCTTGCAGGTGTTTTTTCAACCCTCTTTGCCTTAATCGCCAATACTTTTAGCAGCATCCTGATTTTACGTGTGCTTTCCGGGCTGGCCACCGGAGCTATTTATGTGCCGGGTATGGCTCTGCTCACCCAATGGTTTGCCGCTAACGAGCGGGGCAAGGCGCTCAGTCTGTTTACCGTGGCCATTCCTCTTGCCGGTGCAGCAAGTTATCTGGTAACCGGCTGGTTTGCCGCCCGCTGGGGTTGGCGCGCCGGTATTCTGGCCACCTCCCTGCCAGCCTTTATCGGCTTTTTTTGCGTTGCCCTGCTGGTGCAGGAACGCCGGCAAGCAAAAGACCCTGATGCAGACGCTGCCGCTATCAGCACGCGAATGGCAAGGGCGACAGTATTCAAGTGGAGCATGATGGTGCCGGCTGTTTTGATTACGACGGCCTACATGGGCCATATGTGGGAGTTGTACGGACACAACAGCTGGCTTGGCCCCTTTCTTCACTCAGCCCTGCTTGCTGCTGGCGGCGATGTCACTAAAGCCGTGGCCCAGAGTGGCATGCTCGCCTCTGTTTCAATTTTTGTGGGGGTGCCTGCAACCATGCTCTGCGGTATCCTTGCAGACAAGTATGGCCGCATACGCATTATTATGCTGTCTTCAATGGCAAGTTTTGTGGGTACTTGCCTGGTCGGCTTCAGTCATGGTCGGCCGATGGGCATGGTGGTGGCAGTTTCTATGTGGATTGGCGCCTGGGTTATTGCAGATACCGCCATGTACAAGGCAGTTCTCACCGAAGTGGTACCCGAACGTTTTCTTGGCACAGCCCTTGGGCTGCAATCTGTGGCCGGCTTTGGCATGACAGCTCTGTCTCCGGCTACTTTTGGGGTTCTTCTGGAGCGTTACAATCCCGGTCAAATTGTTGCTGACGCTGCCCTGTGGTGGCCGTCTTATCTGGCTCTGGCCCTGCCGGCTCTGCTGGCGCCTCTGGCGACCACCATGCTCATGTTGTGGCAGAGACGGCATCCCGGCGAGGTTTGGCCTTAATCGTTTTAGAAAAGCTTACTGCCGTTGGGTACTAGCCTCTCGGGCATGGCCAGCACCACTGCCCCATCTTGGTCGGGAAAACCGGTAATCAGGCATTCGGAGCGGTGCGGGCCGATCTGCTTGGGCGGGAAGTTGAGCACGCCCAGCACCTGGCGGCCCGGCAAATCTTCTTTGTTGTACAGCGTTGTGATCTGCGCGCTTGACTTTCTCAGACCGATCTCCGGGCCGAAATCCACCACCAGGAGGTAGGCAGGTTTGCGCGCCTCGGGAAACTCCTGCGCTTCCACGATGGTGCCCACCCGCAATTCTACTTTGGCAAAATCGGCCCAGTTGATCGTTTCCATACCGTCTTACTTAACCCCCAGGGCTTTTCGCAGATTTTCATCCAGCTTGGCGAGGAATTCCTCGGTGGTGAGCCATTTTTGCTCTGCACCTACCAGAATGGCCAAATCCTTGGTCATGAAGCCGGATTCCACGGTTTCAATGCACACCTTCTCCAGTTGTTCGGCAAAGCGGATCAGGGCGCTATTGTCGTCAAACTTGCCCCGGTACCAGAGGCCGCGTGTCCAGGCAAAGATGGAGGCAATGGGGTTGGTAGAGGTCTTGTTGCCCTTCTGGTGCTCGCGATAGTGGCGGGTGACCGTGCCATGGGCAGCCTCGGCCTCGACCGTTTTGCCGTCTTCGGTGAGCAATACCGAGGTCATCAGGCCAAGGGAGCCAAAACCCTGGGCCACGGTGTCGGACTGGACATCGCCATCATAGTTCTTGCAGGCCCAGACGAAACCACCCTCCCATTTCAGCGCGCAGGCCACCATGTCGTCAATCAGGCGGTGCTCATAGGTAAGGCCCGCCTCCTTGAAGCGCTGGGCGAATTCCTGGTCAAACACTTCCTGGAACAGATCCTTGAAACGGCCGTCGTATTTTTTCAGGATGGTGTTCTTGGTGGACAGATACACCGGCCAGCCCAGGGTGAGCGCATAGTTCATACAGGAGCGGGCAAAACCGCGGATGGAATCATCCAGGTTGTACATGCCCATGGCAATGCCGGCAGTCGGGAAGTTGAACACCTCATGGCGCACAGGCTCGCCGCCGCCCTCCGGTTCAAAGACCATGCTCAGTTTACCCGCGCCAGGCACCAGAAAATCCGTGGCCCGGTACTGGTCGCCAAAGGCATGGCGGCCAATGACAATGGGCTTGGTCCAGCCGGGCACCAGCCGGGGCACGTTCTTGCAGATAATGGGCTGGCGGAAAACCGTGCCGCCAATGATATTACGGATAGTGCCGTTGGGCGATTTCCACATCTTTTTCAGGGAAAACTCCTGAACCCTGGCCTCATCCGGGGTGATGGTGGCGCACTTCACGCCCACCCCGTATTTCTTGATGGCCTCGGCTGCCTCGATGGTCACCTTGTCGTCGGTGGCATCGCGGTTTTCCATGCCCAGGTCATAGTATTTCAGATCAATATCCAGGTAGGGCAGGATCAGCTTATCCTTGATGAATTGCCAGATGATGCGGGTCATCTCATCGCCATCCAGCTCCACCACCGGATTGCGTACCTTGATTTTATTCATGTTGTCTCCTTGCCTTTAATGACATATTGAAAGGCCGGGGTTGCCCCGGCATAAACTGAATAACGATAATTCTATACTTTTAACGGATTTTTTTGCAGCTTCAGTTACCGCCAATACCTGCCTGAGGAATAGATAAAACCATTAGGATGGGCCTGCATTCGAAAAGGTTGTTCTGGTTTGGCAATAACTTCCTGTGCCTCCTTGTCTTCCTCGAACCTGGAAAATCCATTACGTTTTAACGCAGCTTTGGCATCTGAGATTGAGCTAAAGTTAAGCTGATCAAAAATACCTGAGGTGTCTTCAAAAAAATACACTGTACATCCTGATTCTGAAGGTTCTATGACGCCCCAGTTTTGCTGAAGGAAGTCCACTACTTTGAACCAGTAGTCAGTATTGGTGATATCCGGTACTTGTTTCATTGTTTGGTCCGTTAATCCATCAAGATTGATACAGATTACCAACTTCCATGCCTAATTCCAAGGCCTTAAGGTTGTTGGCTTGCAGAGCCGCGGGAAATCGGCATTCCAGCACCTTAACCACGCTCTCCTTCTTCACCACCGGGTAGATACCTAAAAGCGCGCCTAAAATCGCGATGTTGAAAACTACCGGCTTGCCAATCTCCTCCACCACCTTGTTGTAGAGGTCAAGCTCGATGTGGATGGCGTCGAATTTCTGTACGCTTTTGACAAAGCGCCTGTCTGTGATGAACAGACCACCCGGCCGGATAAGCATGCCGAAGCGGGTGTAGGCCTCCTGGGTCAGGCAGATGAGCACGCCAGTCTGGATGATCTTGGGGATGCGGATCGGGAATTTGGAAATAATAACATCAGCCCGGGTTGCACCTCCCCGGGCAGCCGCACCGTAGGACTGCGATTGTACTGCTTCAAGCCCCTCGTGTATAACTGCAGCTTCCCCCAGAACAATGGCTGCGGTAATTAAACCCTGGCCGCCGGACCCGGTGAAAATAATCTGATGGGTGGTATTTTCCATGCTCAGGCCTCCTGCGTCCGTTCAAGCAGCTTTTGATATTCATCGCAGTATTCCGGGCGCTCGATATTGACAAAAATGCCCCGTTCAATCAGGCTCGGGTCTTCCTGTTTTTTCGGCGAGCCTACGGGCACTGTGCGTTCTTTGAAGGTCTGGAGCATCTGTGGTGCATCGCCAAGTTTGTTCTTGCGGCCGAAGTAGGTGGGGCACTGGGTGAAGATCTCCACCACGGAAAAACCCTTATGCTGAATAGCAGCCTTGATCAAGTCGCTTAGCTGGTTGACATGGAAAGTGGTGGTGCGGGCGACAAAGGTAGCACCTGCTGCCTTGGCCAGTTCAACCACATCAAAGCTGTTGTCAATATTGTCGTAGGGTGCGGTCGAGGCCTTGATGCCCAGGCCAGACAGGGGCGAGAACTGGCCACCTGTCATGCCGTAGGTGCGGTTATTCATGATGAGCGCGGTCAGATTGATGTTGCGCCTGGCCGCATGGATGAAGTGGTTGCCGCCAATGGAAAGCCCGTCGCCATCGCCCATGGGTACGATCACATGCAGTTCCGGCCGGCTCAGTTTGACACCCGTGGCAAAGGCCAGGGCCCGGCCATGGATGGTGTGCAAGCTGTGGAAATCCACATAACCGGAGATGCGGGCCGAACAGCCAATGCCGGTCACCATGACCAGGTTGCGCTTGCGGATACCCAACTCGTCCACTGCGCGGATAAGGCCGTTTAAGATGGTGCCGTGGCCGCAACCCGCGCACCACATGTGCGGAAAGAAACGTTCGCGGATAAAGTCGTGTACAGACATGTCAGACCCCCTTTCCCTGGATGGCCCGCAGGGTTTGCCTTATATCTTTATCAGTGATGAGGCGGTTGTCGATGCGGTTGATCAGATAGACCCGCTGCGGTTTTTTTACCGCCAGCCTTACCGCCTGAACGAGCTGGCCCATATTCATTTCCACCACAGCAATTACTTCTGCATCCTTGGTATAGTCCCGCACCAGCTGTTCGGGGAAAGGCCAGATAGTTTGCAGCTCAAGTAAACCAATGCGCTGGCCGCGCAGGCACATGCGTTCCACCAGGGCCAGGGCCGAGCGGGCGGATGAGCCATAGCTGATCAAAACGGTGCGGGCATCCTCCATGAAAAACGCCTTATGGTGGGTGAGCGAAGTGGCGGCATAGTCAATTTTTCGGACCAGATGCCGCATCAGGTCTTCCACCAGCTCTGGCTTGTCAGTGGGGAAACCCCACATGTCGTGGTACAGACCGGTGACGTTGTATCGGTGTACGCCGCCAAAGTCGCTCATGGGCAGGCGACCGTCTTCTCGGGGTAAGTAGGGGTGGTAGTTGACCCCTTCACGCTTGCTGGTGTGCAGCCGCTCAACCAAGTGTAATTCTCCGGGTTCAGGCACCACCAGTTTTTCCCGCAAATGACCGACCACCTCGTCAAAGAGCAGGATAACCGGGGTACGGTAAGTTTCGGCAATGTTGAAGGCCTCAACCGTCATGTTAAAGACATCCTGGTGGTTAGAGGCGGTGAGGGCAACAATGGCGTGGTCACCATGGGTGCCCCAGCGGGCCTGGTTGACATCGCCCTGGCTCACATGGGTGGGGTTGCCGGTTGAGGGACCACCGCGCTGCACATTGACGATCACGCAGGGGATCTCGGCCATGATCGCATAGCCCAAGGCCTCCTGCATCAGGGAAAACCCCGGGCCGCTGGTGGCGGTCATCACCTTGTGGCCGGTAAGCGATGCGCCAATAATGGCGCACATGGAGGCGATTTCGTCTTCCATCTGAATGAATTTCTTGCCTTTGGCCGGTAGGCGTTCCGCCAGGATCTCCGCAATTTCAGTCGATGGGGTGATGGGGTAGCCTGCATAAAAATCAAGCCCTGCGTACATGGCTGCCAGGGCGCAGGCTTCGTTGCCCTGCACGAAACGAACATTTTTTTTATTCATGGGGCTTGGCCTCCTCATCCACCTCTTCGGTTTCCACAATTATGGCCAGGTCCGGGCAAATTTTTTCACAAAGTTTGCAGGTGATGCATGCTTCCGGGCGCGCAGCCAATGCCTTGTCAAGCTCGTCCAGTTCCAGCACCTTTTTGGGGCAAACGCTGACACAGATGCCGCAGCCCTTGCACCAGTTCCGGTTGATTACATGTTGCTTTAGTTTTTTCTTGGCCATGTTGTGCCGTCGCCTCCTTGCTGAGACGAAAATTGCGCAGCTCGACTATGCCTGCAGTTTATCGTTGATCCACTCCATGTATTCCGCATGCGTGGGAATTTTACCCAAGAGGCCTGTAATGGCAGTGAGTTCAGAGGAGGCCAGATACACTTGGCTGCCATCACCAAGACGGTTATCAAAATTCCGGGTTGAGGTAGACATGACCACCGCTCCCGGCTTGACCCGGGCCTGATTGCCCATGCACAGGCTGCAGCCAGGAGTTTCCAGGCGGCAGCCCACCTGGCCGAAGGTGCTGAATCCGCCTTCCTCCTGCATGGCCTGCTCATCCATGCGGGTTGAGGGCGCAATCCACACCCGGCTGGCGGCATAGTTTGCCCCTTGCATCAGCCGCGCCACCCGCTGCAGATGGGACAGATGGGTCATGCAGGAACCAATGAAGACCTCGTCAATGGCTGCACCGGCAACAGCGCTTAAGGGTTTTACATCATCCGGGTCATTGGGGCAGGCAATGAGCGGTTCGGTGATCTGATCCAGGTCAATTTCCAGCACGGCCGCATACTCCGCGCCTGCATCGCGCTCCAAAAGCGAGGGCGCGGCCAGCCATTTTTCCATGGCAGCAATACGGCGCTTGAGGGCCTCCGCATCTTCGTAGCCCTCTGCCACCAGATTTTTTAACAGCTGCATGTTATCTGCCACATTTTTCTGTACCGCTGCCAGCGGCAGGGCCATGGCGCAGGCAGCGGCGCTGCGTTCCGCCGAGGCGTCACTCAGCTCAAAGGCCTCTTCCACCCGCAAATCATCCAGGCCTTCAATTTCCAGAATCGTACCGGCAAAAATATTCTTTTTGCCCTTCTTGGCCACAGTGAGCAGGCCCTTTTGGATAGCAAAATACGGAATGGCATTGACCATGTCGCGTACCGTGATGCCAGGTCTGCGGCTGCCAGAAAAGCGCACCAGCACCGAGGGAGGTACCTCCAGCGGCATGAATCCCAGGGCTGCGGCAAAGGCCACCAGGCCGGAGCCCGCAGGAAAGGAGACGCCCAAGGGGAAACGGGTGTGGGAATCACCGCCAGTGCCCACGGTATCTGGAATGAGCATGCGGTTCAGCCAGGGGTGGATAACGCCGTCGCCCGGTTTGAGGCTGACTCCACCCCGGTTGATGGTGGCCTCTTTCAAGGTCTGCCAGCGGAGAAGATCGCCTTTTTTCGGGTAGGCGGCAGTATGGCAGTAGGATTGCATGTAGAGATCCGTTTTAAAACGCAGGCAGGCCAGTTCCTCCAGTTCCTGAACGGTCATGGGGCCAGTGGTATCCTGGGATCCCACGGTGGTGATTACTGGTTCACAGAGCGTGCCTGGCACCACGCCGTCCAAGCCGCAGGCGCGGCCCAGCATCTTCTGTGCCAGGGTGTATTGCTGGCCAGGTTTGGGTTGCGGGCTGGCAGCCTCGGCAAAGCAGCCTGGCTCGGGCAGGTTCAGGGCCTTGCAGGCGGCGCGGGTCAGGTTGCGGCCAATAATCAGGTTCAGGCGGCCGCCGGCCCGGTATTCATCAAGTAAGGTGGCAGGCGGGGCTTGCACCGCAATGGCTGTGCCGTCGGCCTTGCGCAGGGTAAGGCTCGGCAGTTCCAAGGTAATGCGGTCGCCGGTATTGAGCTGCTCTACCTCGCATTCCAGCGGCAGAACCCCGGCATCGCGGGCGGTGGCGTAGAAGATGGGCGCAATCACCTTGCCCAGTACCAGCCCGCCCCGGCGCTTGTTGGGGCTGCCAGGCATATCCTCGCCAATGTGCCAGGCCAGTGAGTTGATGGCGGATTTGCGCGAAGAACCGGTGCCCACCACATCTCCGGCAAAAGCGATCTTGATATTGTTCTGACGGAGCTTGCCCAAGACTTCAATTCCGTCAGGAAAGCGTTTGTAACCGAAAAAGGTGGCATGCAGGGGGATGTCTGCGCGGGACTGGGCCTGGTTGCCAGGCGAGAAATCGTCGGTGTTGATTTCGCCGTCCACCTTGTAGACTTCCAGCTCCATCTGCCTCGGCAGTGCCTCGGACTGGGTAAACCATTCGGCCCTGGCCCAAGATTCCAGCACCTCCTTGGCGTGCGGGTTGGTACTGGCGAGTTGCTGCACCTGATCAAAGGACTCATAGATCTTGACTATGCCCTTGAGCGCGCCTGCGGCCAGGGCTGCACATTGTTTCAGACCAAGCAAGCGCAATAGAGCAGCCACATTGTAGCCGCCGCCCATGCGGCCGAGCATGGCCACAGCCTTGTCCGGGCTAAGGCTCGCGGTAGTGATTGCGCTACTGGCCACAGCCTCCAGCCATTCAGCCTTAACCTTGGCTGCGCTAGATACCCCCGGTTCAACTCGGGTGTCGAGCAATTCCAGCAGTATCGGCGTTTCCGTACGGCTGGCTGTGGTGTCCTCTGCCAAAAAAATCACCAATTCCTGTACCTGATCAGCCTGCAGGGGCAGTGGTGGAACACCCTGCGCCAATCGATCGGCCTCATCATGTCTGTATTTATCCAGCATATTCATACGTAAAATCCTCTTGTTAAAACAAAAATTAAGGCGCAGTCTTAAAGTCGCGGACAGCAGGTTTTTTCTTCCTTCTGCTTGTATATTGTACAGTGCAGGCCTTACCGGTAAATTTCTCTTGAAGCAATCTTTTTTGTTTTTGTGTCAATGGTTCCCAGTCAGGGAATGGATCCCAGTGCGACGATTCCTAATGCATTCCCTATGTGCTGGGAGTAGTCTTCTGTTCTGCTGTTATATTGGGCTTTTGACGCTATCCGGAGAAATAAGCAGGACAAAGCAAGTCAGCCCTTTCCGCGCCACTTGCTTGTTGGCCTGGGTGTTGGTGAGATCCGGGCCATGTTTTCGGTAGTGGTGGCTATTGAGGGAAATGAACGCTGGCTTCTGGCCCTTCTCTGTGGTGGCAACGGTTTGTTTTGTGCTGGTGTTTGGTCAGCTGCTCAATATCGAACTGTCTGCGGGCTCTGTCCCGCTCAGGATGCTTCTGTCACCCGGCGGGAGACAGTGGGGAAAACCTTCAGCACAGGGTGTATCCGCAGCTGCTGCGCAGCATGCAGATCAATCGGCCGGATCAGGATGGACTGCAGAGATCAGCTCCATTCCGATGCAGCGAGCTTCTTTTTGACCTGGCGTTTGTTTCATGCCCTGGAGGCTGATTTTTGTGTTGATGCCCTTGAGGAAACGCTGGAACGCTCTGGTGCTCCTTGAAATACGAGTGCGACAACCTTGTATACCTTTGCCGCTGGCAGCGGGTTCAGGCAAGGATTGTGAAACAATGGATTGATTACCACAGCAGTAACAGACTTCATTCCTCGCTGGACAACCGTATGCTGGATGAGGCATAGTGGCAACTTCCGTTACCCCGCTATGCCTGAGACCAGGAGCTTGCTTGGCAGCATAATCATGATACGAGGCCCTTTGAACCAGCCGCCAAACTGTCGGGAAAAGAGGAGCACCTCTATATGCGATGGCAAGGTGATACCGACACAAAGATCGCTTCCAATGTGGCACTGGAACTATGCTGTGAAGCCGGAATGTACTAACATGCTGTTAGCGTTGATATATGTTTGGTATACACGATTTTCCTGTTTTCTTGCTTGCAGGCATTGTCCTTAACCTGACTCCCGGGCCGGATACCTTCTACATTTTGGGTCGCAGTCTTGGCCAAGGCATGTCTGCGGGCATGGTCTCGGTATTGGGCGTAGCCTCGGGTCTCTTGGTGCATACTGTTCTGGCCGCTGTTGGCTTGTCTGCCTTTCTGGCCGCCTCAGTAACCGCCTTTACCATCATTAAGTTAGCTGGTGCGGTGTACCTGGTATATTTGGGATGGAGCATGCTCCAGGGCAAAACCCATGCAGCAGATGCAAAGACGGGCAACAGCATGGCTGGCTTGATGGTCATCTATCGACAGGGTGTGCTGACCAACATTCTCAATCCCAAAATCGCCCTTTTTTTTCTGGCTTTTCTGCCCCAATTCATCTCACCGGCCAGTACCTTTAAGGTTGCGGCCTTTATGTTGCTCGGCCTGTGCTTTATAGCCACCAGCACGGTCTGGTGCCTGCTGCTCGCCGTATTTGCTGGTCGGATCAGGCATTATCTGGCACCAGGAGAAAATATGGCCGTTTATGTGAACCGGGTTGCCGGTGTGCTGATTATTGGCTTGGGAGTTTATCTTGCAATAAGGCGTTAGCAGCTTGCTTGTGGCGGCTCCCAAAAGCAGTGCTGCCCAGCAGGCGATCCTTCTGGATTGAATGATTGATTTTTTTGAGCGCTGGGGTAAATTATGTCCTTTTACAGATAACTTATCAGTCATCAAGCACATTTTTTAAAAGGAGTACGTTTATGGCGGAGCAGCGGGGTGCAGAGAGAATTCCTCAGGACTTGCCTCCTCTTTTCCAGGAAGTCGGCTTACTTGAGCAGTTTAATCTGCCGCCAAAACTGATCCGCTTCCTGCGCCGGCACCAGCGTGCCATCTGGCTGGTCATTGTCGCCATTGTGGTCATAGCCGTGGCAATTGCCGCATTTAGCGCCTACCGGGATAATCGCATGGAAAAGGCGGCAATTGCTTTGGATGTGGCCATGCAGGCCCAGGATGGCAGGCGCGAACTTTTGCAGAACGTACAGGCTGATTTCGCTGCAACGCCTTCAGCCCTGTGGGCGGAAATTGCTTTGGCCCGGCTGGATGAGCAGGAAGGTAAGATAGGTGAGGCTACTCAGCGTTACCAGACGGTTCGTGGACGACTGGTGTCGGCTTCACCACTAACCCCTCTGGTGCTGGGTAAGCTCGCAGCCCTGGAAGAACAGCAAAAAAACTGGGAGGCCTCCATGGCCTACTATCAAGAACTGGCTCAACTTGATGGTTTTGCCGCCGATGCCCACCTGGGTCTGGGCCGTATTTACGAAGCCCAGAGCAAGAAAGAAGAGGCGCTTGCCATGTACGGAAAATTTTTGGAATTGACCGCAATTACCACGGATGAAGCCGGAGCTGACCCCAGGCGACAGATGATTTTAAGTTATATCGAGCTGTTGCGGAATAAGTGATGGAGATACTGCACGAACCAAAAGATATGCAGCAATGGGTGCGCGCGCAGCGCCGCACCGGTGCAACCATTGGCCTGGTGCCAACCATGGGATATTTCCATGACGGTCATCTGAGCCTGATGCGCCTGGCGCAGCAGCATGCCGATATTGTTGTGGTCAGTCTTTTTGTCAATCCAACCCAGTTTGGCCCCAGCGAAGACCTGGACCGCTATCCCCGAGATTTGGAACGCGACATGCTCATGCTCAGGCGAGAGCAGGTGACGGCGGTGTTTGTGCCCACCCCGGAGTTGATGTATCCGCCTGGCTTCCAAACCGAGGTGCGAGTACAGCATCTCACCACCCACCTGTGTGGCCGTACCCGACCCAATCATTTTGCCGGGGTAGCCACAGTGGTAACCAAGCTGTTCAACATTGTTCAGCCTGATGTGGCAGTGTTCGGCGAAAAAGATTACCAGCAAATTACGGTTATTCGCCGTTTAGTTGCAGACCTAAACCTGCCGGTACGCATTGTCGGGGGGCCGATTGTGCGTGAAGATGATGGCTTGGCCATGAGCTCCCGCAACGCCAATCTGGAGCCATTGCACCGGGCCTCGGCGCTGAGTCTTTCCTCTGGTCTTTCCCTGGCGCGTGAGCTGTATCGCAAGGGAGAGCGCGACGCAGCAAGCATTGCTGCTACCGTACAACGGCATATTCTTTCTTTTCCCTTTACCGCTATTGATTATGTTAGCCTAATCGACAGCCGCAGCCTTGAACCAGTACAGCAGGCAGATGCCCACACCCGGTTGGCCCTGGCCGTGCACATTGACGGCAAGGTGCGCCTGATCGACAACGGTTTGCTTTCGCCATCCCCGCAAGACGGAAATATTTGAGGTGTTTTATGCCCGGATTCGAGATTTTTGGAGACGAAGAAAAACAAGAAGTACTGCAGGTGCTGGAGAGCGGCGTTCTCTTTCGCTACGGTTTTGAAGGACAACGCGGCCAGCAGTGGAAGGTGCGCCAGTTTGAGCAGGCCTTTGCCCGCTATACCGGGGCTGACCATGCCCAGGCAGTAACTTCAGGTACGGCTGCACTCAAGGTGGCCCTGGCAGCGCTTGGGGTAGGTGCAGGGGATGAGGTCATTACCCAGGGCTTTACCTTTGTCGCCACCTGGGAGGCTATTCTCGACTGTGGCGCTGTGCCTGTTTTCACCGAGATCGATCACACCCTCAACATGGATCCGGCAGATCTGGAAAAGAAGATCAGTCCGAAAACCAGGGCCATCATTCCGGTACACATGATGGGGGCTGCTGCCCGCATCGAGGAAATTGTTGCCGTTGCCAACCGGCACGGTATTCCGGTAATTGAGGACACGGCCCAGGCTGCGGGTGCGCGCTTGCATGGCCGTCATTTAGGTACCTTTGGCGCCGTTGGTACCTTCAGCTTTGATTCGGTCAAGACTATGACCACCGGCGAAGGTGGCATGTGCATTACCAATGATGAGGCCCTGTGGCAGCGCATGGACCAGTACCATGACCACGGCCATGATCATTTGCCCAATCCCGGCGGCCGCGGCGGGGAAGGGCGGCCCTTTATTGGCTTCAACTACCGCATGATGGAAATTCAGGGAGCCATTGGCCTGGCGCAACTGGCCAAGCTGGACGGCATGGTCGCGGCCCAGCAGCAGAACAAGAAGGTGCTGCGGGAGGCAGCCTCTGCCATTGCGGGTGTGCAGTTCCGTGAGATGGCTGATCCGGCGGGTGACAGCGCCACCTTTTTAACTTTCATGCTGCCAGACAAGGCCAAGGCGGATACAGTGGCCGCCGTGCTGGGTGATGCCGGTGCGCCCGCCATCCGTTGGAGCGAAAACAACTGGCACTACTACCCCCGCTGGGAACATCTGCTTGAAGGTAAAACTCCCTGTCATGACGGCTGGCCCTTTGTTGTCCAGGGCAAACGCCGCTATATCTACGACCCGCAGGCCTTGCCCAATACCGTGGCCATTCTGGAACGGGCCCTCACCTACCAGATACCGGTGCAACTGGCACAGGAACAGCAGACCACCATCTGCTCTGCTTTTGCCCAGGCTGCCCGAGCACTTTAATCTGCGCCCTTGCTGTTGCACGCGCTGATTCCTGACACGGCTGCCATAACGCGGCAGACCATACCATTCGTATGAAGGCAGTTTTTTTGCTCACCGAGGGCAAGGCCACTGTGCGCCTTGCCCTGCCGCTTTTGCTCGCCCATTTGTTACAAAGCTCCATGGGCCTGGTGGATACTATCATGGCCGGCCGTTACAGTGCAGTGGCCCTGGCCGGGGTGGGGGTAGGCAGCAGCCTTTTTTTCCCTAGTTTTGTGTTTTTATTGGGCCTGATGGTGGCCGTTACACCTTTGGTGGCCCAGGCCCATGGCGCGGGACTCCTTAGCCAGGTGCGTGGTATCGTACGGCAAGGCATGGTGCTGGGAATACTGGTTGGTATTTTGCTTATGCTGCTCCTCAGGCAGAGCGCCTTTGTTTTAGACTGGATGGGGGTAACGCCCGACGTGGCGGAGGTAGCCGAAGCATATCTGAAGGCAGTGTCGTGGAGCATGCCCATTGTTGGCTGCTTTTATGCCCTGCGCGGCGGCAGTGATGGTCTTGCCCGCCCCCGCCTGAGCATGATAGCCGGAGCGTTTGGTCTTGCTTGTAACATTGTGTCCAACTATCTGCTCATTTATGGCCATTTTGGCCTGCCCGAACTGGGCGGTGTGGGCTGCGGCTATGCTACGACCCTTTCTTTTTTCGTTATGGTGCTGGTGTTGTACAGGCTGCAAACGAGGGGGAAACTGCCTGCTGCGCTGAAGAACAGCAAAATCCACAGGGCATCTCCACAAACACTACATCACAACGATGCCATTAGAGCGCAGAGTGGATTGGGCCAACTTTTTGGGCTGGGTTTACCCATAGGTCTGGCCCTTTTTGTTGAATGTTCAATCTTTTCTTTAATTGCTTTGTTCATTGCCCGTCTGGGTGCGGAGATTGTGGCAGCTCATCAGGTGGCACTCAATATCAGTTCGTACCTCTACATGCTGCCCTACAGTCTGGCATCGGCCCTGACTATCCGTGTTGGCTTTCATCTGGGCGGCCATCGTATTGCGGCCTTTCGTCAGGCGGTTATCAGTGGCCTAGTGTTGGCCACCATCAGCGCCCTGGCTACTGCTGCCTTTATTTTTATCTTTGCACCGGCCATAGCCGCTTTGTACAGTGAAGATACCAGGGTGACGACCCTGGCAGTGTCGCTCTTGTTTTTTGCCGCCATTTACCAACTGCCCGACAGCATACAAACCAACTGTGCCGGTATTCTTCGGGGTTGCAAGGACACCCGTGCTGCCATGTTCATCGTGACCCTGTCCTATTGGGGGCTGGGCCTGCCGCTTGGCTGGCTTTTGGGTATTCGTGAATTCGGCAACATTGCGCCTGGCCCGGCCGGATTCTGGATCAGCCTTATCTGCGGGCTCACCTTGGCGGCGCTGCTGTTACTGCTGCGGGTGCGACAGGTGATGCGTTCGCTGGCTGCAACTGCAGATGCAGGCTGCCAGATGTCCCGCGGTACAATTTCAGCAGTTTTATGATGCCCTGCGCATGGTATTGTATTGTACCGATGTGCTATCGAGCAGCAGCTGCTACCGGAGAGCCATTGTACTGCTTGCCTTGTTTTTACGGCACTCTAGTACGATATTCTGAACGAAGAGAGGTGATAGAATGAGCGCGCAAAAAAATACACAAAAAGTGGCGTTGGTAACTGGCGCTAACAAGGGTTTGGGTTTTGAGATTTGTCGGCAACTTGGTCACAATGGTTTTGTGGTTTTGCTTGGGGCACGTGATGAAAAACGTGGGCAAGGGGCAGCAGCGGAACTGGTACAACAAGGTTTGGATGTACGTTTTCTCAAGATAGACATGGACAATCCCGCCACCTTTAACGCTGCCTGTGCGTACATCCGCCAGGAATTCGGCGGCCGTCTGGATGTGCTGGTCAATAATGCCGGTATTGCCATCGATTGGGGCTACAAGGCCGATTCGGTACCCATGGAAATGCTGCGCCAGACCTTTGAAACTAATTTCTTTGCACTCATCGATCTTACCCAGAAACTGCTGCCCTTTTTGTTGCGCAGCCCTGCCGGGCGCATTGTCAATCAGTCGAGCATACTGGGTTCCCTCAGCATGCACAGCGACCCGGACAGTGGCTTTGAGCAGTTGAAAGCCTTTGCCTATAATGCCAGCAAGAGTGCACTTAATGCCTTTACCATTCACTTGGCTCAGGCTCTGTCCGGCACAGCAATAAAGGTGAATTCGGCCCATCCAGGCGATGTGCAGACCGATGCAAACAAACACGGACAAATAAGTGCGGAAGAAGGCGCAAAAACAGCAGTTGCCCTGGCCATGCTACCAGCAGATGGTGCAACCGGAGGCTATTTTTATTTGGACAAATCTCTGCCCTGGTAATATCCCCCAAGCCGACTGGGGCCGATGCGATGTCATATGCCCTTGGCTTTTCTTTTTTCACCATCTTCTTCTTTATCTGTACCTCGCGGTTCTTTATTGTATTTCAGTCTGGCAGGCCAATTGCCTGCCTTTAAAGTTTAAAAAATATATTTTTATCGAAGGCGACTGCGTCTGAATATTTTTACTCAGAATTTTTTTCATAAAAGTGCCAAATCAGCCGCGGAGCCACGCTTCGCGGCTCTTTCATTATCTGCTACTCAACCGTCATTGCAATACTAGTCAACGGCTGCACTTGATTGATGCATCAAGACGTGTTATACGTTCTGCCTCCACTATGGAGAACAGCAATACGACACCGGGACTGATCATGGAGTTTGATCAGTATGTAGCCTCGGGGCGCTCAGCTACAGGTGATCTGCCCACCGGTTGACCGGCAACCGGCATATTCGGGTAGATTTCAAGATTAACCCTATCATTTGGAGTATTTGCTTTTCCAGCGCCCTGCCACGAGAGTCCTGGCCCGGCCCGGTGGCCCGACTCTTTGTACATAAAGCCGAGGAGGCGGATCAGTACGGTATGGAAACAATGGGATTTGTCGAAGGTTTGCTTTGGCTCACCTTGAACATCTACCACGAAGCTCGCAGTGAGCCGGAAATCGGCAAACTGGCAGTTGCCCATGTGACCCTGAACAGAGCTATCGAAGAACAAAAAAGTATTGAGGAGGTTGTAACGGCCCCATATCAATTTTCCTGGACCTTTCAGAAAAACTCATACATCCCTGCCGAGCCCAATTCCCTGCAAGACAGCATGCAGGTTGCGCTCAAGGCACTGACCACAAAAGACTTTACCGGAGGTTCTACTTTTTATCACCGCACCGATGTGGATCCGAAATGGGCATCGCATAAAGCATTTATCGCCCAGTACGGTTCCCACAAATTTTATCGGCAGGCAGGCTCCTCTGCTGTGTCCATGCCGTTCTGATATAGTTTCGTTTCACAAAACCCACTTTTAATAATCGCGTTGACAAATTTCTAACGCCAGCATATAGAGAAGCTATCGCTAGGGGTGCAGTTGTCTGCTGAGAGGAGTCCTCCAACCCTATGAACCTGATCCGGGTAATACCGGCGAAGGGAAGCGGCGCTTCACAAGAAAACCCGAAACTATTTCGATTTTCCGCCGCTTGCCCGTAAGGACAGGCGGCTTTTTTTATTGTTTTTTTGGTGCTGGACACAGGAGGCACGATGCACCTTATATTGAATGGCAATACGGAAGAGTGCGCCTGCACCACGCTGGCTGAACTGATTGATCACAAAGGCCTGCACAAGGAGGCCCTGATAGTGGAATTGAACGGGGCGATCATCAAACAGGAGCAGTGGCCAGCGACAACACTGCAAGATGGTGACCAGTTGGAATTGCTCAACTTTGTTGGCGGAGGCTGATACGATGCAAGAGGATGCTTTGCAACTAGGCGACAAATACTTTACCAGCCGGCTTTTCACCGGTACCGGTAAGTTCGGCAGCCACAAACAGATACCGGCAATGCTGGATGCAAGTGGCTCACAGATGATTACTATGGCGCTGCGCCGCATCGACAGTCATACACCAACGGAAAATATTCTGGAGTATATCCCCAGGAATGTGGTCCTGCTGCCTAACACCTCCGGCGCGCGCACAGCTGAAGAAGCGGCACGTATCGCCCGTATTGCCAGGGAAGCGGGTTGTGGTGATTTCATCAAGATTGAAATCATCACCGACATGAAATACCTGATGCCGGACAACTTTGAGACCCTGCGTGCCACAGAAATTCTGGCCAGGGAAGGCTTTGTGGTGCTGCCCTATGTGCTGCCGGATTTACCTTTGGCCAGGCGGCTGGAATCTGCCGGAGCCGCAGCGGTGATGCCCCTGGGTGCGCCCATTGGTACCAACCGGGGCCTGGAAACAAAATCATTGATTGCCCTGCTGATCGAAAATTGCACAGTTCCCGTGGTGGTGGATGCGGGCATTGGCCGTCCTTCCCATGCGGCGGCGGCCATGGAAATGGGGGCTGATGCCGTGCTGGTCAATACCGCCATTGCCACGGCCCAGGATCCGGCGGCCATGGGCAGGGCCTTTGCCCTGGCAGTACAGGCTGGCCGCATGGCCTATTTGGCTAAAATGGCGGAAGAATCGGCCGTGGCCCAGGCCTCGTCCCCGTTAACAGGTTTTCTTCATTAAACCTGTTTTACCTGTACAGGTGTGGTGGCAAAATACCACACCAAGACATTGCCACAGGAGTGCATATGTCATTTTTTACCACCGTTGAGCAGTATCAAAACTTTTCCTTTACCGATTTTTTCGCTCGTACGACCGATGCCCAGGTTGAGCGGGCTCTGAGCAAAGACCAGCTTAGCACCGCTGATTTTCTTACCCTGCTCAGCCCGGCTGCAGCGGAACATCTTGAGGCCATGGCGCAAAAGGCGCACCGATTGACCGTGCAGTATTTTGGCCGCACCATCCAGCTCTTCATACCGCTCTATGTTTCCAATTTTTGCGCCAACCAGTGCGTATACTGCGGCTTTAACCGTAAAAATAATATTGTTCGCCGCAAACTGACCCTGGAGGAAATTGAACGCGAGGCCCAAGCCATTGCGAGCAGCGGTATGCAGCACATCCTCTTTCTCACCGGCGAGGCGCAACAACTCACCCCCATGGACTATATGCTGGACGTGGCCCGTTGCCTCAAACGCTATTTTGCCTCGGTGGCCATTGAGGTGTATCCATTGGAAGTGGAGGAATACCGGCAACTACAGGAAGCCGGGGTAGACAGCATGACCCTGTTTCAGGAGTGCTACGATCAAGAGGTGTATCGCCGAGTGCATCAGGCCGGGAAAAAAATGGACTATCATTTCCGCCTCAATGCGCCGGAACGGGCCGCCAGGGCCGGACTGCGCTCTGTCAATATTGGTGCGCTTCTGGGTTTGGCCGAGCCGCGTAGTGAATTTTTTTTGACCGGTCTTCATGCCCGCTACCTGGAAGATACTTTTCTTGACACTGAGGTGGCGGTTTCCCTGCCGCGTTTCAATGAGTGCGAAAGCGATTATAAACCTGATTTTCTGGTGGATGACCGCACCTTTGTGCAATTTTTGACTGCGCTGCGTATCTTTCTGCCCAGGGTGGGGATCACGGTGTCTACCCGTGAAAATGCAGCCTTTCGCGACCGGCTCCTGCCCCTGGGTGTGACCAGATATTCTGCAGGTTCCCACACCGGGGTGGGCGGTTATGCCCGGGCCGAGGAAGAATCCACCCCGCAGTTTGAAATAACCGATAACCGCGGCGTAGCCGAGGTGGCGGCCGCCATCGGCGCCCATGGCTACCAGGCAGTGTACAAAGATTGGGACGCGATCTGATGCGGGTGGGTTTTGCCGGAGTTGGTGGCATTGGTTCCAACGTGGCCTGGATGCTGGTGCGCAGCGGCCTACAGGAACTGGTTCTGGTTGATTTTGACCGGGTTGAAGCAGGCAACCTGAACCGGCAGTTTTATTTTGCCGATCAAGTCGGTCAGTTCAAGGTGGAGGCACTCGCCCACAACCTGAGTCGGATCAAGCCGCAGTTGGCTATTCGTATCGAGAAGGAACGGCTGCACAGCGGTAATAGCGCCCTGCTTTTCAGCGATTGCGATGTGGTGGTAGAGGGGCTGGATGGGCGAGAGGATAAAAAAATGCTGCTGGAATCCTTGAATCACGGGCAACAGGTGATCTCGGCCTGCGGTATTGCGGGTGCAGCCTTAGACGGTATCCTGGTGCGGCGTATTGGTCATTGCCAGGTGGTTGGCGATTTCAGCAGCGACTGCGCCCATGCCCCGCTTTTTGCCCACAAGGTCAGCGCAGTGGCCGCCCACATGGCAGCCCTTGTGATGAAGGAGGCAGGAAAACGTCATGAGCCATAAGACACAAAATAAATCGCAGTTGCCAGACGGTGTGTATGGCATTACCGCAGAAAAATTTTCCCAGGGCCGCTCCAATATTGAGGTGGTACAGGAGATGATTGCAGGCGGAATCCGCATCATTCAGTACCGGGAAAAACGGCCGCCCAAGAGCTTTGCCGCTATGCTTGAGGAGTGTCGTGCCATCCGTGATCTCACCCGCGAGGCCGGGGTACTTTTCATCATTAACGACTATCCTGCGCTGGCGCTTTTAGTGGATGCAGATGGTGTGCACGTGGGACAGGATGATTTGCCGGTGGCAGCAGTGCGCGAGCTTGTTGGTCCGAACAAGATCATTGGTCTGTCTACCCATGCGCCGGAAGAGGCCAGGGCTGCCGTTGCCGCCGGTGCTGATTACATAGGCGTGGGCCCTGTTTTCAGCACGCAAACCAAGGACGATGTCTGCGACCCGGTGGGTCTTACCTATATCGACTATGTTAAGCAACACTGCCCTATACCGTTTACTGTACTGGGCGGCATCAAGGAGCATAATCTGGCCCAGGTGATTGCCCGCGGCGCCAAATCTGCCTGCCTGGTCACCGAGATCGTGGAGGCGGATAATATTCGCAGCAAGGTGCAGCGTCTGCAGGCCATGTTCCCAAAACTTTGAATTGTCCATCTTTGATTCCCCTTTGGGAAGGAGGTTTTCATGACCAGGCCCACACAAATGACCCAAATGGCTGCAGCCAGAAAAGGCAATCTTACCAAGGCAATGCAGGAGGTGCTGGCCACTGAACGCATCAGTGAAGAGGATCTGCTGGCCGGGGTTGCAAGCGGAAAAATCGCAATTCCAGCCAACCATCGGCATTTCAGCCTGATCGGCGGCGGGGTTGGCGCAGGCCTGCGCACCAAGGTGAACGTGAACCTGGGAGTATCGGAAGACTGCTGCAATGTTGAGGCCGAACTGAACAAGGTGCGGCGTGCCATTGAACTGAAAACCGATGCTATCATGGACTTGAGCACCTTTGGCAACACCCGGCTTTTCAGACAGCGCGCTGTGGAATTGAGTCCGGTGATGATCGGCACCGTGCCGGTCTACGATGCGGTGGCCCGCTACGGTAAGGAAGTAGGCAAAATTACAGTGGACGATTTTTTTGACGTGGTGCGGATGCACGCAGAAGACGGGGTGGATTTCATGACCATCCACGCCGGTCTCACCCAGATGGCGGTGCAGCGTTTGCGCCTAAATCCGCGTTTGACTCATGTGGTCAGTCGTGGCGGTTCGCTTTTGCTGGACTGGATGCACAGCAATGACAAGGAAAACCCGTTCTTCGAACATTTCGACCGGCTGCTTGAGCTCTGCCGCGAGTATGACGTCACCCTGAGCCTGGGTGATGGTCTGCGACCAGGCAGTTTGCACGATGCCACCGACGCGGCCCAGATTCAGGAACTGCTTATCCTAGGCGAGTTGACCAAGCGCTGTTGGGCTGCGGATGTGCAAGTGATGATCGAGGGTCCCGGCCATGTCCCCTTAAACGAGGTGGTGGCCAACATGCAGCTGGAGAAAAAGCTCTGTCACGGCGCGCCCTTTTATGTGCTGGGCCCTATTGTTACGGATGTGGCGCCCGGCTACGACCACATTACCTCGGCCATTGGCGGCGCCTTGGCGGCAGCCTCTGGCGCTGACTTTCTCTGCTATGTTACCCCGGCGGAACACCTGCGTCTGCCCGATACCCAAGACATGAAAGATGGCATTATTGCAGCCCGCATAGCGGCCCATGCTGCAGACATAGCCAAGGGTATTCCCGGCGCTCTTGATTGGGATAACGCCATGAGCGCCGCTCGTAAAGACCTCGACTGGACGCGCATGTTTGAGCTGGCAATGGATCCTGAAAAGGCCAGGGAGTACCGGGCCTCGTCTCAACCCATTGATGAGGAGGTCTGCACCATGTGTGGTGATCTGTGCGCAGTCAAACGCAGTCGCCGTATCCTGGAAGAGCAGGAAGCTGAATCCTGAAAATACAATACAACCACTAAAAAAGGCGGCCATGTTGTGGCCGCCTTTTTTGTATCAGCGATAATGAGTGCCCGGTTACTGCTTGATATATTCTTTTCCTTCCTTCTGAATAAAACTAATCAGCTTGCTTACCGCAGGCGATGGCACGCCCTTTGTGATCAGGGTGACAATGCGCATACCGCCGCTGTAGCGGATGGGCTGGATGCTGTCATCCAGCAGTGCTGCCGAGCTGAAACCAATTGATCCGGGTGTTACCAGAATCTTGGCTTTGATTTCAGGGTAGCGCTCCCCTTTCAGCGCGTTGGCACTGTATTCCTTATCCTCCATAATCGCTTTTTTAAATTGTGCCATGGATCCTGGAATCTTGCTGCCGACTACTACCGTTATAGGAAGATTGGGGCCTCCTACTGCAGACCAGTTGGTGATTTCACCGGCAAAAATACTTCTTAGTTGATCCGTGTTCAGTACAGAAAGGCCAACATCCCTACTGGTAATTATTTTGGTACCCGCATCCATCATGCCTACCATTTGGGGGTACATTTCTCTACGATTGGCTGTTGTTCCTCCCTCCTCCTCCACAGAAGCAATAATTTCACTGAAACTAAGACCATAGATGGCTGCATCGACTTGGCCGGCAGTCGCTTGTTGCCAGCCCTGTGCCGGGGTGGAGGTGCTGATGTTAAGGGTGATACCGGATGACTTGGCAAAGGCATCTTTGATCGGACCCAGGATACTTTCAGTAACCGTGGCACCACTCGTTACCTTCAGGGTTTCAGCCTGTACAGGAATAGCCAGGCTGAGAAAGAGGGTAGCGACCAGGGCCAAAGAGCTCATTTTGATATTCTTGTTCATGATAGTCCTTCTTTTGTGAATATAATACGTGAATAAACGCATACGCCCCGTTGGAGTGGATTTTAGACTTTCAGTACCGATGTGGCATAAAAACATGCGAAACCTGCGTTTGTGATGTTTTTGGCTAACCCAAGGAATTTTCAGGGGATACGGGACTTAAAGTCAAGAAAATATATTTTTTTGTGGCATGGAATTTACTTGTACGATGAAATGACCGTTCTCAACGGTGTTTTCTACTCCACAAGAAAGCCAAATTCCTTTATATCAGTTTGCCAGGGAGGGTTATTGCCGTATAATCTTGCCTGCCTGGTTCCCATTGCATATACAATGCGTTCTGAAGGGTCTGGCTCTGGCAGGAGTCTCCAGGACGATCTGCACGCAGGTCTGCGGCGCATTTTTTGTCTCCTTGATAGAGTCCATCTTTGATGGCATTGGAATTGTACTGTCAATTCCCTGAATCCGTGAGCATTCATCAACGAAAGTTGTTTGCCTCTGCAATTAACATATTGAAATATCATTATAAAAATTGCAACATACGCCTGTCCGTGCAACTCACCAGGCAGGTGCAAAGATGAAGC
>JAAYIE010000079.1 GCA_012744275.1 Desulfobulbaceae bacterium
AGGAGCCGAGGGCGACGGAATACTCTTTGTCGGCGTTAGCCGAGGAGCCGAGGGCGACGCTGGATTGGCCTGCTGACTGCGCCTGACTCCCGATGGATGTGGAGTTATTACCTTGGGCGTTCGTATCTGCTCCGAGAGCAATGGAACGCCCTCCCCCTGCCGTTGCGCCGACGCTGCCGATCGCCATCGATTGCGACCCCAACGCATTGCTGCTTGTTCCGATGGCAATCTGGTCCCCCTGTTTTGGGGTCCCTTCAACGCCTGTGACCGCGCCATAACCTAAGGCGATCGAGTTGTGAGCGTTGGTTTTGGCCTCGTTCCCGATCGCCAGGGTCTGCTGTGTGCCAGGCTCGCTGGTGCCGCCCGCGGCGACGAAGGTATAGGGCCCGTGCGCCGTTCCGCCGTTGGCGGCAAAAGAATAGTCCGCGTCATTGATGGAAGGGAGCGTTTTCCCTCCGGCAAGGGCTACAGACTGCGACCCTGTGGCCTCGGTCTCGAACCCCACGGCAACGCTCTCGGAACCGGTCGCTTGGGTATTATGCCCCACAGCTGTGCTGTTCAGCCCCGTCGCGAGATTGTTCGCCCCCATATGGAAACTGTAGTTCGCAGGTGCGGTCGGAAAGAAGTCGATGGTGATGTTGTCCACACCAACTGGCTGATTCGTGTCCGGGAGACCCGTAGACGGATTTGCGACATACCAGTTGCCGTTGGTGTGCTTAACCACTCTGGTGGTCATATTTGATTTCAGCACATACACCGCCCAGTCCGCTGCCTGCGCCGGCACGTGCGCCGCCACCATCATCAGGCAGGAAAACATTGCCAGGGCAACCCTACTCCATCTTTGTTTTGTCAAATTCCTTTTTTTCATGCTGTCAACTGTTCCGTCAAAATATAAGTGCATGCAGCGCTGCTTGCCGGGTAAGCAGCCGCTGCGATTGTACCTGTTTCCCTGCACCGGTTCTTTACCCCTCCTGCCCTCCCTGTCTGCTCTGGCAATCCAGTAATTCGGCAGCCGGCCTGCAACGTTTGCCTGGCCAAACACCCTGCATGCTGTTTGCTGGTCTGTGCACAGCAAGGGACAGCTTTTGGCCTGTGCCCTGAACAGAAGCACCTGTGGGTAAAGAGAAAAGAAGCCGCAGATTCGCCCCTACCAGGATAGGGCATAAAAAAATCCTGGATCGAAAACATTGTCGACCCAGGATTTCCTTTTTTATCCGCAGGATATATGCTAGACACGCCGCTGTCCACGCGGTCGTTTCTTCACCATTCAGGCAGGTCTTCTGACTCCTGGATCACATTCTACTGGCTGCGTCTTCCCGGCTTAAAGCAAATGCCAGTGACTTTGGTGCAGCGTTCGTCCCCAGTTACAGCGGCGGGCCCATTTTCGAATCGCACGAAATTCCCTTTTACACTCTTGCGAGCTCCTGAACTTAAACTGGCATTACCATTGAAATTGGTCATAGTCAAGAACCAACCTGTTGATTTTTTGTTTTAAAATGAATATAATTTGCTGGACAAAAACGAACCTGATACACTGCCGCTGCCTGAGGGCTTGTTGATTGCTCCGGTGGTCACACAGTAAAACTGTTGACCACTGGAAAATTCCAATTCCGTGTTGAATTGTTCCCACCCTCCAGCGCGGGGACGATGTATTCCTTTTTGTCCGGATTATTTTTCTATTTTATCAGATTGCATTCTGTCCATGCTCCGCGCACATCTCCCTGCCTTCACCGCCTGGCTGCAGACTGAAAAAAACTACTCGTCGCACACCACCAGTGCCTACCTGCGCGATCTGTCCGAATTTTTTCAGTTCTGCGGTACAGAAATTGAACCAGCCGCCTGCAGCCCTGCCCTGCTGCGCTCCTTTGTCGGTTCACTCTATGGTCGCAATGCAGCCAGTTCGGTGGCACGCAAGCTCTCGGCCCTGCGCACCTTTTTTCGCTATTTGCAGCGGGAGCACATCTTTGAGGCAGACCCCCTTGCTGGAGTGGCCAGCCCCAAGCTGGGCCGCCATATTCCGGCCTTTCTCACTGTGGATGAGGTCTTTGCCCTTCTGGAAGCGCCCGGGCCTCAAGACAGTTTTTTTCGCCGCGACCGGGCCATCATGGAATGCCTCTATTCCACTGGCATGCGCGTTTCCGAACTCACGGCCAGCGACCGTCAGGATTATGATTTTGAAGCAGAAATAGTGCGGGTAAAGGGTAAGGGCAGCAAGGAGCGCCTCATCCCCTTTGGCAGCATGGCCAGGGAGGCGCTGCTGCAGTATGCAACAGAGCGCGCCCAGGTGGAACGGGCCTGTGCCGCCAGAAACAGGCCCTGGGCGCGGGAAGCCATGTTTTTAAGCGGCCGCGGCACCCGTCTGACCAGCCGCAGTATTGAGCGCATTATTCTGCAGTATGGCAGGCGGGCTGGCATCGCTACGGCAGTAACGCCCCATGCCCTGCGCCACTCCTTTGCCACCCATTTGCTAGAAATGGGGGCGGACTTGCGCACCGTGCAGGAACTGCTCGGCCATGCCAGTCTCTCCACCACGCAAAAGTACACCCATGTGGATATTGCCCACTTGAGCAAGGTGTATGATGCAGCCCATCCCCAGGCAAAGAAACAATCAACTTAAACTCCCCTTCGCTTCTTTCCGGGTATCCAGACTGTCTCTTGACTGCCCCTGGCTGCATGGTTACTTGTGCATGGGAATGAATTATCAGCGAACTATCAATAAGCACGTTAGTCTTATTCTCTTCCTATCCACCTATTTTCGCACATCTTATGCAACATATCCGTTCTACCACCATTCTGGCGGTGCGCCACAGGGGCGAGGTGGCTGTCGCAGGCGACGGCCAGGTTACGCTCGGCAACACCATTATCAAACACCAGGCGCACAAGGTGCGCAGACTCTATAAAAACCAGGTGATTACCGGTTTTGCCGGTTCCACCGCCGATGCCTTCACTTTATATGACCGGCTGGAACAGAAACTTGAACAGTTCAACGGCAACCTCATGCGCGCCTCGGTGGAACTGGCCAAGGACTGGCGCATGGACAAGATGCTGCGGCGGCTTGAGGCTATGTTGATTGCAGTAGACAAAGACCATTCCCTGCTCCTTTCCGGCACCGGCGATGTGATTGAACCAGATGACGGCATTTTGGCCATTGGTTCGGGCGGCCCCTATGCCCAGGCCGCAGCCATGGCCCTGATCGCCCATTCCGATCTTGATGCTGAGGCCATTGTCCGTGAAGCCCTGGCCATAGCAGGCTCTATCTGCATCTATACCAACAGCGCGATTGTGGTGGAAAAAATATGAAGAAGCATCATTTTACCTCGCTCACCCCAAGGGAAACGGTGGACGAGCTGGATAACTATGTGATTGGCCAGGCCGATGCCAAGCGCTCGGTGGCCATTGCGCTTAGAAACCGCTGGCGCAGACAGCAAGTGAAACCACCCCTACGGGAGGAAATCGCGCCGAAAAACATTATCATGATTGGCCCCACCGGTGTGGGTAAAACCGAAATTGCCCGCCGTTTGGCCCAGTTGGCGCAAAGCCCTTTTTTGAAGGTGGAGGCCTCCAAGTTTACCGAAGTGGGTTATGTGGGTCGAGACGTGGAATCCATGATCCGCGACCTGACTCAACTGGCAGTAAACCTGGTGGAAAAGGAAGAAGAGGAGCAGGTGCAGGAACAGGCAAAAGCCCAGGCCGAAGAACGCCTGCTCGACCTGCTGCTGCCGCCTGCAACAACATCCCGGCCCGGCAGCCAGGGTAATGTAATTGAGTTAGGCTACGACCCTGCTGCAAAGCCTGTGGCAAACGATGGTGCCAGCAGCACCCGCGAGCGTTTTCGCGCCATGTTGCGCCGGGGCGAGCTGGACGGGCGCAGCATTGAGCTGGATATGCCTGCTGGCGGCTCCGCCCCCTCTGTGGAGGTATTTACTGTGCCCGGCATGGAGGAGATGCAGAACTCCATGCAGGAGGCATTTGCCAAAATGTTTCCCGGCAAGAAGGAAAAACGGCCGGTGAAGGTGCCGGAGGCGCTGGAATACCTGCGCCGGGAGGAGGCACAACGTTTGGTGGATCAGGGCAATGTGGCGGAAAAGGCCATCCGCCGCACCGAACAGACCGGCATTATTTTTCTGGATGAAATAGACAAGATCGCCTCGCGCGGCGGCAGCGGCGGCAGTTCGGCTGAAGTTTCACGTGAAGGCGTGCAGCGCGATCTCTTGCCCATAGTGGAGGGCACCACGGTCAGTACCAAATACGGACCAGTAAAAACCGACCATATTCTGTTCATTGCCAGTGGCGCCTTCCACATGTGCAAGCCATCCGATTTAGCACCGGAATTGCAAGGGCGCTTCCCCATTCGGGTAAACCTGCATGCCCTGGGCGAGGAAGAATTTTACCGCATCCTCACCGAGCCGCAGAATGCCCTTATCCGACAGTACACCGCCCTCTTGGCAACCGAAGGCATTGAGCTGGAGTTTGAGGATGCGGCCATTCGGGAAATGGCGCGTATTGCCATGCAGGTGAATCAAAAAACAGAAGATATCGGTGCCCGTCGCCTGCACACGGTTATGGAGCGGGTACTGGATGACATTTCCTTTAGCGCGCCTGAGCGGGAAACAGGCCGGGTGCTGGTGCAGGCAGACTATGTGCGGCGCCAGCTGGAAGATATCTCCCAAAACGAAGATCTCAGCAGGTACATCCTATAATTTCAGCTCCGTACCAAAAGCCCCAAAGCCGTGTGGAGTACATGTATATGCACCTGCGCAGAATTTGTCTCACTTCGTTGGCATCGCTTTGACCTGAAGCTGGAATACGACCGGAGACCTTATGGCCAGAACAAGAACCAAATTTGACCTGGACTGCATGTACTGCCCCCAGTGCGGGGATGAGTACCGAGCAGAGATCACCACCTGCGCAGAATGCAAGGTAGCGCTGGTTTCCGGTGCGCTCATGGCGGAATCAACCATGCCGCCAGTATACCGGGAAATAGAACCGCATGAAGAGTTGCTGGCGGTGCGACGTGGGCCAATTCTGCTGATTCGGCAGTTGCAGGCGTACTTGCGCAGCGTTGGGCTGGCCTCCCTGATTGGGCCGGGTGAGGATGGCTGCAAAAGCGGCTGCCGTGGGCCGGAGGTGGAACTCAAGGTACGGGCGAGCGAAGCGGAAGAGGTGTATGCGGCTCTGGCCCAAGAACACCGGCAAAGCACCGGCCTGTGGGAACCTGAACACGCTCTGGCCGGAGCACGTTTTGATGTGGAGGTAGGCCAGGCGGCCTGTCCGGCCTGTGGGTGTCTGTTTTCTGCAGATACAGTGCTTTGTCCGGATTGCGGCCTGCGCTTTGTCTAATTCCTTTCTGATTCCTTTCTGACTTCAATTACACATGGGAAGTGTTCTCTGGGTCGGCATCGGAAAATACTTGGAGGACACACCTACTCGTACGCCTGCGTTGCATTTTCCTTGCCTCCAGCAGCTTTAATCTGGAACGGGAAGATATCACTACAAAGCCGGGCTGAACCTAAAGACGCAGCCTGGCAAGGCAAGCCAGTTCAGCACACCAGGCCGTGTCTTCAACAGCCATTCTGCCTGGTGGGCTTCACTGCGCTCAGCCGCAACCTACGAAAAAATTCGTCTCAGCAATAAAGAAGCCGGGCTGACCCAAAGGTTCAACCCGGCTTCTGCTGCAGATTGTCTCTTTATATTCCGTCCGTTTTCATTAGTGCGATTATTCCGGTTATTTCGCTTCCATACACCAGTGATAAGCATTCTGGAACATCCGCATCCAGGGGCTGACCGTAAGATGGCGCATCTCCTGTGGCAGCCAGTGCGCCTGCCAGGCCAAAAAGCAGCGCTCCGGATGGGGCATCAGGGCCAGGTGGCGACCATCGGCCGAGCATAACCCGGCAAGGCCCCCTGCTGAACCATTGGGGTTAAAGGGATATTCTTCAGTGGCAAGACCACTATCATCCACATAAACTAAGGGGGCAAGCCGCTCTACCCGTACCCGGTCCTGGATGAGTGTATCCGGAAAATGCAACCGGCCCTCGCCATGATCCACATGGATACCAAAGACCAGCCCCTCCATGCCCTGCAGCATAATGGCCGGACTGGGCTGCACCCGCACCGTGGTCCAGCGCGATTCAAAGCGGCCTGAACGGTTGTGGACAAAACGCGGCTGCGCCTCAGCCTCCAGCCCCTGCCAAGGCACCCAGCCCAAGAGGGCAAAAAGCTGGCAGCCATTGCAGATACCCAAAGTAAAGGTATCGGGCCGCTCGTAAAAGGCCTGAAATTGCGCCCGCAGATCTTCGTTGAAGAGGATGGTGGCAGCCCAGCCCTTGGCGCTCTCGGGCACATCCGCATAGGAAAAACCACCCACTGCAGCAATACCACGAAAGCCAGCCAGATCCACCCGGCCTGCCAAAAGGTCGCTCATGGTAACATCCCAGGGGGTAAAGCCTGCACTGTACAGGGCTGCGCAGGCCTCCCGGTCTGAGTTGGACCCCTCATCACGCAGCACCACCACCTTGGGCTTGTCCTTGGCCGAAAGGATGGAGACGGCTGTAGGCTGGGGGCTAAAGCTGAGATGGTAGGCAGGCCCGCTGCGATCTACGCTGTTGATGCGCTCGGTCTCCACACAGGCAGGGTCAGCCTGGAGCAGCTCCAGTTGATAACTGGTCTCCTCCCACCACTGGCGCAGGAGTACCATGGATTCATCCAGCACCAGATTGCCGTTGTACTGGATGGTGATGGCCTTTTTCGCGGTGCTGGTGCCCAAAACACTGACCGCTAGCTGTGCCTCGGCCAGGCGGCGCTTCACCTCGGGCAGAAGCTGCCAGCTGCATTCCAGTACCAGCCCCAGTTCCTCGGAAAAGAGTGTGGCCAGTGCCTCATCCGACCCCTGCAGGGCCAGGTGCAGACCACAGTTGCCGGCAAAGGCCATTTCCAGAAGCGTAGTGATCAGGCCGCCGTCGCTGCGATCGTGGCCCGAGAGGATGAGGTCATCGGCAATCAACCCCTGCACCGCAAGGAAAGCCCGCTGCAGCAAGGCAGTATCTTCCAGGTCAGGACTGTCATTGCCAATGCTGCCATAACATTGGGCCAGCGCGCTACCGCCCAGCCGGTTCTTGCCAGAGGCCAGATCAAGAAACAGAAGCACCGAGTCTGTTGCTTTGAGATCAGGCGTCAGTTTTTTACGGATGTCAGCCATGGCGGCGTAGAGTGAAACCACCAGAGCTCGGGGCGATTTTACCAGTTCATTGCCCACCCGCGCTGCCATGGAGAGGCTGTCCTTGCCACCATCCACCGCCACCCCCAGATTGATCATAGTCTCGGCCATGGCCGAAGCTGCCCGGCGCAGGGCCGCACCTTCACCCGGCAATTTGGGCGCCCACATCCAGTTGGCCGAACACTTCACCTGTTCAAGGTCATCAATTTTTGCCCAAACCAGATTGGTGAGCGCCTCACCCACGGCCATGCGCGCTCCGGCCGCAGGATCAACCAGCATCTTGATTGGTTGCTCGCCAATGGCCGTGGCAATGCCACTTAAGGCAAAATGACTCTGGGCTGCCACAGCTACATCCGCCACAGTGAGTTGCAGGGGGCCACAGCACTGCTGCTGCGCCACCAAGCCGCTGACCGAACGATCCACCTTATTGGTGAGAAAACGCTTAGATCCCACCGACACCAGCCGCAGCACCCGCTCCAGGGCCTCGCGTACGCTGAGTTTATCCGGCAGAACCAGCGGGGTGGGGGTAGTGTGGATTGTTTCGTCAGCAAAGGTTTTCTGGGGCAGGTTACCCAAAAGCTGGTCAATCTCGATATTAACCGGGGTCGTGCCGTTGTTGCGATCATGGACGATAAAACGCAGATCACCGGTAACCTCGCCCAAATCCTCACAGCTCACCTTTTCCCGTGCACAAATGGCCTCAAAGGCAGGCATATTTTCCGGCTTAATGAGCAGGCCCATGCGCTCCTGATACTCGGCCACATAGATTTCCAAGACCGACATGGTGGGGTCGCCCACGCGGATATTGCGGATTTCCACCCGGCCACCCGCCTCTTCCACCAATTCCTTGAGCACATTGGCTGGGCCTCCCGCACCCTGATCGTGGATGACCTCGATCAGGCTCTTGCCGCCCATTTCATTGCAGGCGCGGATAACCCGGTTCATCTTCTGCTCCATCTCCGCATCCCCACGCTGCACGGCGTCAAAATCAAGCTCAGACTCATTCTCGCCCTGCATCATACTGGAGGCCGCACCACCGCCAAAACCCACCCGGTAGGCCGGGCCGCCCACCTGGACAATGCGCATCCCCTTGAGGGGTTTTTTCTTGTTGGTGTGGTTGTTGTCAATCTGGCCGATGCCACCAGTGAACATGATGGGCTTGAGGAAGCCCCAGCGCTCGCCTTCACGATTATCATTCTGCAGGCGCACATCAAAGCTGCGCACAAAACCCTGGATAAGCGGTTCGCCAAATTTGTTGCCATAGTCTGAAGCGCCGTTACTGGCCTCGATGGCAATGTTCAGGCCCGGGGCCAGGGTATCCGGACAGGGCAGGTCCTGCTCCCAGGGCAGGTTGTAGCCGGGAATGTGCAGGTTAGCCACGCAGTAGCCGGCAGTCCCCACCATGACAAAGGCACCGCGGCCCGTGCCCTGCACATCGCGGATGCGGCCGCCAATTCCGGTTTCAGCACCTGGAAAGGGAGCCACTCCGGTGGGGAAGTTGTGGGTTTCCGCAGTTAAAAGTGGATGATATTCAACCTCTTTGAGGCAGAGCGCTGAGGGCGCGCCCGGCACCTCTGGCAGCAGGGCTTGCAGTTTTCGGCCTCGAATGACGCTGGAATTATCCTTGAAGGCCACCAGGCTGCCCTTGGGGTTGGCAGCCAGGGTGCTCTTCACCAGATCAAACAGGGTCTTGTCGCAGGGTTTACCGTCGATGACCTGCAAACCCCGAAAAAATCCATGGCGGGAATGTTCGGAGTTGGCGTTATTCAAATCCATCAACTCCACAATAGTGGGGTTGCGGCCACAGCGTTCAACAAAATAACGGTAATACAGGTTTCGGTCCCACTCGTCCATGGAGAGCCCTGGGATATCGAGCAGGGCCTCCGGCCCCTTGCCCATGAGATCTACCTCGTAGACCTCTTCCGGCACAATACCTGTGGCAAAGGTAGTGAGCGGTTCGGGATACACGCACTCGGTCATACGATCATGATTACTGGCAATAAAGGCGGCCATGTCTTCACCTTCCGGCACCAAATAGCGGCGGGAGCGCTCCATCCGGGTAATCGCATCCAGACCGACCGCCTGGCAGATCGAAAGCATATTGGTTGACCAAGCTGTCGCGAAGTTCAGTCGCGGCCCGATTTCCACTACCCGTTCGCCCTCAAGTAAAGGGCTGGTCCTGATGGAATCAACCAACAGGCCATCGGCAAGAATCAGACGCAGCCGTGCCAATTCATCGTCTTGTAGTGGTCTTTGGGTTGCAATATTGAAGCAGTAACAAAGGGTCTCGGAAATCTGGCGGTACAACTGAATGACAAGTGCGTGCATGGGAACACCTACAAGCAAATTCAAAGAAATGGAATACCAGGCCGTGTCAGCTGTGTGAACACATTGGGCCTGGCGATAGAGATCGTGTAGTTCAAATGGATTTATCCCTTTACCACGGCCAGGGGCTGCAACTCCACCTCAATTTCAATCAAATCCCGCTGATTGGCCATTACCCGGCTGATATCTTTGTAAGCGCCCGGTGCTTCATCAAGATCCTTGCGCCCCCGGATGCTATGCAAAACATTGCGCTGCTCAAGTTTGCGCAATTCTTCTGCCAAATCAAGGCTGCGCTGCGCCTCCTTGCGGCCCATAACCCGGCCCGCGCCATGGGAGCAGGAAGAAAAGGCATCGGGATTGCCCAAGCCGCGTACAATATAACTGCTGCTGCCCTGGGAACCGGGAATAATGCATTGCTCACCATCGCCTGCACGAATTGCCCCCTTGCGGTGCACACAAACTGTACGGCCAAAATGCTGTTCCATGGCGGCGTAGTTATGGGCAACATCAAGCGCCTGGCTAAACTCGCTGCAAGCGCTTTCATTCGCCACTACCTCCTGTATCACCCGCATCATCTCGCGACGGTTAGCCTGGGCAAACTCGACGCAGTACGTCATCTCGCGTAGATACCGCCTTCCCTCGGCAGAATCAATGAGCAAAAAATCAAGCTGCCACTTGGCCGGAACAATCCGGTTACCGCCCTTGTCCGCCATGCGTATGGCCAGTTTATTGTACTCCCCGGCCACCTGGTAGCCCAGGTTACGGCTGCCGGAATGGACCATCAACCAGATGTATCCATCACTGCCCTGCTGTATCTCGATAAAATGATTGCCGCCACCCAAGGTGCCGAGTTGGCGACGGGCGCTGTCGAACTCTGCACGTACAACCGGTAAGTCCTCTTCAAAACTCCTGCCTGCAAACTCCGGCATCAGGTCCTGGGCCTTTGGCCGGCGATGATGCTTGAAACCCAGGGGAATACGCTGCCGGATTGTTCCCAGTATGTTTTTGAGCTGTTCCCGGCTCAGCTCATGTAAATCTGTACGCACCGCGTGCATGCCGCAGCCGATATCTACGCCAACCCCGTTGGGAATTACTGCACCTTGTGTGGCCAGTACTCCACCAATGGGCATACCGTAACCCACATGCGCATCAGCCATCAGGGCGATATGATGGAAGGCGAAGGGTAAATTGGCCAGGTTCTTTGCCTGTGCCATGGCATCATCATCAAGTTCATCTGCCCATGTCAAGATGGGAAGCTTTTCACTGGTCACAGCCTTTTTCATAGCTCACCTTTGCCAATTTAGAGTAATCTGGCTATAGTGCGGCCCGATCTTCTCTGGAGAATATCTTTAATACATACTTTGCCGATCTGAGTTCATGCCTGTGGATATATCACTGCCCCACCTCTGGCAGCACCTGGGCTGGCCACTGACCCGACTGCTCATCTTTCTCAGTATCGGTCTTTTGGTGGCACTGTTCATTGAGTCCCTCAACTGGACAAAAAAAATAGCCTCAGTGGCCCAGCCGCTCACCCGTTTCGCCCATTTGCCCACCCTGGCTGCCGCCTCTTTTTCCATCTGTTTTTTTTCTGGCATGGCAGCCAACACCATGCTGGCTGAAGGATATAACGACAAGGTCATCACCCGCAGGGAACTCATCCTGGCCAACCTGTTCAACAGCCTGCCCAGCAACTTTTTGCACCTGCCTACAACCTTTTTCATCATGGCCCCGATTATCAAGGGCGCGGCAATAGTCTATCTTGGTCTGACTGTAACAGCAGCCGTGTTACGCACCCTGTTGGTCGCCATTATCGCCCGATTGCTTCTGCCGGCCAACGCCACCGTTCCATCGCAGACGTCTGCTCAAGCCAAAAATCGCACTTTCCGTGAGGCCTGGCAGAATACGGTGAAGCGATTCCACAGAAGAATCCGCAAAATTGCCAGCTACACCGTACCCATTTATATTCTCTTCTATTTTCTCAGCGAGGCTGGCTTCTTTACCAGGGCAGAACTATTCATAAGCGAGCATTTCTCCTGGCTGGGTTGGTTGTCACCCGAAGCCATCAGCATCCTCACCTTTCAGATGGCAGCTGAATTCACCGCCGGGGTGGCTGCGGCAGGAGCCCTTCTGGCAAGTGGTTCCATGGGCCAGCAGGAGGTGGTGCTGGTGCTGCTTGCCGGCAATGTACTCTCTTCACCCATCCGTGCACTCAGGCATCAGTACCCCTACTATGCCGGCATTTTCAAACCGGCGCTGGCAGCCAAACTCCTTTTCATCGGCCAGGGTTTCAGAGCGTTGAGCATTATCATGGTCATGCTCCTGTACTACTGGCTAATCAGATAACTCCAATTTCGCACCCAAATTTTTTGCTGGTGTCGTTAGCGTTGTATTGAAATTGGAAGAGCGACTTCCTCTTTTCTGAATTGTGGTGACTTAAATGGTAGATTCTTTTGTACAGCTCAACCCCGTTCTGCAGGCCTTGCTGGCCACCTGTTTTACCTGGGCTCTGACTGCGGCAGGCGCAGCCTTAGTGTTTTTACGCCAGGAAATCAAACCGAGTTTTCTGGATGCCATGCTTGGCTTTGCCGCCGGCGTGATGATTGCCGCCAGCTTCTGGTCTCTGCTCGCGCCTGGTATCAATATGGCGGAACAGCTGGGCCAGATCCCCTGGCTCACTGCAGCCCTTGGTTTTATGGCTGGTGGCATCTTTATGCGCCTGATCGACCATGTCCTGCCGCACCTGCACCCGGGTATGGCCATGTCGCAACGCGAGGGCGTGCAGACATCCTGGCAGCGAAGTACTTTACTGGTTTTAGCCATCACCCTGCATAATATTCCCGAGGGTTTGGCAGTGGGCGTGGCCTTCGGTGCGGTGGCGGCTGATCTGCCTTCAGCTACCCTGGGTGGTGCTATTGCCCTGGCCATGGGCATTGGTTTGCAGAATTTACCTGAAGGAACTGCCGTTTCCATGCCCTTGCGGCGTGAAGGCATGAGTCGTAAAAAAAGTTTTTTCTATGGCCAGCTCTCCGGCATGGTGGAGCCCATTGCCGGGGTGATCGGCGCTTATTTTGTCATGAGTATGCAGGGCATTCTACCATTTGCGCTCTGCTTTGCAGCCGGTGCCATGATCTTTGTCGTGGTTGAGGAGCTCATTCCGGAATCTCAACGCAATCCCAACAATATCGACCGGGTGACCATGACTACCTTGGCCGGTTTTACCGTTATGATGATTCTTGATGTTGCCTTAGGGTAATAATCCCATATCAAAACATCAGCCTCCGGAAGTATACCGGAGACCCAAGCGGTTGCATTTGTCATCCCGAATTATTGGCTGGGATGGAAGACCGCAGACGGGAAGACAAGAAGCAACAAAACACACAAAACAAAAAAGCCTTCCGGCGAACCGGAAGGCTTAATGTGTCTTTGAAAAATAAGCTTAGAACATGAAACGGAAAGAGGTCACGATGTTGTGGTTACGGATATCGGTGTACTCGCCGTTATTGATCTGTGCATCAGAGGTACCAAGGTACTCGTATCCCAGATCGACTGCCATCTGCTCGTTGAAATTAAAGGTTACACCTGCACCACCTTTGTAGGCAAATACATCATTGGTGTGGTTAACATAATTGATGTGACCGTTCGGGGTCTCAACAATGCCTGCATCCAAGTTGTAGTTACCGTAACCAGCACCCACGGTGAAGTAGATGCCGAACATCTCGGTAATGGGCAGATCGTAGTAACCGTTTACCATGAAGGTCAGCAGGGTAACATCACCGTCCATATCATCCAAGTCTGCACCCTGATATGCGCCCTCAAGCTCAAGACGGAAATCACCAAAATCAGAGCCGAAAACTTTACCGATTGCAACCTGGCCACCATGACCAAGCTCATTGTCCATGTCACGGCTCAGATGATCCTTCTGCGAACCCCAGCCCAACTTGTAGGCACCACGTACATACCAAGGGTTGTACACATCTTCCTGCTGCTTCAGAGCTTCAATTTCAGAAGCATGTGCAGCAAGCTGCTCATTCTGCTGCGCCTGGGAACCCTGCAGTTCATCAATCTGCTGCTGGCACTCTTCCGGACAACCAGCAGGCATGGCAGCAGCACCCTGCTTGCCCGGGCCACCAGCAAACGCTGCACCGGCAGTCAAAACAAAGGCAGAAACAGCCATTACACTCAATACTTTTTTCATTTCTTATCTCCTTTACATATGTTTTATCTGGGCTTTCTCGCCCACCCCCAGACACCAAGCGATGCCTAGCTCGCTCTTTGTCAAAGAAAAGTTGTAAAAAATACAACTTTCTCCATTTCAGTTGCACTATACTGACTGTTCGACACTCTGGCAAGTCTTTTTAGAAGAAAAATTCAATTTTTTGAACACCCGCCGACCCACGATATAGCGACATAATTCGAACTTTTGTCCCTATTTTAAAAAGCCATGGCCTTTCAGCGTGTAAAATATTAAACGCAAAAAAAACCTAAACACACTACAGTATCTTCACAACCAAGACATAATACAAGCGAGGCACCATGCTCCATTTGGGAATTGACGAACTTTGCCGCAATAAACCGGATTTTTTACGCGGAAAACGACTGGGCTTACTTGCCAATCAGTCTTCCACCGACCGTTTTTACACCCACAGCCGTGATCGTATCCTTCAATCTTTTCCTGGTCAGCTCGTCTGCCTGTTTTCCCCCCAGCACGGCTTCTTCAGTGAAAAACAGGACAACATGATCGAATCGGACCATGGCCTTGATGCGGCCACCGGGTTGCCAGTATATTCTCTTTACGGCGAAACCCGCAAACCCCATGCCCACATGTTTGCCGATATCGACGTCCTCCTGGTTGATCTCATTGATGTCGGTACCCGGGTATACACCTTTATCTGGACAGTCGTGCACTGCCTGGAAACCGCTGCAGCAACCGGGGTGCAGGTACTTATTCTTGACCGGCCCAACCCGATAGGTGGACACCTGGTGGAGGGCAATCTGCTCAGGGAAGAGTACGCATCTTTTGTTGGTCGCTGTGCCATTCCCATGCGCCACGGTATGACCCTGGGGGAACTGGCGCTGTACTGTAACCGGGAAATGCAGATTGGCGCAGAGCTGGATGTTGTGCGCATGCGTGGCTGGCAACGGAACCTCATGTTTCCTGCAACTGGCCTGCCCTGGCTCTTCCCATCGCCGAACATGCCCAGTTTCCAGACCGCGCTGGTTTACCCCGGTCAGGTTATGTTGGAAGGCACCAATATTTCTGAGGGTCGGGGAACGACCCTGCCTTTTGAGTTGTTTGGTGCGCCTTTTCTTTCACACCAGGCTGTACTCGGCACCATCAGCACCACCCCTTTGCCCGGCTGCCTGCTGCGCCCACTTTTTTTTGAGCCTACTTCAGGTAAGTGGGCTGGCCAGCCCTGCTGCGGCTTCCATCTGCACGTGACCGATGCCGAGCAGTTCCTGCCCTATCGCACCAGCCTGACCCTTGTGCAGGCTTTGCAGCAACTGTACCCTGATCAGTTCGCCTTTAAAGAGCCGCCTTATGAATATGAATTTGAGCGTCTACCCATGGATCTTATCTTGGGTGATCGCGCCATCCGCACCGGCCTTGAACAGGGCATATCCATTGTGGAACTGGAACAATCCTGGCAGCCCGAACTGGAGGAGTTTATCAATCTCAGGGGCGCTGTTTTGCTTTACGACTAGGGGCAGGCACGGTATGTTGCAGTTCTTTTTCAGCGATTTTGATTCTAGCAGGAGCGCATCCTTATATTCATTCCATGCATACTTCCTTGAAACTGCCGACTCTTTTCCCTGAACAATTTGCATGAAGGAAACACCCTTTTCCCTGCGGCAACTGGCCGACCTTGTTGGTGCCGATATCCAGGGCGACCCAAATCTGATGATAAGCGCCCTCAATGGCATTGATCTCGCCGGTCCTGGAGAAATCACCTATATTCTCGACCCAAAACAATGTATACAGGCACAGGCCTCTGCTGCCAGTGCCTGTATCGTACCGCCCGGCTGCATCGTTTCTGGCAAAACCTGCCTTGTCGCAGAGGAGACAGCAGTTGCTGTGGCCAAAATCCATACTTTCCTCCTGGCCAGACCCTTTCAGGCCGCCGGTATCCATAGTAGCGCGGTTATCGGTAAAAATTGCCACATTCCTGAACAGGTCAGCATCGGCCCGCAGGTCAGCATCGGCAACAATGTCCATCTGGGAGAACGGGTGCAGTTGAAGGCTGGTGTTGTTCTGGAAGATGGGGTCTCCATTGGTGACGACTCCGTGCTCCATGCCCATGCCGTTGTGGGCGCACTGTGCAGCATCGGCAAGCGGGTTATAGTCCATGCCGGGGCAGTCATCGGCAGTGATGGCTTTGGTTTTGCCACCGACAGCCAGGGCCAGCATTACAAAAAACCCCAGGTGGGCACGGTACGTATCGACGACGATGTGGAAATTGGCGCCAATTCCTGTGTGGATCGGGCCGCATTCGGCGTTACCTGGATCAAACAGGGGGTCAAAATTGACAACCTGGTTATGGTTGGCCACAACGTGGTGATTGGTGAAGGCTCCATCCTGGTTGCGCAGGTGGGTATTGCTGGGAGCACCACCCTGGGGCATCATGTGGTGCTTGGCGCCAAGGCCGGAGTTGCCGGTCACCTGCACCTGGGTGATGGTGTCATGGCTGCGGCCACAAGCGGCATCCACGATAATCAACCCAACGGAGCTATAGTAGGAGGCACACCCGCAATCCCAGCCAAAACATGGGTCAAATCAGCCGGAGTGTTCAGTCGTCTGCCGGAAATGTTCAAGGAACTGCGGCGTCTGCGCAAGGATGTCGCCGCACTGCAAACAGCTCTACAGGATCAATCAACGAAACAGCACAGGAAGTAACCATGGAACATAATGTGCAATTGCCTCTGGATGCAAAGGCCATCATGGCCATCTTGCCCCACCGCTACCCCTTTCTCATGGTGGATAAGATTATCGCTCTGGATCCGGGCAAAAGCATCACCGGCATCAAAAACGTCACCATGAATGAGATGTATTTTCTCGGGCATTTTCCCGGGGAACCGGTCATGCCGGGTGTGCTGATTCTTGAGGGTATGGCCCAAACCGGTGGCATTCTTGCCTCCCTTGCCGACCCTGCACTCACCGGCAGGCTCGTCTATTTCGCCGGAGTAGACAAGGCACGTTTTCGCAGGATCGTTTATCCTGGTGACCAAATGGTCTACAAATTGGAGATGGTTAGGCAGAAGGGTCGGGTCATTAAAATGGCCGGAAAAACCTATGTGGATGACCAGTTGGTCACCGAGGCCGAATTGATGGCCAGCTATCCATGATCATGCGACAACTTACCCTTAACTTACATTCAACTTAGCACAGCATCCAAGGAACAGCCCATGCCCATCCACCCCACTGCAGTTATTGATCCCCAAGCGGTGCTGGACAACTCGGTGCAGATTGATCCCTACGTTATTATTGACGGCCCGGTAGTGATCGGCCCTGGTACCCGCGTGTGTGCCCATGCCGTCCTGTCTGGCCATACTACCATCGGCAGGGACAACATCATTGGCTCCTTCTCCTCCATCGGTGCGCCACCACAGGATCTCAACTATAAGAACGAACCAACCGAGCTGATCATTGGCGACAAGAACCAGATCCGAGAATATGTGTCCATCCACCGGGGGACAACCACTGGCCGTGGCAAAACCTGGATTGGTAACAGCAATATGATCATGGCCTACTGCCACATTGCCCATGATTGCTTTCTGGCCGATCATGTTATCATGGCCAACCTGGCCACTCTGGCAGGTCATGTGGAAATCGGCAGTCATGCCAATCTGGGTGGACTGGTAGCAGTGCACCAGCACTGCCGCATTGGCGACTTCGCCTATATTGGCGGCATGTCTGGCATTGGCCTGGATGTGCCCCCCTACGTACTCATGGAAGGCACCCGTAACCATATGCGGGTTTCGGGCATAAACAAGATCGGACTCAGGCGCTCGGGCATGGATCGAGGCACCATCGCCAAGCTTGATGACGCCTTTCGCATCCTGTTCCGTTCTCCCCAACTCCTGCTGAAGGACGCCCTCTTCAAACTGCAGGAAGAGATGCGCGACTGTCCTGAAGTACAGGTGATGGTGGATTTTTTCCAATCAAGCCGACGCGGTGTGGTCAAACGTACCATTGATGACTGAAACTACCCACCCACCCATTGGCCTGATCGCGGGGGGCGGCCAGTTCCCGCTACTTTTTGCCGAGGCAGCACGGGCACGCGGCCACAGGGTAATAGCCGTCGCCCATAGCAATGAAACCGATCCCCGCCTGGACCAGCTGGCCGATGAACTGATCTGGGTAAAGCTGGGACAATTGGGTAAAATAATCCGGCATTTTCATAAACATCTGGTCACTGAAGCTGCCTTTGCCGGCACCATCACCAAAACCAGAATTTTCCACGATATTCTTCCAGACTGGAAGGGTCTGACCCTGTGGAACAAGATCGACATCCGCCTGGATGATTCCATCCTCAGAGCAATAGCAGATGTACTGGCAGAGGAGGGCATTGAGATCATCGCCTCCACCCGCTTCCTTGGCCATCTTCTTTTCCCGGAGGGCATCCTCAGCAAGAAACGGCCCAGCAACAGCCAGATGGCCGATATTCGCTTCGGCTGGCGCATTGCCCGGGGTATCGGTCGGCTCGATATCGGCCAGTGTGTAGTGGTGCGGGAGCGCAGCATCCTGGCGGTGGAGGCCATCGAAGGCACGGACGCCGCCATCCTCAGGGGCGGTCGACTCGCCGGTTCCGGCGCAGTGGTAGTCAAACTGCGCAAACCGGGCCAGGACTTTCGTTTTGATCTGCCGGCCACCGGCGTTGGCACTATTAACACTATGGTTGAAGTTAAGGGTGAGGTGCTGGCAGTCGAGGCTGGCCAATCCCTGCTCTTTGACCGCGAGGACATGATTGCCGCTGCGGACAAGGCCGGCATTGTGGTTGTTGGCCTGCGCTGCAATGGTGATGAACTGCCCAATACACCACCGGCCCGCATTTGATATAACCAGTACCAATGCCATATTTTTTTTCCTGCGTCATGAATAGTTTGCACACCTCCATTGACACCCTGTTTCCCCCCCGTATCAGTGAGATATTGGCAATGGAACCACAGGAACAGATGCTTACAGTCTGCGGCTGGCTGCGCACCCACCGCGATTCCGGCAGCCTCTCTTTCCTGGAGCTGAATGACGGCTCCTCGCTGGAAAATCTGCAAATCCTGATTGAAAATAATACGACAGGCTGGAGCAATCTGCACAAGCTCATCCATACCGGCGCTGCACTTGAAGTGCGTGGCAGCCTGCAGCCTTCTCCTGCCAAAGGCCAGCGACTAGAGCTTCGGGCAGAATCTATCGTGCTGGTGGGTGAGGCCGATGCCGCCAGCTACCCTTTGCAGAAAAAACGGCATAGCTTTGAATTTTTACGGACAATCACCCATCTACGCTCAAGAACCAATGCCCTTGGGGCGGTAGCCCGCATTCGCAATATCCTCTCCTTTGCGATTCATCGCTTTTTTCGGGATCACGGCTTTATTCAGGTGCACACCCCCATTATCACTACTTCGGATTGCGAAGGTGCCGGCGAAATGTTTACGGTTACCACCCTGACAGCTCCGAGTTCTGATAACGAATTCAACTACCAGCGCGATTTTTTCGGCCAACATGCCGGGCTCACGGTAAGCGGCCAGCTCCAGGCTGAGGTGTATGCCCTGTCCCACAGTCGGGTGTATACCTTTGGCCCCACCTTCCGCGCTGAAAACTCGAATACCACCCGCCATTTGGCCGAATTTTGGATGCTTGAGCCAGAAATGGCCTTCTGCGACCTTCAGGGCAACATGCAGGTTGCCGAAGCCCTGCTGCGGTTTTTGATCAACACTGTACTGGAGGAAGGCGCAGCTGATCTTGCCCTGTTTGACCGCCACATTGAAGCTGGACTGCTGCGCAAACTGGCCACACTGTGTTCCCAAAAATTCCAGCACCTGAGTTACAGCGAGGCGATCGACGCCCTGGAAAAATCGGGCCGCGCTTTCGAATATCCGGTACATTGGGGTATGGATCTGCAGGCAGAGCACGAGCGCTTCCTCTGCGAAGAACTGGTGCAGGGGCCGCTTTTTGTCACCAACTACCCGGCGACAATCAAGCCTTTTTATATGCGTCTTGACGAAGGGGAAAAAACCGTGGCAGCCATGGACCTACTGGTGCCTGGCATCGGCGAACTGATCGGCGGCAGCCAGCGGGAAGAACGGCTGGATATTTTGCAGGCCCGCATGCAGGGTGCCGGGCTTGATCCTGCCAAGTACGACTGGTATCTGGACCTCAGGCGTTATGGCTCGGTTCCCCACGCCGGTTTCGGGCTGGGTTTTGAGCGCCTGGTGCAGTTCTGTACAGGACTTGCCAACATTCGTGAAACTATTCCCTTCCCGCGCAGCCCTGGCCAGGCACCGTGCTAAAACCATCCGATACTGACTGAAGGAGGAACGCTATCGGCATAATCAACGGTAATACCAGTGGGCTGAAGCCGCAACAATGGCGAACTCTGGAGCGATTGGCCCAGCGACGGGTGCCGCCAGATGAGATTATTGACCGCGATACTGCCAGGGCACTGGCAGCCATCTCCAGCGAGCTGAACCGGCAGATAGGACTGCTGGTGCATCGCTCGGGCCAGATTGAGGCGCTTGTGGTCGGTGATTTCAACCGCATCATCATCCCGGCCCTGCCAGGCAGCGGTCATGGCAGCCGTTTACGAGGCCTGCGCTGTATCCACACTGTGCTGACTTCTTCCGGCTTAAATGAAGAGGACATCATGGATCTTGCCTGTCTGCGCTTGGACATGATTTCTGCCTTAAGCGTGCGGGAGGGTCTGCCGGAACTGCTGTATACCGCCCACCTCATCCCGCAACACGACCAGGAGCAAGACCGGGACTGGGCTGAGCTGGAGCCAGTGCATCCGGCCAATCAGAGCCTATCCTGCATTACCCTTATCGAAGCCCTGGAAGAAGAATTCGCCCGCAGCCGCCCACTTAAAGAAGTGGACAGCGGCAAAGACCGGGCTATTTTAGTATCGGTTAGCACCAGCCCACGCCACGAAGCTGAGGAGAGCATGGCCGAACTGGCCGAGCTTGCCCGCTCCGCAGGCGTTATTGTCCTGGAGCAGGTGATTCAGCGACGACGGCAGATGCATCCTCGCTTTATCCTTGGCCGGGGTAAGCTGGTGGAGATCATGCTGATGAGCGTGCGCCTCGGTGCCAACCTGCTCCTCTTTGACCAGGAACTTAGCCCATCGCAGACCCGTTCGGTCACCGATCATACCGATCTGCGCGTGATTGACCGTACCCAGCTCATCCTCGACATCTTTGCCAGCCGTGCCACCTCCAGGGAAGGTAAGCTGCAAATTGAAATGGCCCAGCTCAAATACCTGCTGCCCAAGCTGACTACCCGGGATGACGCCCTGTCTCGCCTGACCGGTGGCATCGGCACGCGCGGCCCCGGTGAAACCCGCCTGGAAGTTGACAAACGCCGCATCAATGACCGTATCGCCCGGCTCGGCAAGGAGCTGGAAAATGTGGGCAGACAGCGCTATCATCGCCGTCAGCGTCGCCGTAAGCGGGATGTGCCGGTGATTTCACTGGTGGGTTATACCAATGCCGGCAAATCTACCCTGCTCAATACGCTGACAGGCAGCGGCATCCTGGCTGAAGACATGCTCTTTGCCACCCTGGATCCAACCAGCCGCCGCCTGCGCTTTCCTGAAGACATGGAAGTCATCATTACCGATACTGTGGGCTTTATCCGCAACCTGCCTGCGGAATTGCTCAAGGCCTTTGCCTCCACCCTTGAAGAACTGCATGAGGCGGATTTGCTGTTGCACGTGATTGACCGTTCAAATCCTGCTTGGCGGCAACAGGCCGAGGTGGTGGAAACCCTGCTGACTGATCTGGAGTTGGACAACATCCCCTGCCTGCGGGTGCTGAACAAGGTGGATCTGCTTGATGAAAAAGAAAAAGAACGCACCCTTATGGATGAGGACGAGGGCATCGGCATCTGCGCGAATGACAGCGAAAGCCTCCTGCCCTTGCTAACACGGGCACAGGCCATATTGCGGGGCCAACCCGCGGCAAAACAGTTTTACCTTGGAAAAGAACGGTAATTCTACTGACACCTGAGAGGGAAAGCACTCTCTATGGCGGTGCTGGCAGTGCCTCTGTTTGGGCTCAAAGAGCTGAAAGTTCCCGTCAGCTGCACCCCTTTGCGGACCTGATTGCAGAATTCCAGAAATATGCTCAGGATAGTGGTGTGGCAGCGGGCCTTAAGTGCATGAAGGTTGCCCCCTTGGTATTTATTTGGCGGCATCCAGTTCGCAGGAAACGCCGCAGACGAGGCAAACCAAAAACGCCCACTCCTTGTCCTGCACATACACCTTAACTGGAACCAGGGGCTCAGTCGTAGATAATACAGGTGAATCGCTCCAGCTCTTTTTCCATGGCGGAATCAAGTTCAGAGGCCAACTCATGAATATGGTACTCTTTTTTGCACTGCGTACACTGCAGGCGAATCTGACGGCAACGCCGCTCAACCCGTAGCGGATGGTGGCACTGTCTGCATTCCATGGTTACTTCCCTCCAATGAGTTGTGCCCTGGTAAACACCGACTTGAGTGGATAACCTCGAGCAGCAAGGGCTGCCGCACCTCCCTCTTCGCGATCAACAATGGTGGCGACCAATCCCACCTTGAAGCCCTCCGCCTCAACCCGGTCAATCACTTTAAGCAGGGTGCCGCCAGTGGTAACCACGTCCTCCACCAGTGCAACGAGCGCCCCCGCGGGCAGATTGTCTTTTCCTTCGATATAGTTGCCAGTGCCATGTCCCTTTGCCTCTTTGCGCACAATGAATGCAGGAATAGGCGCTTTTTCCAGAAAACTCACCAAAGACACTGCTGTTACCAGCGGATCGGCGCCCAGGGTCATGCCGCCGACGGCACTTAGAGGCTGGGGGTGCTCCCGGATAAATGCATAGAGCAAGCGACCGCAGAGGTACGCACCTTCAGCATCCAGCGTCGTTTGCTTACCATCCACATAAAAATCAGAAATTTTCCCTGAGGTGAGGGTAAAAGTGCCCTGCCGGCATGACTTCTGCAACAGCAGGGTCTTCAATCGTTCTCGTTCATCCATATGCATATCCTGAATTAAAAAAACACTTATATTTTGCCTGAATGTACCCTGCCCCTCTGTTTTGTAAATATAATTCTAATGCAAAAGCGTATGCCGATTCGTGCGGTGGCCGGCGAAACAGTGCTGCAGGGAAGCAGAAAAGGGCAATTCTTCCATAAAGGGAATGGCTGAAATGGGAAAAGAGAGTATTATACGCTGTTTTTATTTTTATTACTGGGCTCAAGGTCGGATGAATATGAAACCGCCTCGACAATCGGTTATTTATTAAGGATTACAGACATGTGCGGCATAGTTGGATATGTAGGAACAAGAAAGGTGGTGCCAGTACTCCTTGCAGGTCTGCGACGGCTCGAATACCGCGGTTACGATTCCGCAGGCATTGTTTACCACCATGGGCAAGAATTAGTCCGACACCGGGCCGAGGGCAAGTTAAGCCAGCTTGAGGCCGTGCTGGACGAACACATCGGCGTGGACAGCACGGCAGGCCTGGGCCATACCAGATGGGCCACCCACGGCGCGCCAACAGAGCAGAATGCCCATCCTCACAGCGACTGCAGTGGGGAACTGGTGGTAGTGCACAACGGCATAATAGAGAACTACAGCTCCCTCAAGCAGGAACTCGTCGCTCGCGGACATGTTTTTCAATCAGAGACTGACACGGAGGTGCTCGCGCATCTGATTGAAGAGCATCTGCAGGAGGACTTGGTGCTGGCGGTACGGGCAGCCCTTGCCCAGGTGGAGGGCTCCTACGCCCTGGCAGTGCTCTGGGCGAAGGAGCCGGAGATGCTGGTAGCGGCCCGCCATCAGAGCCCGCTCGTTATTGGAGTTGACGCCGAAGCAAGCTATCTTGCTTCCGACATCCCTGCGCTGCTCCCCTATACCAGCGAGGTAATCTTCTTGGACGATGGCGATCTGGCCGTTTTGCAGAAAGGTGCCTACAGAGTGCTGCGGCTTACCGATGGCAAAGCAATCGAAAAAAAGATTACCTCTATCGACTGGACAGCAAGCATGGCGGAGAAGGGGGGATATCGTCACTACATGCTCAAAGAGATCTTTGAGCAGCCCCTCGCCATTCGCAATACCATCAGTGGCCGTATCATTCCTGACACCGGTACTGTACAACTCCCTGGCCTAGGCATCAGTGACCAGGTTTTGAAGGACCTCCGCCGGATTGTGCTGGTTGCCTGCGGGACCTCCTGGCACGCAGCCCTGGTTGCCAAATACTGGCTGGAAAAATTGGTCGGCATTCCGGTGGAGGTGGATATTGGCTCTGAATTTCGCTACCGGCGGCTGCTTTTGGACGAACAGGTGCTGACCGTAGTTATTTCCCAGTCCGGTGAAACCGCCGACACCCTGGAAGGCATGCGCCAGGCGGCCCGGCTTGGCTCACCGGTACTGACCATCTGCAACGTAGTGGGATCCACCATGACCCGCGAAGCCGACGGTGTGCTCTATACCCACGCCGGCCCTGAAATCGGGGTGGCATCCACCAAGGCCTTTACCTGCCAGATGACTGCGCTTTTCCTTTTTACCCTCTACCTGGGGCAACTGTGGGGCACCATCGGCCAGAAAGAACAAAAAGATCTGGGTCTGCACCTCATTAACCTCGTCGACACCCTGTCCGATATCCTCGAACCCTTGCGCAAGACTGTGCAGAAGGTGATCGAAACCTACCATGAAGCCAGGGATTTCCTTTTTATCGGCCGCGGCATCAACTTCCCGATCGCGCTTGAAGGGGCCCTCAAACTCAAGGAGATATCCTACATCCATGCCGAGGGCTACGCCGGGGGCGAACTCAAACACGGGCCCATAGCCCTGATTGATCAGTACATGCCGGTGCTGGCCATAGCCCCACAGGACAGCACCTACCAGAAGTTGGTTACCAACATTGAAGAAATCAAGGCGCGACAGGGGCGGCTCATCCTGATAGGTACCGAAGGCGACACCCACCTGCCCACCTTGAGCAAAGACCTGATCCTGCTCCCAAGGGTGCATGAAGACCTGACCCCTATCCTTTGTACCTTGCCGGCGCAGCTGTTAGCATACGAGATTGCCGCCCTTCGGGGATGTGATGTAGATCAGCCCAGGAATTTAGCAAAAAGCGTCACTGTAGAGTAATAGCCCTTCACTGCTCTTGGGTAAACCTGCAACTTGCCGGCAGGTATGTACTCCAATTTTATATCAAAGCGCTGCGTTTGTTCAGGCAATGCTGTCGGTGTCTGCTTTGGCAAGTTTGGGAAGGATGATTTCAAAGGTTGCGCCCACTGGAACCGCCAGCGCCTGGATGGCGCCACCGTGGCCCTCTATGATCTGGTGCACCAAGTGCAGGCCCAGGCCAAAGCCCTCGTCTTGTTCCGTGCGTGAGCCCCGCTGAAACTTGTCAAAAATACGCTGTCGCTCCGTCTCGGGGATCCCTGGCCCCTGGTCAGCCACCAGCAGCACAAAACGGTCCGCTTCCTCCTGCAGACTCACCTGCACCAGGGTGCCAGCTGCGCTGAATTTGACCGCATTATCAAGCAGGTTCAACACCGCATGCACCAGCAGGGATTCATCGCCACTGTAGGGAGTGGTTTTTTCCGGCACATCCTCCCTGAGCTGAATGCCCTTTTTCACCGCAGCGGTCTGGATGGTCTCCAGGGCTTCACGCACCATGCGCTCCAAAGGGAAGGGAAAGCGCTTAACCTGCTGCCTGCCGCTTTCCAGGCGGGCTATATCGAGAAAATCCCGAATCATCCGGTTGAGCCGTTCTGCCTGGCTGCAAATCTTTTGGGCATAGGTTCGACTGACCCCATCCAGATCTTCTGTGAGCATTTGCCCATAGCCAAGAATAACCGTCAGCGGCTGCTTGAGTTCATGGGAAACAATGGAAACCACCTCATCCTTGACCCGCTCCAGTTCCTTTATTTCGGTGATGTCCTGGAGCAAAACTAAATTTCCGGAAAAACCAGTATCCGGTACCAGCAGACGGTGCATGCTGCCCTGGAGAAAACGACGGCCCGCAGCCATGCGCACCTGCACATCAAAAAATTGTAACTGCGCCTCTCGACCCGCCCCCTGCGGTACGGCGCCCTCTGTCGGCCTGATTTTGATCTGCTCGGCAAAAGTGGTATAAAAAGGCAGGTCGTCCTCTTCCTGGAGCGCAAATGCCTGCCAGAACTCTCTGAAAGCAATGTTGGCGAAAACCGGCTCACCACTTCTGCTCTCCCAGAGAATCACAGGCGGCAGCTCACGGTCTAACAGATTTTCAAGGAAGTGGTGTTGCAGGCTTAAGGCGTTAACCGCCTCCTGCAAACGACCAAGGTGATCCTGAATACCGGCCGGGCTGAGCAGTGAGGGATTGCTTTTCTCCTTCACTGAAACAAACTTACTGTGCCCATGATAGACCTGTTGCAGCCGTGCATCAAGCTGACGGTCGAGCGTGTGGGCTTGGTGCAGAACACGGCTGGCTGCACTGAGCAGTTCCTGCAGGAGATAAAAAAGATAGGTAAAAAGAAGAAATACGAGCGGACTGATAAAGTCAAAAAAGATATGTCGATGAAACAGCGTCAGAGCGCTTGCGAAAACTGCAGTGGTCAACAGGGTATTCAGCGCCAGGTTGTGACGTTCGCCCGCAATCGGCCAGATGAAAAGCGGCAACGCGCCAAAGCAAGTGATCAGTGCAAAAGGTAACCAGACAACTGGCCTGATAAAGCTGGAATTAAGGAGGTTACCAAGAATACTGGCCTGAATCTCAATGCCGGGTGTGGGCGTTTTCCGGGTAAAAGCGGTGACATGGGAGTCTCCCAGGCCCAGGGCCTGCGCGCCAACCAGGATATAGCGGCCGGCGAAAACTTCAGGTGGGTAGCGGCCGGCAAGGACATCCCGGTACGACAGGGTGAGAAAGGTTGCCTCAGGCCCGTAAAAATTGATGATGCGCGGCCCCAACCCGGCGTCATCCGTTTCAAGAGTCACGCCAGCTGCAGTGGCTAGACTGACAGCAAAGGCCGGCGCCTCTTCCCGGGGGCTGATATCCACCTGCCGGACGATGCCGTCGCCGGAGAGCATGGTTTCAATATGACCTATTCCAGCATAGCCGGTGATAGTCGGGCTCGGCTTAAGCATACCTGCCTGGTAGTCGGGGGCCACGGCCAGCACAGCCGGCGGGCCTTTGGCCAAGGCTGCACTCAAGGCAGCATCATCCGCGCCTGCTTCAGGAAAAAGGAAGTCAAAGGCAACGGCCTTGGCACTGCCCAAACGCGCCAGCAGCTCAGCATGGAGGTGGCGGGCAAAGGGCCATTGTCCGTATTGCCGTAAACTGGCCTCATCCACCCCTACGATTACGATACTTTGCTCTGGCGGCAGTGGCCCGCGCAGACGGAAAAGCATATCCATGCCGTCATTGACGAGGATGGTGCGGCCTCCGCCCTGTATATAGAGAAAAAGCAGCAGCAGTGCCAGAACCGGTGCTATCAGGCGGCGGAACACTGCGGGTATAACTGGCGTCGCTGACATTCCAGCAGGCAACTACAGCAGTAAAATACCCATCAGCAGCACGCCAATGAGGCTGCCTTCCAGAACCTTGGGCCTGTTTTTTACTGTCATGGTCTGGGCCGGTGTCCAGGGAGTCGCCGGTTCACCATTCTCGATTCCACGCAGATGAATATAATACTTACCCGGGTCGAGCTTGTCCGGAAGGGTGTAGGAGGTAGAGGCCATCTTGCGCTCGTCAACCAGCAGTTCAGTAAACTCCTTGTCCATTGCCACTTGCAGATCATAATGCCAACCCTCCGCCATGGGATGCCATTGCAGCTGGGGCGGTTCATCACTGGCGCTCTCAAGGCCGCCCACTGCCGGTGCTTCTTTCTGCTCCCAATTCAAAATTCCAGAAAAATTAGAGGCAAAATCATCCGCAGCCAGGGCCTGCACTCTGAAGTAATAGCTGCCCGGTGTCAATTCCGCAGTGGTATAGGAAGGACTCGAAAGGGTCTGATCATCAACTATATTCGTAAATCCAGCATCACGGCTCACCTGCACCCGATAGCGCACAGCCTGCTCCGATTCCAGCCAAGTGAATTGGCCGGTCTTGCCCCACATGATGGAGTCGTTTTTGGGCGTGGTCACCATGGGGGCGGGTGGCATAGTACGGACCACGAAGGGCTGCGGTCCCTGCTCCCGGCTTTCGAAGCCCCGTGTGTCAGTCACCGTAAAAAAAGCAAAATACGGACCATCCGGTACATTTTGCACCACCAGTGCTTCACCAGCGGGCGCGCTGTGCGCATACACCGTGGCCAAGCCCTTTTCATCACTGCTCAAGCGCAGCGTAACTTTACTGATTTCAGCCGTAACAGGCAGCTGAATCTTTGCAGGCAGAGTACGATAGACCGGTTCAAGCTGCGGTGCAGCTGGGGCGACCGGCAGCGCCTGAGGCGCCCCTAAGGGTTTACCTTCAAGCGTCTTTATACCCTGATCTGCCCGTACGTACGCGATGTTTGCGCCCGCTTGCACAAACACCTCACCTGCCAGAGTTTCAACTCTGGTGGATTGATCAGTTTCCGTCTTGAGCCGATACTCCGTACCGCGAATACCCGTTATTACCGTTGGGGTACGGGTACGCATGCTGTCGTTGAAACGCAGTTTTTTATCTAGCGTATGGGTGAGTTTACCCTTGACCAGCATGGCTTCGGCCTTGATTTTTTTATCTGCAAGGCTGAAGAGATAGGTGATGGTAAATGCCGAGTTCGGCTCAATACGGCTGTACACTCCGTTGGGAAAAAGGAGCTGAACAAAAGTGTCATCTCCGGTCACCACTGTTTCACCAGGAGCAATCCGACCCCCTTGAACTAACTCGACAAGCCCACCGTCATGTTTGCGCAGCTGAGCCGCGCCACTAACAGTGACCGCTGCAAGCTCAAGTTCTTCCATGTCTAACAGGGATTTAGGCACACTGATCTCAGTCTCAGCATAGATGATGTACGGTGGTTTGAGCCTGTTGAGCCGGGCGAGGGTTCTCCAGTCTTCAGGATTTTTGCAATACTCTCTGGCCAGTGTAATCAGGTTAGTTCCGGCCGCCACCTGCAGAGGAATCATGTCATCCGCCGTTTCCCTGGCTGCGGCTTCTGCATGCACGAGAGACAGACAGGCTGAGAAGATAACACAACAAAGCAGCAGGTGTCTGACATAGTAATTTACAAAATTGATATACATGACCTACCTCCAGGTTGATGTTCACTCACTACCGCTAACGACAAGGGTATAGCCGATTCCGACCAGTGTACGAATCCGTACAGCTTCGCCCTCGCTAATATCTTCAAATTTTCTTCTTATGTTAGCAATATGGACAGATAACGCCCTGGATTCAACCCCAGGGTCATAGCCCAGCACCTCTTGCATGAGTTGCGCATAGGGGCGAACAGCGCCAACATGCCGCGCCAGATCAAAAAACAGATCGAATTCGGTTTTAGTCAGTGACACCACACCACAGCCATGCACCTCCACCTCCCGTTTGAGAGGATCAATGCGCAAACAGCCGAGTTGCAAAGGAGGCTGCGCAGTTCGTGTCGCCTGGGTTCCCTGCCGTGCTTGGCGCAGCAAAACCCTCGCCCTGGCCAGCAGTTCTCTTGCATCGAAGGGTTTGGCCAGATAATCATCGGCACCGAGTTCGAGTCCGGTCACCCTGTCTTCAACCGTACCCTTTTCGGTTAACATCAAAACCGGCACGCGACTGCCAGCAGCACGCATTTCACGCAGTACACCCAAACCGCTTTGAAAGGGCATGATCACGTCCAGAATAAGCAAATCCGGCTGCTCTCTGTTGATCCGTTCCAGGCTGTTTTTGCCGTCTTCAGCAGTAGCGACCGTTGCTCCCCGGCCGGCAAAAAAATCGTTCAGCATGGAACGCGTAGCGGTGTCGTCTTCGAAAATCAGTATTTTGCAGGATGAAAGACTGTCCATAAGGTTCCATTAGGATAGATGCTGTACATATTATCGGACTTACTTGCATTCGGCAAGATTCAAGCAGCGGATGCAGCCGTTGGATACAATCACTTTTTCTCTTGCTAATCGGACAAAAACGGTTAACTATATGTGATAGTGGTTAGCATTCGTGCAAATCTTCAGAAAAAAACATCAATTCACGGAGGTAGCAATGCCAGCAGCCCTGAAACGACTCCGCTTTATCCCCATTTGTTTTGTAGCTTTGCTGCTTGTGTTCGGCTGTGCGCCCGCAAAGGAAGGCGTGCGTTCTACTGTGGCGCCAAAAGGCACACAACAGGCCGGCGAGACTGCAACTGGAACCATCAAAGGTATTTCCAACCTTGCTAAATCTATTTCACTGGAGGTAGGCAAAGGCGAAGCGGCAAAAACCATGCTTATCCGCTTTGATGACAAGACCATCGGCATGCAGGATGCCGTGCAGGGTGAGCCCAGTGTCATCACATACACCATGCAGGGCGACACCCCCTATGCCACCGAGGTAAAAAGGAAAATCGCCACTATTCCTGAAGGGGTTAGCGAGATCAAAACTGCTGAACTGGTGACCCTGCTTGAGAAGGATCCCAAGGTTTTTCTGGTTGATTCCCGGCCTTTGCCCCGTTACCAACAGGCCCACCTGCCGGGTGCCCATTCCATCCCCCAGGCCAAACTGGAAAAAGAACAGGCTGCTATCCTGCCGGCTGATAAAAACACGCCTGTCGTCTTTTATTGCGGTGGTGTCACCTGCCCCTTTTCTCCGGCATCAGCTGCCATAGCTAAAGATCTGGGCTACACCAATGTAATGGTATACCACGAGGGAGAACCCGAGTGGACCAAGGCTGGTCTACCTGCATACTCCGATGATGATTATATCGTGAACGGCAATGTGGTCGTTCTTGATATTCGTAATCCTGAGGTAGCACAGCAAGGCAGGATTAAGGGAGCGTATAATATCCCCTATGAGCAGCTCTTCGACAAACTCGATGACGTTGCCCGCAACGCACCCCTGGTGCTCTATGGTACCCAGGAACCCAAGGATGCCGTAGCCGAACTCAGAGAGGAAGGGTTTAAATTCGTCTCCCTGGTCAAGGGCGGTTATACAGGCTGGGTACAGCGCGGTGGCGCCGTAGATCAAGGCCCTATCTACACGACTGAAATCCGCTGGGTACGCCAACTCGGCAAGGGAGAGGTTTCCCTTGAGGATTTCCGCAAGGCCGCCAGTGGTAAAGATAAAAATGCGGTCATCGTTGATGCCCGTACCAAGGAAGAGGTTGCCAGGCTGGGCCAGTTCAAAAATACCATCAACATCCCGTTGGATGAAATTCCGCAGAGGATGAACGAACTGCCAAAAGACAAAAAGATTTACGTGCACTGCTCCACCGGCGCCCGCGCCGATATGGCCTACAGTGAGCTGGTGAAGCATGGTTTTGATGTTAAATTCCTCTTACTCAACATTGAAGACGCAGCCTGTGACTGTGAAATCATCCGACCTGAGTCCTGAGGTATTGTAGCGGATGCGACAAAAGCTGTTGCCTGTTCTCAACCAGAATATGGTTGGCACCAGCTGAAAACGATCCTAACCACCATTTTCCGATTATACTCCACTCAAACAAGAGAAGGTCTTTGCCCTAGGGGCAAAGACCTTCTCTTGTTATCCAGCCTTGTACTCTCCGCCAACAGCGGCCTATTTCAATGCTCTGCAGGCGCTTCACATGTCAGGGTTCCGGAAACGCTCCGAAACATGCCTTCATGGAAGGCTTACATCGAAGGAATTGATCCCGTAGTAACTCACCTTACGCGATGCAACACTCTGCCACTGCTTAAAAAAACTTCAGCAGCCCGCTGCACATCGGCGAAAGGTATTTTACCGTCACGCAGGCACGTCAAAGCACCGTCACGCAGGGCAACCACTGTGGAGCCCGCTCCACCCGGCGTTTCACCCCCATCAAGAACAAAACCCCGATTATCTGTACTCCCTGGAAAAAGGCTGGCAGCCTGTTGTGCATTTATCGCCGGCTCCCTGCCGGATGAATTGGCACTGGTTGCAGTCAATGGTCCGCCAAAGGCTGCCAGCAATCTAGCAGCCACCGGATGGGACGATTGACGCAGGCCAATGCCTTGGGTGTGGGCGGTGAGCTGCCAGGGAAGAGAGCTGCGCGCTGGAAAAATCAGGGTCACAGCTCCAGGCCAGAAACGCTGCATCAACCAGCTGTACAAGGCAGGAATATGTGCAGCGAGCTGGGAAATCTGGGCTTGTTCCCTCACCAGCGCCAGTACCGGTTTTACTACTGGTCGTGCCTTCAGCAGAAAAAGGTGTTCTAGAGCCTCTGTGTTGAATGGATCCACAGCAAGGCCGTAGTAGGTTTCTGTAGGGAAAGCCACAATCCCACCGGAACGCAGCACCTCTACCGCCCGACTCAGGGCCTGCTCCGTCACTGGTTCCATTGGTACGGAGCTGGGTTTCACCACTTCAGCTTATCGTTTTTTGCAGCAATATCTTCGGCCATGCCCATGGCATAATGCACTAACCGTTCCCGCAATTTGGTATCATTTAAGGCCAGCATGCGCGCCGCAAACACCGCAGCATTCTTGGCACCGGGAGCACCAATACCCATGGTGGCGACCGGAACGCCCGGTGGCATCTGCACCGTGGAGAGCAATGCGTCAAGACCACCAAGAGACGAGGCGTTAAGCGGTACACCGATGACTGGCAGGGAAGTATGGGCCGCCATTACCCCGGCCAAATGCGCCGCCATACCCGCGCCTGCAATAATTACTTTCAAGCCGCGCTCCTGCGCTTCTCTGGCATAGGCGGCCGCATGTTCTGGTGTTCTGTGGGCCGAGGTTACGGTCAACTCAAAGCCGATCTGCATGGATTCAAGAAATTCCGCGGCTGTCCGCATCACCGGCAGATCTGAATCACTGCCCATAACGATGCCAACCTGTGGTTTGATGATGGCGCGTAAGCGGCACAGTGCCCGGTAGCCTATATCCCGACGGTACCAACTGCCCTCCCAGTGGATAAGGTCTGCTGCGGCGTAGGCAGACTTGATCGCTTCCTGAATCGTTTCACCAATGGCGCTCACCCCCAACACCCGGCCACCGCTGGTGACAATCCTGCCTGCGTCCCTGCTGGTACCGCCATGGAAAACCTCAACATTTTCCATGGCTGCGGCCTGGTCTAAACCGGAAATAATTTTTCCACTAACATAGCTACCAGGATACCCTTCCGCGGCAATCACTACGCACACTGTTGGCCGTGGGTCTATCTCCAGTTGTACCCTATCCAGAGTGCCATCAATGCAATGATTACACAACTCGACCAAATCCGTCTGCACTCGCATGAGTAAGGGCTGGCATTCAGGATCACCGAAGCGACAGTTGAATTCCAGCACATTGACTCGGTCATCATCAATCATCAAACCCGCATAAAGGATGCCGCTGTAAGGACGTCCTTCAGAGGCCATGCCACGCACCACCGGCAGCATGATCTCTTCCATCACCTTTTGTTCCATCTCCTCGGTAAGTACCGGGGCCGGCGAATACGCCCCCATCCCACCGGTATTCGGGCCTTTGTCGCCATCAAAGGCAGCCTTGTGATCTTGGGATGAAGGCAAGGCCAACACGGTTTTCCCGTCGGTGAAGGCGAGAAAAGAGGCCTCTTCGCCACGGAGAAATTCCTCAATCACTAACTGCTCACCTGCAGCACCAAAGGCCTTGTCGCGCATAATCAGCTCAATGGCCTGCTCTGCTTCAGCCCGATCCTGCGCAATAATCACTCCTTTACCGGCGGCCAGGCCATCTGCCTTGACCACGCAGGGAAATTCCATGAAATCGAGGTAGCGTTTGGCCGCCTCAATTTCGGAAAAGGCCTGAAAACGGGCACTGGGAATCTGGTATTTCTTGAGGAATTCCTTGGTGAATACCTTGCTGCCTTCCAAAATTGCTGCTTTTTTGTTCGGGCCAAAGATACGCAACCCATTTTCCTGAAAGGCGTCAACAATACCCTTGGTCAACGGTTCTTCCGGGCCGACAATGGTCAGCTCAATCTGCTCCTGCAGGGCGAACTCCACCAGAGCGGGAATGTTGTTGGCGGCAATATTAACGCAGGTGGCAAGCCCCGCAATTCCGGCATTTCCTGGAGCACAGAAAAGCCCGTGGTCCATATCGGATTGACGCAATTTCCACACCAGGGCATGTTCCCGCCCACCACCGCCTATCACTAGAATTTTCATTATTTCCCCATGGTACTGTTTGTCTCAATCACCAGTTTCGCCTAGCCTAATCAGGCCCAAACGGGTCTTAGGAATCAGGCCACAAGCCTTACAGGCCCATTCAGGGCACTGCCTCATTTCTCTTGACAGTAAATAAAAGAAATTGGTACCCTCGCTAAAATGAATGCTCATTCATTGATACTGCAACAATTTGCAATCCCTAACTAAATGAAATCACTCGATAAACATCGAAAAATAATTCTTGCCGCAACCAAGGTTTTTGCCAAGAAGGGTTTTTTCAATGCACGCATCTCCGATATTGCTAAAGAAGCCAAGGTAGCTGACGGCACCATCTATCTTTATTTCGCCAATAAACTCGATATTCTCCTCTCTGTTTTCGCGCAGGAAACGGAAAAGCTCATTGAAGAAGTGAGCACACTACTCAATGCGGAGGCAGATGTACAAAAAAAATTGGTGATCTTCATCAGGCATCACCTCCAGGCTATGCGCAAAAATCGCCCTCTGGCGGAAGTAATCCACATAGAACTGCGGCATACCAGCAAACTGATCCGCGAGTATCGCACCAACACCTTTGGCGAATATCTCAACCTCATTGCCGCCATCATCAGCGAGGGGCAGGCACAAGGCGTTTTTCGAGCCGATCTTGACGTGCAGTTGGCAAAGCTGACACTTTTTGGTGCGCTCGACGAAACCTCACGAATTTGGCTGGTTAACAGTGCTGATCTGGACCATGCCGTCTCTCAACTCGCGCTTCTTTTTCAAAACGCCTTTGGGGCAACTAAAGTACAGTAGCTCCCTCCTCAAACCGTACCTCAGGGTGTGGACGAGACACTGATGCTGATTACCTCGTACTCACGTAGCCCCCCTGGTGCCTTTACGACCACCTCGTCATCCTCCTCCTTGCCAAGCAGCGCCTTACCCAAGGGGGAAAGGAAAGAAATGGCCCCACGCTTGACGTCCACCTCTTCCGGCCCCAGCAGCTGATAGGTCACCTCGGTTTCCGTAAGGACATCGAAAAGGGTAATAACCGTGCCAAACACTACACGATCCGTACGCACCGTCGAACAATCGATCACTTCAGCCCGACTGAGCTTGTCTTTCAGGGCCAGGATCCGCCCCTCAATCATACCTTGCCGTTCCTTGGCTGCATGATATTCGGCGTTCTCACTCAAGTCTCCGTGCGCCCGGGCGACCTCGATCGCCTTTATGATTTCATGCCGCTCCACCCGCTCCAGGCGCTCCAGTTCTTCACGGAGCTGTCTGCTTCCGGTTACCGACATCGGGATACGTTCAACCATCTCTTCACTCCTTGATCGTGCTGCATTGTTTCTCTTGCGCACCGAAACCATGTTCCGGCACTTGTAAATAAAAAATTCCCGCCATTATATGCGGGAATTTGACTAACAAATGAAACTATTTTGCCCGGGTTCAGCGACCTACCTGTAAAAATCTCCGATGGCTGCAACTACCCAGGCAATCTGCTCAGCCTGCAGGCCCGGGTAAATCGGCAGGGCCAGGGTGTCGGCAGCTGCTTTTTCCGCTTCAACAAAGCGTTGGTTGCGGTTCAGCTGGGCAGGCAGACATTCCTGCTGGTGCAGGCAAAGCGGATAATATATTTCACACCCGATCTGGCGTGACTGCAGGAAGTCGCGCAGTTCATTTCGTCTGGGTGCTCGGATAATGAACTGATTATAGATATGATGACGGTGCTCGCTTGCGCCTGCAAAACCGGCATACACCTCCGCGGGCAATACGATTGGATTGTCAACCAGGCCTGCCTCGGCAAAAAGTTGCCGATATTTGGCGGCATTATTTACGCGGGCCAGGTGCCACTCATCCAAATAGTCCAGCTTGACCGCCAGCACCGCCGCCTGTACAGCATCCAACCTGAAGTTACCTCCCACCCGCTGGTGGTAGTACTTTGGTTCTGCGCCATGGTTACGGATAGAGCGGACCACATCGGCATAGGCACTGTCTGAGGTGATCAGCATGCCGCCATCGCCAATACCACCAAGGTTTTTGCTGGGAAAGAAGGAAAAGCAGCCGCACAAACCCATACTGCCGGCACGTTGCCACTGCACCGAACCATCCTGCTGTACAAAGGGATATTCCGCACCAATGGCTTGGGCCGCATCTTCAACCACAGGCACCTCATATTCTGCAGACAGGACCTTAAATTTCTGCATATCAGCGCACTGGCCGTAGAGGTGTACCGGCAGAATTGCCTTGATTTTTCGTCCATTTTTCCGGTCTGCTTCCAATATGGCCTCGGCCTGACCGGCATCCATATTATAACTGTCCGGATCAATATCCACAAAAATCGGCCAGGCACCCAGTCGCAGCACCACACCCATGGTGGCAAAAAAACTGTAGGGAGTGGTTAGCACCAAATCGTCGCGGCAGATATTCAACGACATCAGTGCTGCCAACAGGGCATCGGTGCCGCTGGAGAGCCCTATGCCGAACGATGCACCGCAGTAGGCGGCAATGCGTTCTTCAAATTCGCTTACCTCCGGCCCCAGAATATAGCCGGTGGAATCCAGCACCCGGGTAAATGCATCAAGAATCCTGGGCCGCAACTGCTCCAGTTGCGGCTTTAAATCAAGCAGGGGAACCTTCATGAGTATTTGGTTGTGAAAAGAAAAGGGTCAGGTATCACGGCCGGCCGAGCCAGGAGCCGCTACGATAGTGTCACCATCAAGAAAATCTTGGATATCAGGAAGGTCCTTTTCCAACTGGCGACGCAGTTTTTTCAGCAGGTTAGCCTCGATCTGGCGCACCCGCTCCCGTGAAATACCGAATTCATCGGCAATAGTCTGCAAGGTTTTGGGCTCATCGGTAAGCAAACGGTCCTGCAGAATCATCCGCTCCTTATCATTGAGCTTGTCGTCAATGGCAGCCAGCACACTACCCAAACGCTCGCGCATCTGCTGGCTGGCCACCATCTCCTCGATTCCGGGCCCGTCTGAGGGAAGGAAACTTTTCTGCTCATCTTCAGAGTCACTGCGAACCGGCGCTTCCAAGGACACATCCCAGTTATCCATGCGCTGGCTCATTTCAACAACTTCACTTTCTTTTACATTCAGCCGTTCAGCAAGGAGCTTGACATCCGGCTTGAATCCCTGAGACTCCAGCAGCTTCTTTTCCTTGTTCAGACTAAAAAACAGCTTGCGCTGGGCCTGGGTGGTGCCGATTTTAACAAGCCTCCAGTTGTCCATGATAAACTTGAGGATATAGGCACGAATCCAGTAGGCGGCATAGTAGGAAAATTTCACTCCCCGATAGGGGTCAAATTTCTTGGTGGCCTGCACCAAACCCACATTGCCCTCCTGCACCAGATCCATAAAGTTTTGCATCCAGTACTTCTGAAAATCCATTGCCACCTTGACCACCAGACGCAGGTTGGATGACACCAACCGATAGGCGGCGTTCGGATCTCCGGTTTCCTTGAAGCGAACTGCCAAGTCCTCGGTCTCTTCGCGGCTGAGCAACTCATACTGGCTGATTTCCTGCAAATAGCGATGCAGGGCCGGGTTACTGAGCGCAGGAAGATTTTCCTCATTTTCAATCAGGACCAGAGGCTGATGCAAGGGCTCTTCAGTCTGTAGTTCAATGGTATTGTCTTCTTTCATCTGTTCCTGAAATAGCAACAAAACAAGCCCGAGTCAAGGTGGCCACCACCTTGTGGGCTTTTCTAAGTTAAACTGTACTCGAATTAAGAAAAAAAAACACTGTTATCTGCCGATATCGCCTCTTGTTTAATTATCCGCACATTTGTGCTATGAATGTGCAGGTATTTATCCTTTCTCAGAGCTTAGTAAACATGAACAATATTAGAAATTTCAGCATTATAGCACATATTGACCATGGCAAGTCAACCTTGGCCGACCGGCTGATTCAGCTTTGTGGTATGGTAAGCGATCGCGAATACAAAGATCAGTTGCTCGATAATATGGATATCGAGCGGGAACGCGGCATCACCATCAAGTCGCAAACCATCTGCCTGCCGTATCGCGCCCAAGACGGACAAAATTACACATTGAACCTGGTCGACACCCCCGGCCACGTGGACTTCAGCTACGAGGTATCGCGGGCGCTGTCATCCTGCGAAGGGGCTCTGCTCCTTATTGACGCCGCCCAGGGTGTTGAGGCCCAGACTCTGGCCAATCTGTACCTGGCCATGGAAAATGATCTAGCCATCATCCCGGTAATTAATAAAATAGATCTACCGGCTGCGGAACCGGAAAAAATCGCCACGGAAATAGAAGAAGACCTTGGCCTTGAAGCCGAAACCATCCAGCGCTGCTCAGCTAAGACCGGGGAAGGCGTGGCGGATTTGCTGGAAGCCATTGTCACCCATCTGCCGCCGCCCCAGGGCGATGCAACGAAGCCGCTGGAGGCGCTCATCTTTGATGCCAGCTACGACCCCTACCGGGGCACAGTCATCTCAGTGCGCATCATGAACGGCACCCTTAAAAGCGGCGATGTTATTGTCTTTATGTCCAACGGCGCCGAATACAGGGTGGAGGAGTTGGGCCATTTTCGCCTGCGACGTGAAGCAGCCAAACAGCTCAGCGCAGGTGAAGTAGGTTATATTATTGCCGGGGTGAAAACGGTTTCCGACACCCGGCCAGGCGATACGATCACCTTGAAAGACAGGCCTGCACCCGCGCCCCTGCCCGGCTTTCGCGAAGTACAGCAGGTGGTGTTTTCGTCACTCTATCCTGTTTCCACGGACGATTACGAAGACCTCAGCAATGCCCTGGAAAAGCTCAAACTCAACGATGCAGCCCTCACCTTTCAAAAGGACTCTTCCGCAGCGCTCGGTTTTGGCTTCCGCTGCGGCTTTCTTGGCCTCTTACACCTTGAAGTGGTGCAGGAGCGGCTGGAGCGCGAGTTTGATATCTCGCTCATTCTCACAGTTCCCACGGTAAAATACATTTTTTATTTGAATAACAGCACCACGCTGGAAGTGGATAACCCTTCCTATTTCCCTGATCCTGCCACCATCGACCGTATCGAGGAGCCCTACATCAAAGCCACCATCCATATTCCGGAGCGCTACATGGGGGTGATCATGACGCTCTGCATGGAACGCCGGGGCGAAAACACCAAGTACCATTATCCCATGCCCGGCCGCATCGAGTTCAACTGCGAACTGCCCCTGGCCGAGGTGATTTACGATTTTTACGACCGGCTCAAGTCCGTGACCCAGGGCTATGGTTCCTTTGACTATGAACTGGCTGATTACCGCACCAGTGACCTGGTGAAAGTGGATATTTTAGTCAACGGCGAGCAGGTGGACGCGCTTTCCCAGCTGGTGCACCGTAGCCGGGCCCGGGAACGCGGGCTCAAGGCCTGCGAAAGCCTGAAGGAGGAAATTCCGCGCCAGATGTTCAAGATTGCCATTCAGGCCGCCATTGGCGGTAACATCATTGCCCGGGAAACCATCTCTGCCCTGCGCAAAGACGTGACTGCAAAATGCTATGGTGGTGATATTTCACGTAAAAGGAAACTGTTGGAAAAACAGAAGGCGGGCAAGAAGCGCATGAAGACCGTAGGCAATGTGGACATCCCCCAACGAGCCTTCTTGGCGGTATTGAAGTCGGATCAGTAAACAAAGGCCTAATCTTGCTGATCAACTTTTGAGTAACATAGCGAACGAAGCCAGCCTGTTATTCGATTGGAGGCCTTATGGGAACAACACAAGCCCTTCGTTCTGTCTGCCCCTTTGACTGCCCGGATACCTGCGGCCTGCTGGTGACCGTGGAAAACGGCCGGGCCATCAAGGTAACGGGGGATCCACAACACCCGGTCACCCGTGGCCTGCTCTGCCCCAAGATGCAGCACTATGAAGAAAGCGTGCACTCCCCGCGCAGGCTGACCAAGCCGCTGTTACGGGTGGGCGCGAAAGGTGCGGGGGACTTTGTTCCTATTTCCTGGAAAGAGGCCATCCAGCGTATTTGCGCCCAATGGCAAGCGCTCATCACCCAATACGGCGGCGAATGCATCCTGCCCTATTCCTATGCAGGTACCATGGGGCTGGTGCAGCGCAATGCTGGACACCCCTTATTTTATGCCCTGGGCGCTTCCCGGCTGGAACGCACCATCTGCTCACCAGCCAAAGATGCAGGCTGGAAGATGATCATGGGGCAGACGCCTGCCATGGATCCGGAGGAAATCGAGCACAGTGACCTGGTCATCCTGTGGGGCATCAATGCAGCGGCAACCAGCATTCACTGCATGCGCGACGCCCTGGCCGCCAAGCGCAGGGGCGCTATCCTTTGGGTGATCGACACCTATCGCAACCGCACCGCCGAGGCGGCCAGCGAAAGCTTTCTGATTAAACCGGGAACAGATGGCGCGTTGGCCCTGGGCATGATGCATGTTCTGGTACGTGACCGGCTCTGTGACGAGGTCTTTATCCGCGATAATGTGCTCGGCTTTGCAGAATTCGCCAGCACTGTACTGCCAGACTGCAGCCCGGAGAAAATGGCGGCAGTCTGCGGCCTTGAGGCAGCAAGCATTGAGCATATGGCCCATGCTTTTGCCAAGGCAAAAGCGCCCTTTATTCGCCTGGGCAGTGGGCTTACCCGCTATGCCAACGGCGCCATGACCGTGCGCACCATCACCTGCCTGCCTGCGCTCATCGGCGCCTGGCAAGAACCGGGCGGCGGCCTTTTGGCTGCCACCGCCACCGCCGCAGCCTTTCCTCAACACCTCATCATCCGGGAAGACTTTAGCAAAAAACCAACCAGGCTGGTCAACATGAACCAGTTGGGCCATGCCCTCAATCAGCTCGACTCGCCGCCCATCAAGTCTCTGTACGTGTACCATTCCAATCCGGCAGCGGTCACGCCAGATCAGAATACGGTTATTCGCGGCCTTATGCGGGAAGACCTGTTCACCGTGGTGCATGAACGCTTTCTCACCGACACCGCCCGCTATGCAGATATTGTCCTGCCCGCGACTTCTTCGCTTGAGCATGGCGATATCTACCGTTCCTATGGCAGCTATGTGGTGCAGTGCTGCGATGCGGTGATTGCCCCGCTGGGTGAGGCCAAACCCAATTGGGATGTTTTTTGCCTGCTGGCCAGGGGCATGGGCCTGGACGATCCTTTTTTTGAGCAGCCAGCTTCCGCACTTGTTGAACAGCTACTGGTCGAGGAAAACGACTGGCGCGATGCAGCCATGAATGCAGCAATCCGCGCTGGCGAGCCGGTGCGTCTGCGGGTGCCGGGGCAGGCGAAAACGGCCTGGCAAACACCCTCGGGAAAGATTGGAATACTGAACGAACACTTGGAAGAACCGCTGCCGCGTTTACTCCCCACCCATGCCAGCCAGGATGGCTACCCCCTTTACCTGCAATCAGCGTCCACCCCCTATGCGCTTAACTCCAGTTTTTAC
>JAAYIE010000080.1 GCA_012744275.1 Desulfobulbaceae bacterium
CTAAGCATGAACCGTATCATTGGCAGTACTTGGCACCAATGTATGAAATCCCGTTTATGGAAGGAGGAAAGGAGATGAAAAATCAAAAATTACGCATACCTGTCCTTGCCTGCACTGCACTGCTCTTAGCGATGCCAGCTTATGCTGAGATTGGGATGCATCCTGGTGACAGCAGGGAGGCGAGCATTGATGTGCAGCAAAGCCCAGTGAATTTTTCTGCCCACATGGGGGTTGGCTATCTCAGTGGCGAGGCTAACGAACTGGTGTACGACGCGTTTACCGGCCACAAGATCAGTGAATTGCAATGGGATCTGGACGAGGTGTACATGTTCAACGCTGGTGCTTCGATTGCTCCACTCTCGTGGATCACTATTTCCGCAGACTTCTGGATCAATCTGAATAAGGGTAACGGTTCCATGGATGACTACGATTACATAGTCCCAGGCTATAGCGGTTACAGCCACTGGTCGCACCATGGTGATACGGATTTAAGCAGCGGCTATATGTTCGACATCAATGTCGCTTTCACTTTTTACCGCGTGGGAGAAACCAGATTCAGCGGGCTGGTTGGCTACAAGCACGATAACTGGGAATGGGAATCCTATGGTGGCTCCTATGTGTATTCGAATACATTTCTGCACGATACTGTAGGCAGTTTTCCGGCAGGGGAGAAGGTCATCACCTACAACCAGTGGTTTGACGTGCCCTATATTGGCTTGGCCTTTGAGTCTGCCGCGGGCAGGGTCTTCTTCAAAGGCAGAGTCATTGCCTCACCCCTGGTTTCAGCTGGCGATGATGACATACACCATCTCCGCAACCTGCGTTTTGAAGGCGATTTTGATTACTCCTCCATGTTTGGTATTGATATTGGTCTTGGCTACAGCTTAACTCCGAACCTCGCCTTCACCGCGGCCTTCAAGTACCAAAAGTACGAAAAGGCGGACGGCGATACCGTGGTTACTGATCTGGTAACCGGTGCGAAGCAGTATTATGGCGGAGATGTTGCCGGAGTGGATCATGCCTTATCCATGGTGTCCATCGGGCTGCAATACAATTTTTAGCAGGTGTGGGATGCATGCGGGCAAGCCTCCAGCGGCGAATCCTGCCCGTATACATTCCCCCAGATACTAGCCGCAATATTATATTTCATCCCCTTGCCCTTGCTTTGCAATTTTTACGGGACAAGTCACCGATTACCGCCAAATATTGGTGGAAACCAAGCAGTATTTGAGTGAAAAGGGCTTGCTGCAGCAAGCCCTTCTGTGAGCAGGCCGATAAACAAGTGCTGGGGAGGGCCTTTGATTCAGAAAAATCAAGCCGATGCGCGGGAGTGCGCTTCTCTACTCTTCTGTTTTTACGTCTTTATGATCAGGATTGGGCAATTGACTCTCGTGGAGGAGGCCTGCTACCGCCTGGTGCAAATCAATAGCGAGTTGCTGTTTGTCCTTGGCCTTGAAACCTTGGGTGGCTATAGGTGAACCGATGCGCAATACTATCTCTCCTGAGTTCGTCAGAATTTTTCCCTTGGGCAGCACCAAATGCGAGCCGTTGAAACCCACCGGCACAATCGGCACTCCAGCTTTAATGGCCAGGAGGATCGCTCCCGTTTTAAATTCTTTGAGACGACCATCGCTGCTGCGGGTACCCTCAGGAAAAATCAGTACTGACTTGCCGGCGGCAATCTTTGCAGCGGCATCATCCAGACTTTTCATGGCCTGACGGCCTTGGGATCGGTCGATGGCAATATAACCGACTTGCTGCATGGCCTGGCCGAACACCGGCAGCCTGAAAAGTTCCTTTTTGGCTATCCACCTGAAATCGTAAGGAAAATATCCCTGAAAAGCAAAGATGTCAAACTGGCTGGCGTGGTTACCGGCAAAAATATAAGTTTGCTTGGGATCTATATTCTCCAGCCCCTCCATGCGTACCCGCACCTTGGCTAGCCTGCAGATGGATTTACCCCACCAGCGAGGAAACTGCTGAGCCTTCCATTCGGAGCGGCGCACCCACAGCATGTCGATCAAGGCAAAGAGGGAGACAAAAAAGGTGAGGATGGGCGCAAGGAGTAGCGTCAGCAAACCGCGCAGCGTCTGAAGTGGTGACATGATTTACCCTGAATTGAGATCTTTGGCCGTTTGCCGGCTATGGTAATATACAAGTTTTTGGGGGACAGATCCAAATTGGTTCTATCAGGAGCAGGGTTGAATGGCAAGAATGTCCTGACCAGGTACAGTATAACTGTATAGTAGTGTCCTGTGCGGTTAAATGGGTCTGTTATTACTCCGGTGGCTAAACAATAAAAGCGTCGAGCGCCTAAAAATTTTATCCTACTGTTTTATCGTCATCATTACATGACGGTTTGCAAGGTGCTTTAATTATTTAATCGTCGGAGCAATAACGAAACAGGTCTGCAGGCATACTCTTGATGGCTGAAGGAAGTTTATCAAAGTCGAACAAGGAGCGCGTTAACTGATTTGTTTACTGGGCAAGGAAGCTAAAATAGCATCATGAGACGTTCTATTTCCGTTTGGCTGCATGCCTTGGCAGACCTTTTTTTCCCACCACAATGCCTTGGTTGCAGCACGGCATTGACTGCATCAATCAGCCCGCTTGTTTGCCCGACATGTCAGGAATTTCTTCCCTGGATCAAAGCGCCGTTGTGCACCTGGTGTGGCGCACCCTTTCAAGTCGGTAGCAGCCATTTATGCGGTGCATGTATGGCCCGGCCACCCGCATTTACATTGGCCCGCTCTCTGTTCCGCTACGAGGGTCTGATACGGGACGCCATTGTATCTTTGAAATTCCAGGGAGATATGGCGCTGTTGCCCAGTCTGGAAGTACTATGCCGGCAATCCGCCCTTTATGCTGATTTCAGCGAGCCCGATTTCATCATCCCTGTTCCTCTGCACCCGCTTCGGCTGCAGGAACGTGGTTTTAATCAGGCTCTGCGTTTTGCTCAAGCTTGCTTTCCCCAGTGGCGGCGTAAACTGGCCCCATTTTTGCTTGTGCGTACAGTGCATACGCCACCGCAGACTTCCCTGGGGGGCAGCGCCCGGCGCTGCAACCTGCAAGGAGCTTTTACCATTGACGCCGACGTATGCCTCAACGGCAAGGCAATATTGCTCATTGATGATGTATTCACCACAGGTACCACGGTCGAGGTCTGCAGCCGGGAACTAAGCCGGGCAGGAGCCGCGCGGGTAGAAGTTTTTACCCTTGCCCGCAGTGTAGTAATGTAAACCCTCAATCCGCCTTATATATTGTTTACGCCTTGGTGGCTGCGCTAAGGGCCTGGTCAAAATCGGCGATAATATCGTCTATGTGTTCCAAGCCAACAGAGACACGAATAAGCTCGGGGCGTATACCTGCTTGCATCTGCTGGGCAGCAGTCAACTGTCGATGGGTCATGCTGGCCGGGTGAAGTACGCTGGTACGCACATCTGCCACATGCACCACCAGTCTTGCCAGTTTGAGGCTGTTCATGAAACGTTCACCCGCCTCAATTCCGCCCTGTACGCCAAAGGTGAGCACTCCACTTGCACCCTTTAGATAGCGTTGTGCAAGGGCGTAATTTGCATCGGTTTTCAGGCCGGGATATTTTACCCATTGAATGCGGGAGTCGGCAGCCAGCCATTCTGCCAGCCTGGTGGTATTGCTGCTGTGGCGCTCCATGCGTAGATGCAAGGTTTCCAGACCCAGGTTGGAAAGCCAGGCGTTCATGGGGGCCAAAACTGCCCCGATATCCCGGGTGAGTTGTACCCTCGCCTTGACGATGTAGGCGCTGTTTCCAAAACTCTCGCTATAGCTCAGACCGTGGTAGCTTGGATCTGGTTCGGTCATTTCCGGAAATTTACCATTGGTCCAATCAAACTGGCCCCCATCAATAATAACCCCGCCAAGGCTGGTGGCATGCCCATCAATATATTTGGAACTGGAATGCACCACGATATCTGCGCCGAACTCGATGGGACGGCAAAGATGCGGAGTGGGGAAGGTGTTGTCCACAATGAGCGGTATACCGGCCTCCCGGGCGATGGTGGTAAATTTGTCGAAATCAAGCACCTCGGTACCCGGGTTAGAAAGGGACTCCGCAAGGAGGCAGCGGGTGTTATCCTGAATGGCAGCAGCGATTTCAGTCGCTGGTGCGTGTTGATCCACAAAGGTGCAGGTGATGCCGAGTTTGGGCAGGGTTTGGGAAAGCAAGTTAAAGGTTCCGCCGTACAGGGCCTGGGTGGCAACGATGTGTTGACCGGCCTGGCAGATGTTCAACAGGGCATAGGTTATCGCTGCCTGTCCGGAGGCGCAGGCCAAAGCGCCAACCCCACTTTCCAGCATGGTCATTTTAGCTTCAAAGGCCGCAACCGTAGGGTTGCTGATACGAGTGTAAAAATGCCCGACTGCTTTCAAATCAAAAAAATCGGCGACGTTCTGGGCTGAATCGTAGGCATAGGTGGTGCTCTGCACTAATGGAACTACGCGCGGATCGCCGTTGGCAGGATCATATCCGCCTTGAACAGCAATGGTTTCTAGTTTCCAATTTTTTGTCGCCATGGAATTATTCCTTGTATCAGTATGTATAAGATTACGTTGATAGAGCTGTTATGCCCATCCCATATTTATAAGTGCTCTCAGCGTCGAAACCTTGAAATCCTTGTGGCGCTCGCCGGGGCAGTATTGTGTTAGGGTGCAGGCGTATCGCTACGTGTTTGATCAGATTGGGGCTGAGACACGGGTTGTTCAGGGACTTCTGCGGAAATCTCTTCAACGGGCTCAGTCGCAGGGTCAGGAATCAGCGCCTTTTGCAGCAGGGGCCGTGGCGGCAGGTTGAGCGCTTCAATCACAGCAGCATCTCGGCCATAGACGTCCGGGCTGAAGCTGACCCCGCCATCAGCATCTCCTTTGGCAGTGGTATAGAGCAGAAAGACTGGTAAAGGGTTTTTCAAAGAAATACCAGTGGTTTTTCCAGATTCGAGTATCAGATCAAAACGTTTGTCAGTGACGCTATTACCAGGGTCATTGGCCAGAATCATGCGGCCCAAGTCCAGCGGTGACTGTACACGGATACAGCCATGGCTGAGGGCGCGGCTATTTCTGCCAAAGAGACTTTTACTCGGCGTGTCGTGCAGGTAGACATGGAAAGGGTTGGGAAACATGAACTTAATGCGTCCCAGGGCGTTGTCTGGGCCAGCGTCCTGGCGGAGAACATAGGGAAATCCCCTGGTGAGATAGCGGCTCCAATCAATGGTATTAGGGTTCACCGGGTTGTCCTGCAGGTCATAAACTTTCAAATTTTCCCTGTTTAAATATCCGGGATCTTTTAAAATTTTTGGAATGATTTCATTTTTCAACATGCCGGGTGGAATCGTCCAAGTCGGATTCAGCACCAGGTAGGTGATAGCTGAGCGAAACACCGGCGTCTGGTTGAACGGTTCGCCCACCATCACCCTGCTGCTCCAAAGCGTTTCGCCATTGTGACGGTAATGCAGTTGAAAGTCGGCTATATCAACCAGCACTGCCGAAGCAGGCATGTCGTGCAAGGTCCAGCGAGTGCGCTCAAGATTGGCCCGAATTTGCTCAATGCGGTCTCCGATAGGCACGTTCATGGCCGCAATGGTGTTTTTTCCGGCCACCCCATCCATTTCCAGGCCATGGCGGCTCTGAAAACTCTGTACCGCCGAAGTGAGGGCCCCGTCGTAGAGTTTGCCAGCAGCTAGCTCTGGGGCAAGATCACCGCTAACAACAAGACGTTTTTTCAAGGCCTCCACGCGCTGACCGCTCATACCTGGCTTTAGGCTGAACCCGACCGGCACAGTTGGCATCTCACCTTGTTCGGCCCTTTTACTATACCGGGCAAGTCCTTGCTTCAGCAGCTGATAGCTGGGATGCTGCGGTGCACGTTCCCGCATGGCCTGCTCAACGTTGCCAGAGCGAATCAGGCCCAGGTAATAATCCACGTCAACTTCCGTGGACGGGCCAGCGGCGAGACCTTCCTTTTCCTCCACATCGCGCCTGTCTACCTTGCCGTGTAGGATATGCTCACCCAAAAGGATCAGGGCATCGGAAAAGAGAATGTCTCTGTCCAGAGGCTGTTCCGTTCCGATGGTCTCATCTGTTTCTGCCAGGGCGGCAGTGATGCTGTCCAGGTGATAATCGGCTGGATCAAGTCCTTCTTCGGCCGCGGCCATAACCGCCTTGTGCAGAGAAACAATTTTACCACGCTCGGACCACAGGGGTTGGAAGTCGTTTTTTCGGTACAGATCCAAAAGCGGCCCCATGGTGAACAGGGGCTCTGTACCCAACTGCTGCGGTTCGTCAATATAGATATGCTCCAACCGCTGCTGGAGCGGAGAGACAGGATCGATTTGCGCCAAAGCCAATGAAGGCACGAGCAAAAGCAGAGCTAGAAAAAGTGCGTTTGCGGAGAAAGGTGTGGGTTGTTTATACATGTGCCTGGATGGGTTCGATGGGGATTCGGAAAAATGTGGTTGGATCAGATTCAGCAGCATCAAGGATGTCGTACAATTTGCATGCTGTATTATATTGATATTGTTGGGAAAATTTCTAATGATGGTGTTATTGCCGGGTAAATTCCGTATAACCACTCATACCGGGCAGCAGCTCCGGATGATCGCCAGAGATTTTTGCATAAATCTTTATTGTACGACTGACCGGATCAACCCGTGCACCCATGGAGGTCATTTCTGCCTGATAAATAGCGCCAGTTTCCTCAATCTGGGTTTGAAAGGTGGCACCGGGTTTGAGCCAGGTCATCCAAGTTGAGGGAACATGCACATGGGCCTCCAAATCGCGAGAATCCTGGATGAGCATGATGGGTGAGCCGGGTTGCAGGGTTTCATGAGCCTTGGCCTGTAGTTCCACCGCCTGGCCGTCAAAAGGGGCGGAGATTGCGCAGTTGGCCATTTTGGCTTCTGCTTCCGTAACCTTGGCCTGGGACAGGTCTTTTTCCAGGGATCCAATCATTTTTTCGGTGTAGAGCCCGGCATTAGCTTTGTTGGTGCCGTTGTACAGACGGAGTTTTGCCATGGCAACATCCCGTTCTGCAGCCAGTTCTCTGCAATCAAAACTGACCAGTAGCTGTCCTGCTTTGAAACGCTCGCCCTCCTTGACATGGATTTTGCTAATGGTGCCGTAGAGGCGGCTGGCAATGGAGGCCTCTTTGTTAGCAACCAGTAAAACCCGCATCCTTTGCTCAGCGGCTGGTTGACCCTGGCCCAAGCCGCCACCTGCAGCTGCTGGTTCGGTATGGGTATTACTACCGATATCTGTCTGGGCTTTTGCTGGCTCTGTGGCATTGTTTTTGTTGCTGAAGGCCTCTATCAAGGCATTCTGGGGCTTCTCAGGCCCAAGACCGATTGCGGCAGGAGGTTGTGCGTTCCCTTCTGTCGCCGACAGAACAGCCGGGGTCAGCAACAGAAAACAGGCCAAGGCGGCAAAGCACCATGGCGTTTGTCTTTTTTCAATGGGCATGTCCATTTCCAGAAGTTAAGATACGAAAACTTATCCTATTTTACGGAAAAGTGAAGGTGTGAGTGTCATTGCAGGCAATATTATAGGGTAGAAGTCGCTGTTTCGCCAGCCTGTGCCGGTTGCGAAGCGATTTCTTTGTCAAAAATTTACTCCGTCTGCTCTTCCCCGGTATTCCGACCAGCAGCACAGACAGTCACCTGCAGCCAAGGTCATGATCCATAACGAATCTTCCCAATCTACAGCACGTTCAGCCCCACAACGTAAACATAAACGCAGCCGCCGATGGCGCCGTTTTGCAGTTGTAGTCTTCTTTATCCCAACCATACTGCTTGTCGTACTTGTCCTGTACCGCAGTTCCATCGTCAACCTGCTGGCCCCAGCCTTCCTCACTCGGGCAGGACTTGAGGAAGTGAGCTTCCACGTGCAGAAAATAGGTACCAACCGCGTGCAGATCGGCTATGCCTCTGGTCTGCTGCCGATACATGGCGGAGTTGTGCGAGTGCGACTCGAACAGGTGGAGTATGATTTTAATTTCCGTCAACTGCTGCTGGGCAAGGCGGAACGCTTCAAAGTAGCCAAGGCTGAGTTGCATCTGCCGGCCTTACAGGCTGCAACTGCAGACACCCAGGGCAAACCGCAGCCACCAATTCTCACTGTGGAGTATCTGTTCCAATTCTTTCAGGGTCTACAGGTTATCCCAGTGGAAGCCTTGCGCATTGAAAATCTGGTTATACATGCAAACATTGCCGGCCAGGATCTGACCACACCACATCTGCTGCTTGATTACGCGATCACGGCAAAGGGTGGCCTGCTGCGCCTGCAACAGTTACCAAAAAAAGAAGAAGATCCGCTACTTGCCATCAATCTGCTGCTTACCGGTAAGGCCTTGCAGGCAGAAATTGATGCTGACATGGCTGAGCTGCGCACCTGGTTGCCATCAAAGCTGCCATTCGACTTGCTCCTTGAGCGGGGCAGACTACAGGTACAAGGACGAATCGTTCAAAACGATCAGGAGCTGCGCTCTGTGCAACTCTCGTTTACAGGTACGGATGTAGGTAATGCCAACTGGCAGGCTGCATTTATCGGGCTCACCTTAAACGCAACCAGCCCTCCGGGCAGCGAAGATCTTATTTTGGGCAGCGGTTCCTGGCTCAGTTTACAGGGCTTGCGCAGTGGGCAAATGCAACTTGGCGAAGGGCAGGTGTATCTGCAGGGTAAGTTGCATGTTCATCCCGATGGCGTGCAGGTGGATTGGCAACCGCAACAGGATTTGAGTTTGAAAGGGCTGCGTATTGGTGGCACCCACATGACTGCAGTTACAGGAAAAAACTTTTCTGCCCAGGCCGTTTTCACCGGCTCAGTTTTGGTTGCACATCCGGACCAGCCAGCTGAGAAACAGGAGGCCTGGGGTCGTATTGCTCTAGGGCCTCAATCGCGCCTTGAAGTGCAGCGATTTCACTCGGCACCAGTACAGCTTGAGATTCTGCAGGTGCCACTTAATCTGCACATCGAATTGTTAAAAGATCAACAAAGGCTCCAGTGGCAAACGCGGGTCCCTGTGCGTATGCAGGGGCTCAAGGCGGGCGATACCGCTTTCGTCCCCCTGAATTTTCATGATCTACGTCTGCAGTTTGAGAGAAAACAAACAGCGAGCAATTTGCTTGCAGACATGTCTGTACCCGAGGCAGGCGGTGATTTCCGTGTGCAGTGGCAGAGCAGAGCCGCAGGGGCAAACCAGCAGTTAACGGTGCAAACACCCAAGCCAATGCAGTTAAATGACACTACTTCCCCGTTACAGCTGCTTGCAAAACCGCCTGCAGCACTGGCTGATCTCCAGATTGAGCAGGGACAATTGCGTTCAGGACTGCATCTGAGCTGGGGAAAATCACCTCTTACCGCCCGCATGGAAGTGGATGTGCGTGAAGGGACTGTCATGTACAACGGGATGACCTTCAGCGGTATCAACCTGCAACAGCGGTTGCAGTTGCTACCACAACTGCGTTCAGTAAAAAACGGTGCTGTTACAGTGACCACAATCAATGGTCCGATTTCACTGAACAATTTGACTGCCAGGCTGCAGCTGCTGCCACCCGGGAAAAAAGGAACTGCGCCGTCTCTTGTGATCGAAGATGGCAGCGTGCACATTTTTGATGGCAGAGTGCAGACGAACAATTGTCGCTATGATCCAGGTCGCAGCAGCAATACCTGTACTTTTAGCTTGCACAACCTTGATACTGCCGAAATTTTGGCTTTGCATCAGGTGGATGGGCTCACCGTTTCCGGCCGCATAGACGGCAATATTCCACTCAGCCTTGATAAGGTCGGTTTCAGTGTTACCGAGGGTTCTTTGCGTAACAGTGGTAAAGGTGGAGTGGTGCAGTATCAGCCCTCCAATGAGGCCTTGAAAAGTTCACCCTACAGTGAATATGTGCTCAAGGCCCTGGAGGAATACCATTACCACAGCCTGAACGCCTCTCTCAGTTACCAGCCCGATGGCACCCTGGTTGCTGGTCTGCAGCTTGAGGGCCGAAGCCCAGGATTGGAAACAAACCGACCGGTGCACCTCAACCTGCGCGCCGAACAGAATCTTCTTTCCCTGCTTAAAAGTCTTCAGTATAGTCAAGGACTGACATCCGAGCTGAATCGCAGGATGCAGAAGCGCTTTCAACCGGATCAGACAAAATAACCAACAGTAATCAACGCGTTTCGCACCATCTGGTGCGGGAGGAAGTATTCATGCGAACAACCATGCTCATTGCCCTGGCGGCCTTGTATTTGCTTGGGGCAGGGTGTACGCCTAAGGTGCAGATCGAACCACCGGACAAGCCGATTACCATTAACCTGAACGTCAAAATTGAGCACGAGATCCGGGTCAAGGTGGAAAAGGAACTGGATGATGTGCTCAGCAAAGACAGTGGCCTGTTTTAACTCTGGAGATGACCATGCTACGTTATATATTGTTTGGGGTGTTCGGCTTTTTTCTGCTCGCGTCCACAGCCTGGGCGCTGGATCTGTCATCGGCAAAGGGAAGTGGCCTGGTGGGTGAAACCCCGAGCGGCTATCTCGCCGTGGTACGGTCCAATCCGGAAGCTGCCAAGCTGGTGCAGTCCATCAATGCCCAGCGCAAACAGGAGTATATGGATATTGCCAAGCGTAACGGTATTGACCTGAAGGCTGTGGAGCAGTTGGCCGGCAAAAAAGCCATTGAAAAAACGCCTGCGGGTCAGTTTGTGCAGATGAACGGAGCCTGGGTGAAAAAATAGGACAGGGAACGAGATGTCCAGTGCAGGTTATCTTTTATCAACACTGGGCTTTATTCCGGTTTCAGATCAAAGATGTAATCAAGGAGGCGAGGGAAATGCAACGCAGGCGTGCTGAGCGCACTCCGAGAAGCATTTTCTGAAGCCAATATAAGCGCCAACATAGAGAGCGCTTTAATATGGTGCCGGAATTACATTTTATTGTGGCGGATAATGGAGATGAGCAGGCCAAAACCCATGCATGCCGCCAGCACAAAACCAATGAGACCGATCACCGGTATGTTGTACCAATGCGGTGGAATGCCCGACAGCACGATGAGCGAGCTGCCCACAATCAGGGCAGCCAGTACTATGGAATAGGCAACCCGGTTGGAGATGCGTTCCAGGGTCAGTTGCAAGGGCTTGATGCCGCGGTGCTCAAAGCCTATGCGGAGCTGGCCGTTTTGTAATTGCAACAGCAGGGTTTGCAAGTCCTCCGGCAACATACGCAGCAGCCGCAGATAGTTGCTGCCAAATTCAGCTGCGTCCTCCAAGAGGCGCCTGGGCTGCATGCGCTCGTATTGCAGCCGTTGCATGAAAGGTTTGGCCAGGGAAAACAACTCCAGCTTGGGGTTGAGCATCATGCCCACGCCTTCAAGTGTGCTCAGGGCCTTCATCATCAGATACAGGCTCGGCTTGAAGGATAGATGGTGCCGTGTCACCAGACTAAGCAAATCCTGAAATATCTTGGCTGCTTCCAGCTTGTTCAACGGCTGGTAGAGGTAGCGATCCACAAAGAGCACCAGGTCGCGCTCCAGGCGCTCCTTGTTTACATCGCGCAATTGGATGGTGGTTCTCAGCACGCCATTGACCATGTCGTGCTCGTTTTTTCTCACCAGGCTCAAAATAAGGGCAGTAAAGTCTTCCTTATCCTGGCGGGACAGGCGCCCCATTTGACCGAAATCAATAAAGCACACCACATTATCAGGCAAAATGAACAGATTGCCCGGGTGCGGGTCGGCATGGAAAAACCCGTGCTGGAAGAGCTGTTCCATCACCAGGTTAACGCCGCGTTCCGCAATCAGCTTCAGGTTGTAGCCTTTGGCACGCAGCTGCGACAGGTCGGATGCCTTGATACCGTCAATGTACTCCATCACCAGAATACGGCTGCTGCTCAGTTCCGGATAGACTGCTGGTACATGAATGGTGCGGTTGCCACGGAACTGCAGCGTAAATCGCTGGATATTGGTTAGTTCAATGGAAAAATCGAGTTCACGGCTGAGACTGGAGGTAAATTCTTCCACCACAGCGGTTGGTGAATGATCGCGAAACTCCTCGAGATACTGCTCCATCAGGGCGGCAATGTGGCCAAAAATCTCCAGATCCACATTGACAAGTTGGGCAATGCCAGGCCGCCGCACCTTGACCACCACCTCCTGTCCGCTTTCCAGGCGGGCGCGATGCACCTGGCCAATAGATGCCGCGGCCATGGATTCACGATCAAAAACGGGAAATATCTGGTGGGCCGAGGCACCAAACTCCCTTTGAATAACAGCGTCGATCTCTTCCCAGGAAACTGGAGGGATCTTATCCTGCAGGCGAGCAAGCTCCTCCAGGTAGGGGGGCGGCAGCAGATCCGGCCTGGAAGACAACAACTGCCCTAATTTGATGAAGGTGGGCCCAAGTTCCTCAAAGGCAAGCCGCAGCCGCTCGGGTCTGGAAACGCGCGACAAACGCTCTTCCGGCTGGCTGCTCTGGAGGCGCTGCCAGCCGAAATCCAGATACTGATCGATGTGCAGTCGATTGATAAGATCGCTGAAGCCGTACTTGAGCAATACCTGCAAAATGCGGTTGTAGCGTTGCAGATGCCGGTAGGTACGGCCAAAGGCTCCTAGTTTGCGCAGACTGAACATGGGCTTTTGCTGGCCTATTGACGGCCGCTTGTGTCCTTGTTGATAAGAACGTGGAGTTCATCAATTTTTCGCTGCAGGTCGGCAATTTCATCGCGGGTGACCAAGTTGAGCTGACGCACACGCTCTTCCACCCGGCTGGTGACCCACAGGTCCAGCTGTTCACGTGCCCTTTCGGATTTCAGACGCAGTTCGTCCACAAACTGTTTACCTTCATCCTGGGACATCTTTCCCTTTTCAATTAGCTCCTGCTGCAGTTCTTCCAGTTTCTCCTTGGTAAGAAAGGCTGCGCCAAGGCCTGCATACATAATGTTTTTCAGCAGTTCCTTCATAGGTATCTCCATGGGTTTTTAAAAAATGCGGGATGAAGCCTGTGCCTCTCCCTGTTCAGCCAGGCTCCCGCAGCATATCGCGGTGTTGGCAGGTAACCTGGTAGCCTTGTTGCCGGAGCCAGTCGGCCAAATATTCACTGATCGCCACTGAGCGGTGTCTGCCTCCAGTGCAGCCCAAGGCGATGGAAATCTCTTCCTTTTGCCTGTTGGCCCAGGCACTGCAAAGAAAAATAAGCAGTGGCCGGACTAAGGCAAGAAATTGGATGGTTTCAGGATGCTGCAGCACATAGCCAGCCACCCGTTGGTCTGTCCCTGGAAAAGGACGCAATTCCAGGTCCCAGTAGGGATTGGGCAGAAAGCGCAGATCAAGCACATAGTCTGCGTCGGCAAAACAACCGTGCTTGAAACCGAATGAAAAGAGGCTGATGTGCATGGGGGCGCTTTTTTCCGTCTTAATCGGCCGAGCAGATCATGCGGATGGATTCGGCCCGTTCGTTAATGCCCCGCTTGATCATTTCGTGGTTGTACGTGTTGATGACGTCCTGTCGCTTGAGCATGCCCAGAACCCAGGGCTTCTCTTGGCTCTCCACCACTGGAATTTCATCAATGCCTTTGACGTCAAAGAGGCGGATGGCTTCGTAAAGGCTGTCATCCGGAGTGAGCATAATGACGTTGCGGGAACAGATGGCCCCAACCAGGTGGCAACTCCGCTCCTCTTCGTGCAAAAGTACGGTTTTTACATCCTGCAGGGACACAACCCCTACCATCAGTCCTTTGTGGTTGATTACCGGAAAGTAAAAATGATTGCTGGTATCACGGAACAGTTCCAAAAGTTGATTAACATTGGCGGTTTCACTGATGAAACTGACATCCTCGCTTATGGCCTTGCCCACCTTGACCGACCGCATGATGGCGAGTTCCCGACCCTCATGGATGTCGATGCCATCACGACTAAAGTCAACCGTGTCGATGGAGTCGTCGTAGAGCCATTTCGCAGTAATAGTACCAAGCACAGCCGTTATCATCACCGGAATAATAATCATGTAGTTGCCGGTCATCTCAAAGAGGAGAAAAATAGCGGTCAATGGCGCATGGGTTGAGGCAGCAAGAAAGGCGCCGATGCCCACAGTGGCGTAGGCCCCAGGCGTGGCTGTATAGCTGGGAAAGAGATGGTGCACAGCAATGCCGTAGGAGCCGCCTAGAACCGCACCGATGAAAAGCGAGGGTGCAAAAACGCCGCCAGCTCCTCCGGAACCCAGGGTGATGGCGGTGGCCACTGATTTCAGTACGACCAAAAGGGCCATGCGCCAGAGCAGGGTATCACCGGCTAGGGCCTTGGCGATATAGCTGTAGCCGTCGCCCATAATCTGTGGAAAGAAAATGGCAAAACTACCTACAATGAATGCACCCAGAATAGGTTTGAGTTGTGTGTGCAGGCGCAGGCTATTGAAGCGGTCACGCACCAGATAAAAAAAGCGGATATGGAGCACTGCTGCTATCCCCACCAGAACGGCCATGAGGGTGTACAGTGGTAATTCAACAAAGTAGTTGACGATCGTGTAGGGTGGAATAGAAAAGGCCGGAATTGCCCCGTAATAGGCGCGAGACACCACGGTTGACATGGCCGAGGAGATCACCAGAGCCGAGAATGAGGATATTTCGTAGGTGCCCAGAAGTACAATTTCCGCGGCAAAGAACATGCCTGCCAGGGGTGCATTAAAAATGCCGGCAATGCCACCGGCGCAGCCTGCGGCAATATAAACCTTCATGCGGTTACCGGAAACGCGGAAGCGCTGCCCCACTTGAGAGCCAATCGCACCACCTATCTGGGCAATGGGGCCTTCGGTACCCGCTGAATTGCCGGAGCCAATGGTGAGAGCGGAGCCGATGATTTTGATGACAATGGTACGCGCCCTGAGCACGCCGTTTTCCAGGTTGACCCGGCGTAGGAACCTGGGGAAACCATAACCATTCACTTCACCTGGGAAGGCCAGGGAAAGGGGAATGAGCAGGGCCACGCCAAACATGGGAAGAAGCGGTAAAAGTGCGCGCCGCCACCCACCTTCTGAAATGCCGAGCAGGGCTGCACCGTGGTGGAGGATAAGGCTTTCCACCAATGCTACACTCTCGCGGAAAGCAATAATGGCAAGACCAGTCATTACGCCGATAAAGGCGGAAACGATCATCATGCGCGCCCGGTCGCCGGGCAGAAAAGTCTGCAGTTTTTTTAGCATGCGGTTACAAGCAGTGAGCAGTGCTCAAAGAGTGGCAGCCGGCAAACGTTTGTGGGGCAGCATCAAAGTACATATATGGTCAATCCTATATGGTCAATCCCGAGCAAATATTTTCCTGTACCAAATCAAAGAAACTATCAGGAAGGCGAGAAAAAAGCGATGCAGACGCACACCAGTAGCCTTTGGGAGCATTTTCCGCAGTCGATTTAAGGAGCGTTTGATTATGAAATTTGCCTTAGTGAACCTGCACTTTAGAAAACTGGTTCAAGACCAGAACCCCGCCCACAATTAGGCTCAGCCCAACAAAACCCCACAAGTCCAGCTTTTGCCCATGGAAAAGCCAGGCAAGGATTGTGATCAAAACAATACCGAGCCCCGACCAGACGGCGTATGCAATGCCCACCGGGATAGCCTTGAGGGTGAGGGCAAGAAAATAGAAGGAAGCACCATAACCGGTAATGACAACTGCAGTTGGCAAGAGCCTGGTGAAGCCATTGCTTGATTTGAGCGCAGTGGTTGCGACAACTTCGCAAACAATAGCAACCAACAATAAGAACCAGTATTTCATGGTATGGGTGTCCGGCTTGTCTGCATCCTTAACAAGGAGGAGTTGAGCAGTGAGATACCGAAATTGTTGATAATCAGCCAAAGGGTGTCCTCTGAAAACGTGGCCAGCATAGTGCATCCACCACCGGAAAAACAGGATAAAATTGAGGATGCGGGCACTGAAAGATGAGTTGTACCGGGAAATACAGCTATAAAGCAGAGTAGAACAGGTGCGTTATGTTAATTTTGTCATCTCTCAGCTTGGCTACCTTGTTTGAACTGGTTGTGGTTGGCCACAAGGGCGCTTCAATTATATAATAGGAAACCGCCTTCCTCTTCACCTGTACTTTTTGTACGGATGATAAGGAGGCGGTTTGTATCAGAACAACGAACGCCACGCCGGCCTTGGGGCTTGCACCGATCATTCGGTACAGCAGATGGCCACTCCCTTAGCCGACGCAGTGTACGTTTCTTTTATCAGTTGCTGCCCTCGCTCGTCCCGATAAAGCGGTATACTGCAGCGCCCAGAACCGCACCAATGATTGGGGCTGCCCAGAACAGCCAAAGCTGAGCAATGTAAGGAGCACCGGCATACAGGGCCACGCCCAGACTCCGGGCAGGGTTGACCGAGGTGTTGGTAACCGGAATACTAATCAGGTGAATAAGGGTAAGGCACAGGCCAATGGCGATGGGCGCCATGCCCTGGGGCGCCCGGGCATCGGTTGCGCCAAGAATAACCACCAAAAACATCATGGTCATAACGATCTCACAGACCAGGGCAGCCAGCATGGAATATTTCCCCGGTGAAAGATCGCCATAGCCGTTGGAGGCAAATCCTGCGCTGACCTCGAAGCCGGTCTGGCCGCTGGCGATAACAAAGAGCACGCCACCGGCAACGACTGCGCCAGCCACCTGGGCCGCAATATACGGCAGCAGTTTGCCGGCAGGAAAACGTCCGCCCGCCCACAAACCAATGGAAACCGCCGGGTTGAAATGCCCGCCGGAAATATGGCCGACCGCATAGGCCATGGTCAGTACGGTCAGACCAAAGGCCAAAGAAACACCGAGCAGACCGATACCCACATTGGGAAAAGCCGCCGCCAGCACCGCACTGCCGCAACCGCCCAACACCAGCCAAAAAGTCCCAAAAAACTCAGCCCCCAATTGCTTCATTATTGCTCTCCCTAGAAATGAAAAATAAAAAACGGATGATTGCGAGACTATAACTCGACTGCATACTGTATCAAAGTAAAGAAATGGTAAATTTTTATAGGCCTGCCTTAAACGCACCCATTCTTACTCTTCCTGATGGTCGGGAGCGAATCTCCCCAAACCGGCCAAAATACGCGGCATGCAAAAAATGATAAGGCTTTTGGGGCTCTTGGTATTGCACAGCCATTCATTTTGCTAGAAGTTGGAGGGCAATAGCAGTACAGTACTGCCCCTGTTGCTATCAGTGTATTTGCATGGCAAAGCCTTTTCAGGGCATTGTTCCCATGGCCGGGTGCCTGTTTAATCTGACTGATCACAGCAAATGTCGCAGGGGCGGGAAGGGCGCGGAACAGGCATAGATACAGTGCGGCGGTACATCCTTTGAATATCCAACCAGGCTGACACCCGGGAGTGACACAGAGGGGCACTTAGATCTGCAATGAGTTACGGTTTTGAATTTTCGACTTAATATCATGAAAATACTACGTTATATTCTATTGTCGTTTGTGGTCGCCAGTGTTGTGGCTGTCCTGGCAGGGGCTGGTTTTCTCTACTATCAGATCGCGATCGTACCTGCGCCGGAGATGTCGGAAGAGAACATCAATGAAATTCTGGGCAGGGAAAGTCCGGTCTTTTACAGCGATGGTGTTACCCAGTTTGGCGTGCTTTTCGAAGACATCCATCGACAGTACCTCAAGTATGAAGATATCCCCCAACACTTCATCAATGCCCTGATTGCTGCCGAAGATAGCCAGTATTTCAATCATTTCGGTATAGATATCCCTGGCATTGTCAGGGCTCTCATCGTCAACTTCAAAGCCGGCCGGATCGTCCAGGGCGGCAGTACCATCTCCCAGCAAACGGCAAAGAACCTGTTCAAGCGCGAAGCGCGCAGCATACCGGCAAAAATCAAGGAACTGTTACAGGCCTTTCGTTTGGAACATCGCTATTCCAAGGAAAAAATTCTCGAATTTTACTGCAACCAGTTCTATGTCAGTGGCAATGGCCACGGTCTTGGTGTAGCGGCGCGTTATTTTTTTGACAAAGAGCCGGCCGAACTGACGATGCTCGAGTCAGCCTTCATCGCGGGCAGTGTCAAGCGGCCCAACTATTACAATCCCTTTTTACAGAAAAATCGGGAAGATCCCATAGAAACCAAGAAGCGAGCCATGGAACGGGTGCGCTATGTTTTGCAGCAGATGCTTAAAGAAAGGATGATCAATCAGGAACAGTTCCTGTCAGCGCGAACAACCGAAATTGAGTTCAAGCAGGGTAAGATGTCGTATGAGCACAACGCAACCATGGACCTGGTCAGGGAGGGGGTCAGCTCGCCAATTATTGACGAATATCTGGAAGAAAAGGGCATCTCCAACATCTCCACCTCTGGTGCGCGCGTTATTACCACCATTGACAAGGAACTGCAGCACAAGACCGTGCGCGCCCTGCGCAGCCAGCTTTCCCAACTGGATGTGGTGCTCAGGGGGTATAAGCGCGAGGAAGTGCAAAAGGAATATGCGGAACTGCACTACAGCGGAGATGAAGACATTGAACCAGGCGCCTTTGTCTTTGGTACCTTTACCGGCAAGGATGAGGCAAGCGGCCTTTTGCGAGTTCAGCTTGCACAGGATCGGCAGGGTTTCCTTGCCGCAGACAGTTTTGACAACCTGGCCGGCTCTCTGGCCATCCACAGACAGGGCCCCTGGGCCAAGGTTACGGCTGCAGACAAGAATGCCCTGCGCGCCCAGCTGCAACCTGGCGATCAGGTATATGTGAGCGTGCGCGAGGTTCCTGCAGCAAATAGCGAGCTACTGTTCCTTGATCTGGAACGCTACCCCAAGGTGGAAGGCGGTGCCATTGTACTGCAGCAGGGTGCAATTCGGGCGATAAGCGGCGGCATGTCCAACGTGCATTTCAACCGGGCCACCAGTGCGCGCCGCTTGATGGGTTCGGCCTTCAAACCCTTTCTCTATGCCGCGGCCCTGCAGCTTGGCTGGAGTCCGGTGGATATGCTTAACAATCGCCGCAATGTATTTGTCTTCATGGATCAACCGTATTTTCCCCGGCCAGATCATACCAGCCCCAATAGTGAAGTCAGCCTGAGCTGGGCTGGAGTAACCTCTGAAAACCTGGCCACCGTATGGCTCCTGTACCATCTCACCGACCATCTGGAACTGCCGGCCCTGCGTGAAATCGCCCAGCAGGTTGACATGGCCCCCAAAGTGGAAAACGGTCAGCAGGAAAGCTATGATCAGTACAAGCAGCGCATGCAGAACACCTTTGGCCTGTGGGTATCGAAGGGCATGGTGGAACAGGCAGCCTATGATGCTGCGGTGCGGGCCTTGAAAACAGACTTTCTCTTTGCCGGCAACCAGCAGGAGTATGAGCGGCTGACCCGATTGCCCTATGGTTATAACTACAACAAGTATGCAGGCATCGTACGCGCCAACCGCTCTGGAAACAAGCCAGCTGATGTGCAGCGCAACCTGGGTCTGCTTTTCCCCTCCTTCCTCGGCATTCGTTCCCGCTTGCCACAGATGGTGGCGTACCGGCAGTATGTGCACAGCTACAGGCCCATTGTCGATCCGGATATGGCCTTTGACAACCCCGAGTTTGCCGCTGCCATAAGCGAGCGTGAACGGGCGTTGCGTGGGTCTGGTGATGGCGCCGGCGCGCAGGGTGCTTTGTATCGTACTGGTACCGGTTCGGTTATTTTCAGTTTGCGCACGAATGTACCCGACAATTGGCTGCTGCTGTCTCCAAGTGATCTGCAAACCCAATTCACCATTATGGGTCCAGCCCAGGAGCATGCCTTCTGGCAGCGGGTGCTGCTGGAGGGGGTGATCAGTGCAGAATCCCTTGCCCAGGTAGAACAGCAGATGCAAAAAGAGAGCACACGCTTTGATATCAAGCATGCCTACACCCTGGATCTACTCAGCGAATTGCGGGATTTTCGGGTTATGCTCAACCTGCAGTACCTTATCCACCTGGCCCGGGCCTGTGGGGTGGAGAGCAACATTGAACCGGTGCTGTCCCTGCCGCTCGGTTCTAATGTGGTTACCTTGTCGGAGCTGACCAGGGTGTATGAGACCATCGTTACCGGCAACCGCTACGATCCTGCCGATGCTGAGGCCATGAGCCGTACGGCAGGGGAAAGCCGGGTGGATCGCGATGGCCCGTCTTTGATCGACCGTATTGTTACCCCAGACGGTAAGGAAGTGTACAACCGCAGGGCCTATGCAACCCGTGTTTTTGACGGCAGAACCTCTGCTGCAGTGAGCAACATCTTGCAAAACGTGGTGAGCTACGGCACGGGCAAATATGCCGCAGCCAATGTGGGCCTGCACAGTGCCAATCCGGAGACCGAGCAAAAACTGGCCCGGATCAAGCAGGCCCTGCCACTGCTGGGGAAAACCGGCACTGCCAACGAATACCGCAACGCCACCTTTATCGGCTATGTACCCGTGTTGGCCCAGGACGATCCTTCGGTCTTAAGCCTTGAAGGTGGGTATACGGTAGGGGTGTATACTGGCTACGACATCAACCTGCCCATGGTGCAGGGTGCAGCCCGTATTAGTGGCTCGCGGGGTGCTCTACCTGCCTGGAGTACCATAGCCCAGGCACTGATTGACTACGAACAGATTGGCGACAGGGTGGATATGGCTGATCTGCAGTTCAATACCGGTCTGCCTTTACGCTATCCCGAGGTGGGACAAATATTTTTGCCGGTGAACCCCGGCCAGGGCGGCAGGGTGGTAAGCGGCAGCGCAGGTCTGCGCCAGCAGACGGCACCACCACAGGCGGCTAGCCTTGATGTGGGCAGCCAGGACAAAGGGGTGTTTGAACCTAAACGTGTATTTGCGCCGTTCTGGCGCAGCAACGGCGGAGAAAACTGATATTTTCGCAGTCCAGACGAGGTGTTACGCGGTTGTCTGTTGCTTAAGACGCGGGGGTGTAATATGCCCGCTGCCGTATGGCTTGGTACGCTCTGTGGTGGCTCCCGGATGCCAACAAGTGAAAGCCGTTTAAATATGGGCATTGGAACCTGTTGCCGTACTGTGTTGAATGCAGGGGGTTGGACAATCGGCTGATCGGCCAAGTGACACGCCCCGATGCAAGCAGCCTGCCTACACTTTTTCGACCAGGCTCCTCATATTCTTCCGGACCTGCAGGTACTCTTCCTTACTGAGCCCGGCTCCGAGCCCTACCTTTTCGGCCATTGCTGCGCTTAAAAAATCGCCAGGTGCATGGCCATCGGCGTTGATGGCCATGGGTGCACCGGCACGGCGCGCCATCTGGACCACATGTCCATTGGTCAAACTGTGGCCCTTGCGGCCAGAGAGTTCCACCAGAATATTTCTGCTGGCGGCAAGTTCTGCCTCCTCCAGGGTGATAAAACCAGGATGTGCAAGCAGATCAACATCCGCCTCCAAAGCGGCCCGGTTTGTCCCAGGAGCAACTGGTTCCACCGGGGTTTCACCATGTACAACGATTATCTGCGCCCCTAAAGCGCGGCATTCAGCCGCTAAATCCCGGATGTGCGGTGGCGGTACATGGGTCAGCTCCACGCCCACAATAAGTCTGGTGCTGTTCACCGCATTCAGCGTCTTGGCCACCTTGAGCAGATTAGGAATCAGGATATGGATGTTGGATGCATCCGCATGGTCGGTAATGGCAACGGCTGTATAACCAAGTTGCTCAAAGCGGCGTACATGCTCTGATGGTACCAGGGCTCCGTCACTAAAAAAGGTATGGCTGTGCAGGTCGATCATGGCAGTTATGGGGTTAAAATGAATAAGAATGCAGGCCTTGCTCCAGTTCCAGATTCAAGTTGCTCTCAGGGTGGCGAGAAAATACGAAGCTTAAAAAGACCTGGTAATGTGAAATTGGAATTACTGCGCTATGCCCCGCAGGGAATGCGGTCCGGCATGCTCTATCAGCACGTGGGTGATGTCGCCGACAGCCGGCATGGATCGGCCAGGTTGAAGCTGGAAATGCACCACCTGGTTGGCTGCACTTCTGCCGCGGCCTGTTTGGGCGGATATATGTTCAACCAATATCTCAACTTTCTTGTGCATCAACATGATATTCCATGCCAAACTAATTTCAGTCTGCTTTTGTTGCAGGCGTGCCAAACGTTCACTTTTAATATCTTCAGCGATTTTATCGGCAAAGCCAGTTGAACGGGCCTGGGGTCTGTCGGAATACTTGAAGGAGAACGAACTGTGAAAACGGACGTCTTGCAAAAGTTGTATGGTTGCCACGAAATCCTGTTCTGATTCTCCTGGAAAACCAACAATAAAATCCGTAGCCAGGGCAATATCGGGCCGCATGCGTCGCAATTCCTCCACCTTGGCAAGGTACTCTTCTGCGCTGTAGCCGCGATTCATCCGCGCCAGTACCTGATTTGAACCGGACTGCACAGGCAGGTGGAAATGCGGGCATAATACCTCAAGCTCGGCAAAGCAGCGTATCAGGCCCCTGTCCAGATCTTTGGGATGCGAGGTGGTGAAACGCAGGCGCTTCAGACCCTGCACCAGGGCAACCGCCCGCAGCAAATCCGGAAAGGTGATGGCCTGGTCTGCCACGCGGTTGGTCTTGCCATATGAATTGACATTTTGTCCGAGCAGGGTGATTTCGCGCACTCCCTGGGCAACCAGCAACTCCACCTCTTCCAGGATATCGGCAAGCGGTCTGCTGATTTCCCGCCCCCTGGTATAGGGCACCACGCAGTAGCTGCAAAAATTGTTACACCCTTGCATGATATTAACATAACGTTGCACAGGCCTGGCCACAGCGCTGGATTTTTGTGTGGGTGTCTCCCGGAGCAGTTGCTGAAAAGGAGGAATGGCAAAGTTGGCATCCAAATCAAGCGCCACCTTATGATGCAGCTCACCTTTCTCAAGCTGGTCAAGCAGGGCAGGGAGCTGGTAGAGCTGTTGGGTGCCCAGCACCAAATCCACATGGGGCATACGCTCAATAATCTTTCTGCCTTCCTGCTGGGCAACACAACCACAGACGCCAATACGGATCTGGCGGAAATGTCTGTTTTTCTCCTTCAGCTCGCGCAGTTGCCCAAGGAGACTGTATACCTTCTGTTCGGCCTTGTCGCGGATACTGCAGGTGTTGACCAGGATGAGATCCGCGGCCTCGGGCATATCACTGTAAACGTAGCCATTTTGGCTGAGCAGTTGCCCCATGATTTCGGAATCCCGCTCATTCATTTGGCAGCCAAATGTTTTTATATGAACAACTTTAGCCATAACAACAGTATGATAACTAAAAAACCTAAAGATTTGCCTTAAGAAAAAGCAGGGTAGGGCGTCAAGCTCGGTGCAAGCGACTCCATCAGTTGTATCAGCTCAACATAGGAGCAGGAGGGCGTTTGAATGCGAATCAGCCCTTTTTCCGCTGCAATGGTGCTCAACATGGCCAAACCGTCGTAGCCTTCCAGGATATGGCGCAGCCAACTGATGCGAGCTGGACGGATAACACAAAAGAGGGACACTATTTCCATGTCGTTTTTTACCGGGTTGCAGCGGTTCAGCTAAAGGAACTCATCCAAGGGGCTCCTAACACTGTTCCAATGTCATCTTCAAATTGTGCTTTCTATGGTGTCGGCATCGGTCGGCACCAGAAACCCTCGCCGGGCAGGCCAACTTTTAGGCCTGCGCCGCATTTTCTTTGCTTCTTTGCAAAAAAAGCAAAGCATAACTTGCAATCAGACACTGGTGCTACACGTGCAGGGAGGCATCTATATTGGTAAATTCACCGGAATGTCGATGTAGTACTGGCTCAACCTGTTCCTTAAGAAAATCCAAAGTTTGCGCCTCGGCCCGACCGGTAAAACTCTGGTAATCGGTTAGCAGTTCTTCCAGTTCACGGGTGGAGAAGGGGATAGCCGCATCATCTCCCAACCGCTTGAGCAGATCATTGCTGCCACCATTTTGCTTAACCTCGTAGCCTGCAGCCACAGAGTGCCCGCGAATAACTTCATGCATGGTCTGGCGGCTTTCACCGTGTTCTACACAGGCCATGAGAATTTTTTCCGTGGCCATAAAGGGTAGTTCTTCCTGCAGATGTTTTTCAATCTGCTTGGGATAGACCACTATGTTTTCACTGATATTCATATAGAGCCGCAAGACCGCATCGGTTAAGAGAAAGGCCTGGGCCATGTCCATACGACGAATGGCGGAATCGTCCAGGGTGCGCTCAAACCATTGATTGGCCGCAGTGGCGGCAAAATTGGTCGGCAGGCCCATAAGTTTACGGGCCAGTCCGGTCATGCGCTCAGAACGCATGGGATTTCGCTTATAGGCCATGGCTGAACTGCCAACCTGTTTTTCCTCAAAGGGCTCTTCCTGTACCTTCAAGTTGGCGAGCAGGCGCAGATCAACCGCGAATTTATGGGCGGATGCGCCAATGCCGGTCAGGGTTTCCACAGTTTTCATATCCAGTTTGCGTGGATAGGTTTGGCCAGTTACAGCAAAGGTGCTGTCAAAGCCGAGTTTGCGCGCCACCCGCTGGTCCATTTCGCGTACCTTGGCATGATCACCCTCGAACAACTCCAGAAAGGTTGCCTGGGTACCGACCGTACCCTTGGCACCACGGGCCTTTAATTGAGCCTGCAGGGTGGTAATATAATCTAAATCCATCAATAAATCCTGGATATAGAGAGTGGTGCGTTTGCCCACAGTCGTTGGTTGTGCAGGTTGATAGTGGGTATAGCCAAGGGTAGGCAGGTTAGCATGTTTGCGGGCAAAACGGGCCAGGTTGGCAATGGTGCGCAGCAGAGCTGCCTGAATCAGTTTCAAGGCCTCTTTTTGCACCACGAGATCGGTATTACAGACAACAAACTGCGATGTTGCACCTAAATGGATAATAGGCTCGGCCAGGGGGCACTGTTGTCCATAGGCAAAGACATGGGCCATAACATCATGGCGGATTTCTTTCTCCTTTTCTTCGGCAACCTCGAAATTGATGTCTTCGGCATGCGCTTTGAGCTGGTCAATCATTTCGGAGGTGACGGCCTTCAAACCGAGTTCGTGTTGAGCCTCGGCCAGGGCGATCCAGCAACGCCGCCAGTGGGTAAATTTGTAACGTTCTGAAAATAAACGCTGCATCTCCGGACTGGTATAACGGGATACAAGCGGTTCCTGATAAATATCGCGGTTGGGTTGCATGGCTGTCCTGAAAGAAAGGAGTTGGAGGAAATCCGGCTTGGAGTAAGTGGCAAACTGCGCCTGCGTGCACATCCAGTACTATTTTTAAAGGTATATATACAATATGCACAATGTCGCATAATGTATATTATGTAAATTTATATATGCGCCTGGCTAACACTGTGCCCTTAAACAGGCAGAAACTCGATCACCTGCATCTGGGTATGTTCCTTGCCGTTAAAGTAACGTTGTTTCAGCTTGAATACCAGAGAAGTTTCATTGCCGGGAAAGCCCGAGTACTGCTGGGCCAGATTAAAGCCGACCCCCGACAGCGTGCGCCCCTGAACATGGATATGAAACACTACGTGTTCATCATTACCCACTGTGCGCACCTGCTTAAGTGGCTCTGCCTGCATAAGAAAAACCGGTTCCGGATTGCCCTCACCGCAGGGTTCCAGCAGCTGTACGGTTTGCAGAAAATTGTGGTGCAGCAAGTGTTCCGCTGCCAGCTGGTAATCCACCAGTCTTCGTTGCTGATGCAGGGGCAGCGTCTTCTGCTGTTCCACGCTTTCATGGAAAAGCCTGGCAAACTCCTCAAAGGAGCTCAAGCTGATGGTCAGCCCGGCAGCCATGGGATGGCCACCAAATTGTTCGATTACTTCCTGGCAACTGCTCAGGGTTTCGTAAAGATTGATCTCAGGTACAGAACGGCCGGATCCCTTCAATATATGTTTACCTTGGGCATGCTGATCGTCTGTGAACAGGATAACAGGCCTGTTGAACTGTTCTGCCATGCGCGAAGCCAGTATCCCCAGGATGCCGGGATGACAATCGGCGCTGTACACGGCCAGGGCAGCCCTGCCCTCCTCTGTTTGTTTGCTGCATGCCGCACTTATTGCAGGCGTGATGTCGGCTTCAAGTACTTTGCGCTGGTTGTTGAGGTCTTCCAGCTGGGCTGCCAGCTGAACTGCCTCATCCTGATTTTGTGCCAGTAATAGCTGCACGCCAAGCTCGGGTTGCCCCAATCTGCCACTGGCATTGATGCGCGGCGCCAGACGAAAGGCTACATCTTCGGCGGTAATGGCAGTGGTCATGACATTACCGCATTCCGCCAAGGCGCGAACCCCTGGCCTGCTTCTGGTGGCAAGCACTTCAAGACCGGCCCGTACCAAAATGCGATTAACGTCTACAAGTGGCACAACATCGGCAATGGTGCCCAATGCCACCAGATCAAGACTATGCTTCAGATTGGGCATGGTGTCTTTTTTCAGCACACCTGCTTCAACCAGGACGCGGCGCAGGGCAAGGACAAAAAAGAAAGCCACCCCTACTCCAGCCAGATAGGTAAAGGGAAAGCTGCAACCATCCTGTTTGGGATTGACGATTGCCAACGCAGCCGGCAATTCAGGGCCTGGCAGATGATGATCAGTTACAATCACATCACAACCATAGTGCTGTTCTGCAAACGCGATCTCTGCAAAGGAGGAAATGCCGCAATCCACCGTAATCAGCACAGGCTTTGCAGAGGGTGAAACGGTGCCCAGCAACTTGCTGAGCGATGCCTCCGACAGGCCGTACTGCTCTTCCGTGCGCTTTGGGATATAGTAAAAGGAATGGATGCCCACCGTAGTAAAAAAAGCATGGAGGAGTGTGGTGGCGCTAATGCCGTCCACATCATAATCACCATGGATATACACCGGATGGCCGGCCAGGCGGGCCTCTACCACCCTGGTAACCGCCTCTTTCATGCCGAGCATGGTGAAAGGATCGGGCAGGTTAGCCAACTGCGGATAGAGGTACTCGCGCAGGGCTTCGAGGCTGGTCATGCCCCGTTGATAGAGAATTTCCACAATAATCGGAGAGATGTGCAGCTTCCTGGCCAAATGGGCTGCCTTCTGTTTGTCCGTTTTTTTAAGCGGTATATAGGAGTAATCCATATCAGTTCAATGTCGGGGCATAGGTTTTGGCCTTTGAACGCTGTTGTGATGCAAAAAATGCTCGATCAGCGAGAACACAGCCTCGGTTTGGCTCCGGTCAAACCAATGTATTTCATCGTTAGCACGAAACCAAGTGAGCTGACGTTTGGCATATCGCCTGGTATCGGTAACAAGTGCCTGGCAGGCGGTGAGCATATCCCAATCGCCGCGAATGTGCCTGACCATGTGGCGGTAGCCCAGGGATTGCATGGACGGCAATGCAGCCTCGTACCCACGCGCCAGCAACATCTCCACTTCCCGTAGAAATGGGGCTTGCATCATCTCTTCTGTCCGCTGCCGGATACGTTCGTACAGCAGGCTGCGCTCACAGTTCAGGCCGATTTGTAGTTGCATCTGCAGCGATGGGTGCAGCCGTGATTGCAACTGGTGGGCCTGTTGTCTGCGAATGTGCTCCGACCAAGGGATACCTGTGGCAGCATGCAATTCCAGGCCACGAAGCAGCCTTTGCGTATCATTGGGGTGGATTCTGGCAGCGCTTTCAGGGTCGCAGGCTGCCAATTCCCGAAAGAGCTCCGCCCTGCCCTCCAGTTCAAGGCGATCAAGTAAACGTTTTCTGACTGCAGGCGGAACTTGCACTACATCAAATAACCCCTTGTTTAAAGCAGACAAATACAGCCCGGTTCCACCGGTGATAAGGGGCAATTTACCACGGGCGCGAATCTCCTGCACAGCAGCCAGTGCATCGCGAACAAAGGAGGCGGCATGGTACTGTTCGTCCGGATCGGCAATATCGATGAGATGGTGGCGAACCTGTGCCTGCTCTTCCCTGCTTGCCTTGGCCGTGCCGATGTCCATAAAGCGGTACACCTGCATGGAATCCATGGAGATGATTTCACAGCCAAATTTCGCAGCAATGGAGAGGGACAGTGCAGTTTTACCGATGGCGGTCGGTCCAACCAGAACAAGGACAGGGGCTGAGGTGGTCATCTGGTGCAAACATGCGGCTGCAGGCCTGCCAGGATAACCGTGCCGATGCCGGTAACCCGCAGTAGTTCGTCAGGGCTGCGATATGGGCCGTTTTTCTCTCGTTCAGCCACAATGCGCTGCCCAAGTACCTGGCCAATGCCCGGCAGCAGGGTCAGTTCCTTCGCCCTTGCCCGGTTGATATCCATGGCCAGGCCAAGGAAAGGGGCCAACTCAGCAGGTGTGCTGCAGTCATCTGGCATGGTTGCAGCAGCTGCGGTATCCGCCACCTTAAAGAGGGCCGCAGTTTTGTAGGGATACGGACCAGATCCAAGGGCGAAATTGGCCTGTGATACAGCTTCTTCCATACCCTGAAACAGGGCCAGTTCGGGTGCTGATTTCAGGACAAAGGATCGATAAAACGGTAAAAGATTAATAAAAACAAGAAAAAGAGCAAAAAACGACAGCAGAAGAACGCGTTTGCGCAGATTTTGTTCCGCAGGCCCGTTACTTTGCAGCTGGTCCTTTTTCCCTGCCCTGTTCATCCTTCATCAGCTTGTAGTTGATACTGTCCACCAAGGCCTGCCAGCTCGCTTCGATAATGCTCATTGAGACACCCACTGTTCCCCAGGAGCCGCTCGAATCCCGGCTCTCTATCAGTACCCGTACCTTGGCGCCGGTACCATGCTCACCTGAAAGTACCCGTACCTTATAGTCGACCAGTTCCATGTCTTCAAGGCTGGGATAGAATTGGGTGAGCGCCTTGCGCAGGGCCAGATCAAGCGCATTGACCGGGCCATCACCCATGGCCGCGGTATGGGCTTCGATGCCACCCACATTGAGCCGAACAGTCGCCTCGGTAAAGGGATCCTTGTTCATGCTGTACTTGTGGTTCATCACCCGAAAGGCTACCAGATTGAAAAACTTGCGCCGCAACCCCAAGGCGCTGCGCATGAGCAGTTCAAAACTGGCTTCCGCTGCCTCGTACTGATAACCCTGGTTTTCCATCTCCTTGAGTTCAGCAATAATAGAAGCCATGAGCGGGTCATCCGGACGCAGCGGCAAACCGTAGTGTTCGGCCTTAAGTACCACATTGGCCCGACCGGACTGGTCGGATATCAGGATGCGGCGTTCATTGCCCACCTTGTTCGGATCGATATGCTCATAGGTCACCGGGTTGCGCTGCACCGCACTTACATGCACCCCGCCCTTGTGAGCAAAGGCGGAATCGCCCACATAGGGCTGATACCTGTTGTGGGGCAGATTGGCCAGCTCGTTGATAAGCCTAGTGGTGGCATAGAGCTGGTGCAGGCGTGTGCCGGCCTGGCTCTGCAGACCCAATTTCAACTCCAGTGCGGGGATAATGGAGGTCAGGTTGGCATTGCCGCAGCGTTCGCCATAGCCGTTCATGGTACCTTGTACCTGCACTGCACCCAGGTGGAGTGCCATAAGTGAATTGGCCACCGCGCATTCAGCGTCATTATGGGAATGAATACCCAGCTGCACTTCCTGGCCCTTTTGTTGAAAAAACTGCTGCACCGCTCGGATAATCTCGGCCAGCTCGTGGGTCAGAGTGCCTCCATTAGTGTCGCAAAGTACCAGGGTTTCGGCACCACCGGCAAGGGCCCGCTGCAAGGTGGCCAGGCAGTAATCCCGGTTGGCCTTGAAACCATCAAAAAAATGTTCGGCATCGTAGAAAAGATGCTGCACCTGTGGCCGCAGGTAGGCAAGGGAATCTTCGATAATGGTGAGATTGTCTTCCAGGCCGATGCGGAGCGCATCGGTCACATGGATATCCCAGCTCTTGCCAAAGATGGTAATTGCCTGGGTTTTGGCTGCCAAAAGCGCCAAAAGGTTGGCGTCTTTTTGTGGCGGATGCTGAAAATGCCTGGTGGAACCAAAGGCTGCCAGTTTGGCATGTCGCAGACCAACATCCTGCATGCGCTGAAAAAATTCAACCGCCAGCGGATTGGAACCCGGCCAGCCACCTTCGATATAATCTACGCCGAAACTGTCCAGCTCACGACATACCTTTATCTTATCTTCCAGGGAAAGGTTGAAATTCTCCGCCTGGGTGCCGTCGCGCAGGGTTGTATCGTATATTTCTACGGTGCGGGTCATGTTGTTCTCAGTCTACTTCCAGGGGCATATTGTCCTTGTCCAGGGCAAAAGCATCGTGCAGGGCGCGGACAGCCAGTTCCGTATATTTCTCGGCTATAACAACAGACACCTTAATTTCCGAAGTGGAAACCATCATCATGTTTATGCCTTCTTTCGACATGATCTGAAACATAGTTGAAGCAATGCCTGAATGATTGCGCATCCCTACGCCTACAATCGACACCTTGGTGATTTCCTGATCACCAGTGACGTCTTCGGCCCTGATGTCTGCTGCCACCTTGTGCAGTATTTGCATAGCCCGCTCATAGTCGCTGCGCGGCACAGTGAAGGTCATGTCGGTGAGGCCTCCATCCTGGGTGTTCTGGATGATCATGTCCACCAAGATACCGGCATCTGAAATGGGAAGGAATATTTTTGCCGCAACTCCAGGCTGATCCGGGACTTTCTTGACCGTGATTCGAGCTTCTTTCTTGCTGTAGGTAATACCGGAAACCAGCATGGATTCCATAATTTTCTCCTCGTCAACAACCCAGGTGCCGATGGTATTGGTAAAGGTTGAACGAACATGCACCGGCACCTTGAAGCGCTTGGCCATGCTCACTGCACGGATATCCAGCACTTTTGCGCCCAAGCTGGCCAGTTCAAGCATTTCATCATAACTGATGTAATCGATTTTACGGGCTTTTTTATAAACTCCCGGATCAGTGGTAAACACTCCTTCCACATCGGTAAATATCTCGCAGGCATCTGCCTTAAGAGCTGCAGCCAGGGCCACCGCCGTGGTATCGGAACCACCCCGGCCCAGGGTGGTGATATCACCTGCATCGGTAACACCCTGAAAGCCAGCAACAACCACAATCTTGCCCTTTTCCAGATGGGTATTGATGCGTTCTACGTCAATAGCAGCAATACGGGCGCGAGTGTGCATCTGGTCGGTTCGAATGGCAACCTGATCACCCAAAAGCGATACCGCATCATAACCGGCCGCCTTTACCGCCATGGCAAAAAGGGCAATGCTCACCTGCTCTCCTGAGGAAATAAGCATGTCCATTTCGCGCAGGTCAGGGATGTGCTGCATGCTGTTGGCCATGCCGATAAGCCGGTCAGTTTCCCCAGCCATGGCAGACAGCACCACGACCATACGGTTGCCTTCCCGGTGTTTTTCAATCACTCGCTTGGCAACAGCTGCTATTTTCTCAGTGGAAGCCACCGAGGTGCCGCCGAATTTTTGCACGATTAGAGCCATAAATTCAAATCCCGTGCGCTTATGTTTTTATCATCCGGCACAACGTGCCAGCTCTCCCCGTGATAAACAGGGAGAAACAATTGAACTGCACATACTAGAGCGTAAATGCGAATTTGCAAACTGATTTCTGTGGCCCTTCCCCAAACACATGGCAATTTGTGTCAGTCAGCTGAAATATATTGTCACCTCAGTTTTGTATTGATTTTGCTTTCAATGACGAGCCGATTTTTCTCAGGTATGGTATAATTCAGAGTTTTCGTTCGTAGCCCATCCAATCATTCAAGGAGTTGTCATTATGGAACGAACCTTTGCCATTATCAAACCTAACGCCTTCCAGGCCGGCAATGCCGGGAAAATCCTCAGCCGCATCTATGCCGAGGGATTTACTGTGGTCGGCATGAAGAAACTGTATCTCAGCAAAAAAGAAGCAGAAGGTTTTTACCATGTACATAAAAGCCGCCCTTTTTTTGGTGAACTGACAGATTTCATGTCAAGCGGGCCCTGCATTGTCATGGTGCTCGAAGCCGAAGGGGCGATCAAGAAATGGCGTGATTTAATGGGAGCAACCAATCCGGCCGATGCAGCCGAAGGCACTCTGCGCAAGGAATTTGGTGATTCACTGGAAGCCAATGCCACCCACGGCTCTGATGCGCCTGAAACAGCTGCCTTTGAAATCGGCTATTTCTTTTCAGGCCTGGAACTGCTTACCTAACTTACATAGCACCTCAAAACGCTATCCTATGCTGCTATAACTATAGGCGAATGCAGGCCCGCGCCATAGTATGGCTGCAGCCCATTCGCCCAGCTCCAGCAGCTGTGATCTGCAATTAAAATAAAGGTATTACGCAGCAGGTATAAGCAGGTATAACGCGCCATGCACAACATTTGGAGGAAGCAATGGACTGGAAAGGTCTACAAAAAACAACCTTCATTCTACTGTGCAGCATAGTACCGCTCAGCCTGCTCTTTGGAGTCGCAGCCTGCCGTGAAGCGACTCCACCGCAAAAGTCAGTCAACACAGGACATGTTATGGATCATGAAGATGTATTGCGGGTGATTTTTCATCCAAGAAAGGCCAGGAAAACAGAAGCTCCTCAGCAGGCAGTCAATATCGATGCGCCAGTTGCCGCAGGAGTGAAGATCGGCTGCCGACTTTTCACCCACAGCCCTGCAGCTAACACCATCATTTTTTTTCATGGCAACGGTGAAATTGTACCGGATTACGACGATATCGCCCCGTTTTACCTGGCCGAAGGCCTCAACTTCGCGGTGTGCGATTACCGGGGCTATGGCTGGAGTGACGGCGAACCCCTGGTCAGCACCTTTTTGGCCGATGCTGAAGCCTCTTTCCTTCATCTGCGCAGCTGGCTTACCGATAGCCAGTACACCGGTGAGCTTTTTGTCATGGGCCGCTCCCTGGGAAGCGCCTGCGCCATTGAGGTTGCGGCCAAGCATAGCGATGCGGTAGGCGGGTTGATTATTGAATCAGGTTTTGCCAAAACCCTGCCCCTGGCAAAGGTGCTTGGAATTGACCTGGAACAATTGGGCATCCGTGAAGAAGACACCTTCAACAACAGCGCAAAAATCGTCGACTTCACCAAACCTACCCTTATACTGCACGGTCAGTACGACCAGCTGATACCGCTGTGGCAGGCAGAAAGCTTGCATGCGGCCAGCGGCGCCAAGCAAAAAGAACTGCAGGTTGTACCCGGAGCTGATCATAATTCCCTGATCGCCACGGCAGGCAAACGCTACTTTACAGCTATCCGCATGTTCATCGAAAACGCTACTGGCACCGCCCCTGACTGGCGACAGCGGCGCAAGGAATTCAAGGCCGCCCAGCAGGCAAAAGCAGAACAAAACCAGCAATGACCTTAAAACGCAGTGGTGTCCTCTCCTGGGATGAATACTTCATGGCCGTTGCCCTGCTCTCGGCCGGGCGCTCCAAAGACCCAAACACCCAGGTGGGTGCCTGTGTGGCCAACAGCCAAAACAGGATTGTGGGCGTAGGGTATAATGGTTTTCCCAGGGGCTGCTCAGATGACGAGCTGCCCTGGGCGCGCGAAGGTACCTACCTGGACACCAAATACCCCTACGTATGCCATGCGGAAGTAAACGCCATTCTCAACTCCATCACCCGAGACCTGCGCGGCTGCAGGATTTACGTAGGCCTTTTTCCTTGCAATGAATGCACCAAAGTCATTATTCAGGCCGGCATCAGCGAAATTGTCTATCTTTCCGACAAGTACCGCGATACAGATTCGGTGCGCGCCGCCAAGATCATGCTGGATAAATCCTACACCGGCTACCGGCAGTTCATCCCTGCGCGCCGACTTGTCACTCTTGATTTTCAGCTGGATTAAGCCGGCAGCACACCATGCATAACCTTCCATCTTCCAGCTTACCTGCTTCTATAACCACTGATTTCATCGAGCTGGACAAACTGCTGAAACGCGAAAATATTGCAGCCAGTGGAGGAGAAGCACGTTGGATGGTCAGTGAAGGATTGGTGCAGGTGAATGGTGTGGTTGAACTGCGCAAACGGCGGAAACTCTACCCCGGTGACCTGGTGCAGGTGCAAGACAATATTCTGCGCATTGTTGCCGCAAGCAACAGCTTGCCAGGTTGAGCGGGCTGAACACCAGTAAATCACCAGCAATCCCCAAGTCCCCCAATCACGCAACAAAGCTCTATGGACAGCATTGCGCGCCTCATCAGCACCATTGATGGCATTATCTGGGGCTGGCCTCTCCACTGATTCTCCCCATGGCAACTCACCTGTTCCTGACCATCTGCCTGCGTTTCATCCAGCGTTATATCCCCAGGGCGATCAAACTTTCCATTACCAGGGATGAGAACGCGGCGGGCGATGAGCGCGCCGTTCTCCGCAGCAGCGAACAAAAACAGACTCCAGCCGGGGGATGATCAGAAACGAAGCAATGCAGGCAGGCTGTTAATACCACCCAGGTAAAAAAAGCGGCCCAGGCCAATGGTAAAAATCAGGCAGCCGTATAGGCTGTGTTCTACCGATGCGACCAGGGTTGAGCGGGTTCTCTGATAAGTACGGGCAAAAAGAAAGCTGCCGAAAAAGGTGAGCAGCACAGCAACCCAATTACGGTAAATGACATGCGCCATGGCAAAGGCCAGCGCATTGGTCAACAGCAGTATCCCGGGTCGTTTGCAGATATCTTGGTATCGGTGGAGGAAAAATGTGCGGAAGATCAGCTCCTGCGGATACACGGACAAGAGTGGGTAGAGCAGCATCACGGCCAGCCACAGACCTGGATGCTGCCGCGGCAGAGCAAAAAGCGAGTCAGGCAACACCAGAAGCAGGAAGAGATACAGGATCAGAGCCACCACAGCCAGGCGCACGAGCATGGGGAGCAGTATGGACCGCCACCAGCTGCGACTAAGGCGGCCACAGTGATCAAAGCGGTCAATGCAACCCGCGGCTTGCAAGATCATGGCCTGGTTAAACCATAATTGTGCCCGGTCAAAACTCGCATCTGCCCGCAGCACAAGCCAAACGAGGCCCGCAGCCGGCCACAGCACCAGCCACAAAGGTATTGCAGGTGCAAGCACCAGCAACCAGGGCAGAGCAAAAAAGATCGCGATCATCTCAAGCATCCGGGCCCTGGCTTTGGCGGCCACAGGGCTGTCTGCACCGAATGCCACCCCGCCCTGCTCCACTTGAGAGCGGCTGTTGCCTTCCGGCTTCATGATGCGCTCCTGCTGCGGACTGCTCCTTTCTGATCCACATTAACCCAATAGAGTACGCCCTCCCCACCCTGACCCAAAAATTCCGGATAACTTAGGCTGGAAGCTGCTTCCAACTCGTTGAACACCTTGCCCTTTGCGCTCAACCAGCAGTGTCCGCGCAGTTCCTGGTGCGGGCCAAGGCCCATCAGGCCAATGTTGAGTTGCACTGGCACTCCTTTTTTTCTGAGCAGCACGGCCAATGGGTAGGAACGATAAAAGCAGGCATGCCGGCTTTTGCCGGCAAGCAGAGTGGTCAGCCGGTTCACCCGGGCAACGAGTTTATTCTGCTCTTCCAGGCTAGCCTGCACAGTGGCCACCGGCGGCAAACGCAAGGCTGTACCGCCACGCTTGCGCACCAGCATGGCTTGAAGCAGTATCAGCAGGGTTTGCAGCGCAAGCATGGGAATAAGGTGTGGTAAGGCTGCCAGCAGAGCATTCAGGATCCACTTTTGGCCAAATCATGGGTGCGGTTAAAGGACTGCATGGCATGGGCAAGACAACCACCAGTGCATTGCCCCCGCCGTAAATACACGCAGCGCATGCACTCGGGCATACAGCCAAAACTTTTATAGGGCGCAGTCTTCTTTTGAAAATCACGCACCATTGCGTTGCGGTCGCTGTAATCTTCAAAAGGTACATTCAAAACATCAGACAGGGGGAAGCAGTGCCAGGCCTGCATGTCTGGCCCCAAATCCAGAACAGGCTGGCACACAGTCTTGAAACCTTCGCTGCAGCGCGCAAGGATGGCAAATTCCTCATCAGAAAACATGCACATGGTCAGGCCGCAGTCAAAACCGATCAAAATATCTTGCTGTTCACAGGCCATGGCCATGGCGGCCAGGGCACGCCCAGTGGCCCGGTACTCACCTGGATGCAGATAGGTGTTGTCGTGTCCAACAATGGGCTGGGCAATACCGATGCGAATACGACGGCGCAATCCATAGCGGTTGATCAGATTGACTAAATACTCGTAGCTAAAGTCAGGAGAAGTGACAGTGATACCCAGTTGCACCTTTGGGCCCAGAGCTGCCAGAGCATAGTTCACCCGCTCTTTTTGTTGTGGGGTGTCGTGCTCATTGAGAGATACATTGGCCAGCAGAGAAAGCTGTTCCTGAGGCAGGGCAGCCAAAAAATCCGCCACCTTTGCAGGCATCATGCAGTTTGAGAAAAGATGCACATGAAATCCACGTGCAAATGCGCGTTGTACGATTGCTTCCAGTTGCGGATGCAGAGTTGGCTCACCACCGAGCAGCCGCAATTTTTTGTCGCCTGAACGTTCCAGAAAATCCATGATCCCGTCGAGCTGATCCAGGCTCATGTGCCGGGCCGTATTCACGTTCTCCTTCTGACCTATTTTAGCGCGGGCAAAACAAAAGGCGCACTTGCGGGTGCAGTAGTTGGTAATAAGCAGATTCATGAGCAAAAGGTTTTGGTATCTGGTGGTGTGCGGGTGACAGAGGCGCTTTCATCTGCCATAAAACAGGGCGGCTGATTGGGCACAACTGCAACCGTACTGGTGGTTAAACCAAGTGCCTGCAGACTGGCGCTTATTTGTGCAGATGGGTTGCCGCCAGTAGGGGTGCCGTACGCAGGTGCAAGCGCCAGGTGCAATACAGGGTCAGGCAGGCGCAGCCAGCACAGCTGGGGCAGCAGGCGACAAAACTCGCGCGCCAGCTGTTCCTGCCACTGTTTGGGCATGTCAGCTGCTGCTGAGGGAAGGGTCAGCATGGTGAGGCCTGTATCTGCAAGCTTGCGCAGACTGGTGCAGCAGGCCTCGGCATCCGGTTCCTGGGGCAAAAGCAGGATGATCTCGCTGAAGGGGCGAATCAGGGCAAAACCGGTCAGGCGATAGTTTTGGCTGAGATGAAAAAATGCCCGACTGTTTGTGGCATCATGCTGCGCGTTAATCTCCGCGTTTATATGTGCATCTGTGCCTGCAGTGGTCTGCATTTTTGCATACATGGCAGTGGCAGCAAAACTGCGGTAATGCCAAACTCCCCGATGCACCAGGTGCTGCACCCATTCTGCTTCAGCAAAGAGCCCCGGCGGGGCAACCAGGCGCAGACGCGCTGGTGCATAGAGCTGCAGGCGGCCGATCAGCTGCATCAGGCTTTGTTTGTCCACCCTGTCGCCCACCACCAGTTCCACATCATCATCCTGCAGTTCAACCAGCATGCCAGTCAAATCATCCGGCAATGCGGTTGTCTGGGCGCTTGCCCTGGTGCAGCCCGGACATTTATATGAACAGGGGCTCTGCAGAACAATGCGGGTAAGGCCACCGTATTCAGGGGCATGGCCAGGCAGCCAGGGTGCTTTGGTGTGGATGGCGCGGGCAGTGAGATTGTATCGCTTTTCCACCACCTTGGAAGCGGCCTGGGCCAGGGCAAAATCAGCCTCTGTCATCCAGCGGTTTGACCAGGCCCGATAGGGTGGCTCTTGATCAAAATGGTAGCCATATTCCAAAGCGCGGTGCCGCAACTCCGTACCGTTGAGCAGGCAGAGTTCGTTGCAGAAAATGCGGGTGGGCTGCTCAAGCATTATACTTACCAGCCCTTGCAGATACGTGGCCAGGGTTTCTTCGGGCAGGCCGCAAATCAAATAAATATTAAAGGGTACCTGGGCCTTGCGCAGGCGAGCCAGGCCTGCCCGAAAACGCTCGGGTTGCCAGGCGCGGTGAATGGCGCGGGCTGTGGGCTCGTGGGTGCTTTGCAGGCCTACATCAACAATGGTGCAGCTCTTCAGGCATTCAGCCAGCTCTTCACTGACCTGATGCGCATAAATTTCAACCGAAATGACCGTACGCGGATTCTTGCGTTGCAACTCTGCCAGCACCTGCGCCAATTCCCTTAAGCGGGCCGGATTACTGTTACAGAGGATGGGGTCCAGAATATGGAAATAACCGGCTCCCCGGGCTGCCATAAAGGCTGCCTCCTCTGCCAGTCTGGCCACAGAAGCGCTGCGCACCCTGCCCCTGCGGCCCCCTTCAAAACAAAAGCTGCAGCGATTGGGGCAACCCCGGGAACCTTCCAGCATCACCCCCAGCAAGTTACGCTGATCGGGCTGAATAAGCCCGGCAAGAATCACCGACGGCAAATCATCCAGGTTATGCACGGTTTCAGCCGGCCTGCTCAGAACCGAAACACCCCGGCTGCGATGGCGCAGGCCTGAAACAGCAGAAGGGTCGATCAAACGGTCGCAGCCGCCTTGCAGCCAGGCACGTAAAAATTGAACAAAGGGGATTTCACCCTCCCCTTCGATGAGATAGTCCAGCTCGGTCAGGTGCTGCAAAAAATCAACTGCCGAATCGGTCACCTCCTGACCACCGAAAAGGAAAAGTGCTTGCGGCAACAAAGGCCTGAGATGAAGCAGCAGCTCTTCCACCGGCATCCGGTTCCAGATATTGAGTGTCCAGGCAATGCAATCGGGCTGCCAGGCTGCCAGGCGAACAGCCAAGTCAGCCATGTTTTCTGTGTTGTCCACTTCCACATAGCGAATACTCACCTGGCTTGCCAAATCGCCCGTTTGCGCTGCAACCAGGGCAAGAATGCGCACAGCCAGGCTGTAGTAGCCCGGCATGTTTATTGCCACCAGAAGCACGCGCCTGCGGCCGTCTTGCGGCCAGGAAATATTTGGGCCGGAAATATCCAGATATTGCCAGCTCCCTTGATGGTCAGGGCTGGATGGGCTGCAGGTGATGTCGGACATCAGTTCTTGGTATAGTAACGTCTGCGCAGATCCCGCAGTTCAGAGGCGGAAAAAAAGCCGATCAGTTGCCTGAAGGCGCGCTCAGGAGTTTCAGCCGCGTAGAGCATGTTCGCCTTAAGCTGCACATAGTTGGCCAAATCTGTCTGGCCAAAAAAGGGCTGTATCCAGGCCTGCAGCCGCCGGTTTTCAGAATCTTCCAGGGGAAAGCAGCTGCACCAGGCCCCTGCTCCCAAAAAGAACAGACTGCCCACCAGGTGCAGGGTCAGGGCAAACATTCTGGATACCCGGTTCTGGCGGCACCACTCGGCAATCCACGCCCAATCCAATTGTTCATCCACCATAAAAAGGGCGATATCCAGCAGCTGCTTGAAGATAGTCAACTCGTGGTGGATAAAAGCATGCAAAATCAGGCCAATAAGTTCATACTCTCTGGAAAGCACCTGCAGACAACCATCCTGGGTATGCAAGGTGGAACGGCTTTGCAGCCACTGCTCTGCATCAACACAGTCGCGATAGCGTTTGGCAGTTAACAGCGACCAGTGCAATTCCAGCACCACGCCTTCTATCTGCACCACATCCTGGCTGCGCAACTGCTCGCAGGGTTTGTAACCGGCAAGAGCCAAAACATGCAAGGTGTGCTTACGTGCCTCTGGCAGCAACAAAATATCCACATCGCGCATGCTGCGTTCTACTGGCGAAGCATAGTCACGGTTGGCCAGCACTACCCCACGCATGGCCACCGCCTCTATACCCGCATTATCCAGCAAGCTAAAGAGCTGTACCGTGGCCTTTAGGGCACGCAGATTTGCCACCAGTTCAGCCATGGCCTTTTTATGCCAGCGTGGCACAGCTTCAAAGAGGTGCTGGTTTGCAGCCGTTGTCCGGTAAAAAAGCCCTTCCAAACCATGGGCCTCCACCCAGCGACATATCAGCTGCATATCCAGTTCTGCAGGGATGATCGCAGCCATCTCCCGCTGGCGGGCGTATTCACCCAGGCTATGGCGCAGCCAGAGATGGGTGTTTTCTTTGACGGTTGCGGCGGTCATGGCGCACCACCTGCAGTAAGCGGTGCCGGCAGTGCTGCCGAACGGTAGCTGAGGCATGCGCCAATGCACTGACCGCGCTGCCCCAGGGGGCAATCGCAGCACTGCACCATAACAGGACTGTGCATGCGCCTGCTGATGTTGTCGGCAAAAAGCCCGGCCGCATCTTCAGGCCCGGCGCAGGCAGTGATGGGTATGCTTGAGCGTTCATTCAAGCCCAGGCAGGCAGAGAAGCGCAAGTCTGGATAAACAACCAGGTTGTTAGAAAAACCAAGGAGATAACTTGGGCACACGCAGGCAAGCGAACCGTTTTCAAGAAAATGCCGGCCCACTTCCTCCGGCATAAAGCACATGGGATAGGGCTTGGACAACTGAATTTGCATGCCTTCAATTTTAGCCCTGTGCACCAGGGTCTGCAGCAGCGGAGCAAAAGCAGCCAACTGTTGCATAGCAACAAAATTGTTGCCACGCTGGCTGTTGGGCATGGGAATGGCAATGCGTAACTCACTGATGTTGCAGTCTTGGGCTACTTGAAGATGTTGCAGAGCATCATCCGTGGGGCTGGCAAAGTTACAGCGCAAAATCGCGTAGATGCCTGCCTGTCGCACCTGCTGTGCCGTGTTGATGAAGCGTGCCAACAGGTTAGAATGCAAAACTTCCGGGGTCAGGTGCAGGGTCAGGCACAGGGGCGGATTGGCTAATATGGCGTCAAGTGCGGCTGTATCCATCAGGCCATTACTGGCCATGTAGTATTCCAAACCTGCAGCGCGCACCTGTGCTAGCAAGGCCGGAAAACGACTGTATCTGGAAGGTTCACCACCGGTCAAGCCAAGTCGGCTAAGGCCGTGCTGCTGCATCCAAGTTACAAGCGCCTCCACCTGGCCGGCGCTCGCTTCCCTTTCGCCAGACTCGGATTTATCTGCCCCGGCTATGCAGTAGGAACAGTGCAACTGGCACTGCATGGTTGGTGAAAAGGAAACCTGCCCGGGATACTGCTGTTTTTCCAGAGCAGCAGCAGCACGTTGAAGTTTCAGCGCTTCATCAGTGAGCCCGGCAGCCATGAAAAATGCGGCCAGTTCATCCCGCACCCCGGCAAAAAGGGCCAGACGTTTTACAAAAAGGCTCCGGCTGCGGGTATCCGGCAGGCAATGGATTTGCTCTACGCATAAGCGATGCAAACTCTGTTGAGCATCCGTATTGTACGGATTGCCACTTATCCAGGCGGGAAGCTCAATGTTAAGCCCTGATCCATTCCTGACTACATCTGCATTGGCTGAAAAAGACCAATACGTACCCTTTTGCCAGCGGGTGGGCAAAGCAGCAGTGGGCAGCAAGCCAAAGAGTAAACGCATGGCTGCGCTGGCAAGCACTGGTTGAGCGCTGGCTGCATATTCCAGCAGGTGCGGCACAGCTGCAGTCCCCTTTTGAGCGAGGCGTTCCATGGCGACCAGGGTGGCCATGACCTCCATGTTGTGCTGCTCAACCTGCATTCCTGCCATGATTAACGGTGCGTTTAAATGTAATTAAATGGTGCAATGAAAAGCTGTGTTGGCCGTGCTTATCTTGTTCATCAACAAACTTTCTTGAGCGGATGCAGGTTCTGCAGCGCATCCATAAGCCACGGCCCTAGGGCTTGCGGGTTTGGCCCGCTAAACAAAGTGTAGGCTGGCAGTGTTTCAAGCGCTGAACTGCATACAGCCATGGCTGCGTGCGAAGGCCTTTGCCCCCGGGCAAAGGTGTGGGCATGGAGCAGCAGACCAAAGGCATGCTGTACAGACAGCGGTTGCAGCAGCGGTTTATCTCTGTCGATCTGTAAAACGCAGATGGCGTGCAAGGGGCAGGGTTCGTGCGTATAGGCCTGGCCATACACTGCATCGGCCGCAAGTACCCGCTTGCCATTGGGCAATACAGTTTGTGTGGGAAGAGCACGAACAGCGTTTTCCAGTTCGGGAAAAAATGCAATGGTTTGCGCGCTCAGGTTCAGGGCCTCGGCAATGCCTTGCATGTGCGTGGTATTGTCAACTGTCTGTAGAGTAACCAGATCATCTGCCAACAGGCGCGCACCGCTGCGAAGCAGGGAAAGTGCCGTAGTGGTTTTGCCGCCACCACTTTCAGCTAAAAGAAGAACACCATGGCCTGACGGTGTTTGCAGGGCGGCCGCATGCAGTAAAACCTTGTCCTGCACGGCAAAAAATTCGCGCAGAACCGGCACCAGCACCGAGGAAACCGAAAGGGGTGTCAGCCCAGCTGTCCTCTTTTGGGCCAGGTAGTGCAGGTGTTGTGTGCCCGCATCCATCCAGGCGCAGTAGCGCGTCAGTTCGTTGGCAGCCAGTGCGGCGCAGTTGCCGGTATCGCCATACACAAGCTGAACTTCATCACTTTCAGGCAGGTTTACAACGTGGGCAAGCAGCCAGGCAGGCAGGTACCTGTTTAACGATGTTTCCTGTTCAAGCTGGCGTACGCAAAGGGTTACACCTGGCGCAGCGTTTTGCCGGGGCAGGCAGCGAAACATTTCGGCAATGGCCGCATGCGCGGGCGAGGCCTCTCCTTGCAGCAGGAAAGGCACGCCGCAGATGTTGACACAATCCATTACCGTTTGGTTAGGGGCAAAACGAACTAAAAAAAAGCAGGAGCCGACGAGCCGACCCCTGCATCAATACATAAATCTACTACCAGCATCTGAGTACATCCAGGCTCCGGAACTGTCGGTTCCGGCCCGGAGGGTGGCAGGAGTGGCCAGGATTAATAGTAATAGTAGTAATAATAGGTGGAGCTGACAGATTCTAAGGGATTATGCTTAAAGAACTGCGGTGCAACATAACTCTTTTTCATGACTGAATCTCCTGAACCGGTTGTTGAGTTAGCAGTTTGTTGCTGAGCAAACCTTGTACAAACGCTACCACATCGGCTTCGGCCTGCGCAAGGGAAACATCATACTCGGCGGTAACAGCCTCGACCACCTGGGCAATGGTTTTGTGTTCTGCCAGAAACAACCAGGTTAATCTGCCGATTTCATTAAAAGAAAAATACTCGCCCGAGGCAAGCTGCAGCACAATCAATTCTCCCTTGATGTCTCGCCAGGAAATGCCCTCGGTCGGTTGAAACAGGCTATCCTTACTGATTTTTACTTCCATATTGTATTCCTTCATAAGCTGCTACATTGAGTGGTCACCGTACAAGGCGCGTCGCCATTGTTCAAGAAAAATGAGCACCATCCACTGTGCCTTGCCCAGTACCGGGAACAGGGCTAAGCTCATTCGGACAACCCCGCAATTTTGCCAAGCATGCTGCCCTGTTTCTTTATACGGAGATTCGTGGAAGGAACCGGTACTCATCCCCGCACAAACATGGTAGATGTACGAAGCTACTGCGTAAGGATAATTTATATGGAGGGA
>JAAYIE010000081.1 GCA_012744275.1 Desulfobulbaceae bacterium
CTGTTCTAGCAACGGAAAAGACCTGGCTGGACGTACCGTATAAAGAGAAAAATTCGGCCAAGTCTTTTGGCGCGAAATGGGATCGCCAGGAAAAGCGGTGGTATGCGCCAGAAGGAGCAAATTTAGTCCTGCTAGCAAACTGGGTACCCAGTAAAGAGCAGGCACCCGCAGCAAACCCGGCGGTTATTGACCCCAGGGAAGAATTCAGCCAGGTGCTTCTTGATGCCGGGCTCAAACTTGAAACTTATCCGGTGATGGATGGGCAAATTCACCGGGTGCCGGTGTTTACCGGAAAGCTTGGTGCCAAGGATGGGGCTTATTGCGCTTATGCCGATGGCACACCTAATGGCTGGTATCAGAACCACAAGACCGGGGCACAAGGCAAATGGGTGGCAACCGGGCATGTATTGAGCAAAGAGGCCAAAGATGATCTGCGGCGGGAATCCGCACAGACCCTGGAAACTGCTAATGAGGAACGCCAGGAATTGCAGGCAAAAGCCATGAAACGGGCCTTTGCCAAGTGGATGAACGCAGAGGCGGTGCAGGCACACCCGTATCTGAGCGCAAAAGGCATTGAGGCCCTGGATGTGCGCCAGGACAAACAGGGTAACCTGGTGGTGCCGGGCTATGATTTGGACTCAGGGCGGCTGCAAACCGTGGAGTACATCAATAAAGACGGTGCGAAATGGTTTGAAAAGGGCTGCCCGAAGAAAGGCGCGGTGTGCGTGCTGCCGGATAAGGACGCGCTCAAGGAAGCTGATGTTGTACTGATGGTTGAGGGCTATGCCACTGGCGTTAGCGTACATCAGGCCACGGGCCTGCCGGTGGCGGTGGCCTTCGATGCAGGGAACATCAAAGACGCGGCCCTGGCGATCAAGCGGAAGATGCCCAATGCGCGGATCACGATCTGCGCCGACAACGATCCGCCCCGGCCCGATGGAACCAATATCGGGGTGATGAAGGCAAAAGAGGCTGCGGCCTCGATCCCAGGCACAAAAGTTGTGGTGGCTGATTTTTCACAGGATGAGAAGTCCAGGGGCCTGACCGATTTCAACGACCTGCACAAGGCCAAGGGCCTTAGCGCAGTCAAAAATTCGATTTTAGGAAAAACCAGAGAAACAGCTGAGGTTGAACGATGATTCCAGTCAACGTGTTTTTAACCGCTGTCATTCTTTCTCATTGGAATCCTTCTTTTCCACCTTTGTCAAATTTCACGCCAGCCGATATTGAATCACATGAAGAATCTCTTTCTTTGTTCGATTCGGCAGCTCAAGAAATGGATGTGCCTACAGAGATTACCCAGGCGATTGCCAGGGTGGAAAGTAACGGCACCCCTTATGCCCTGAATGTTGAGGGCAAAGGCTATTTTTTCGACAGCAAAGAAGAGGCGCTGGCTGCTGCTGCCAAAGCCGAATCTGAAGGCCGAAGTTTTGATTCGGGCATTATGCAGATCAATAATTGGTGGCTGAAACGCTTTGGGATACCGCTTGAAGCTGTTTTTGACCCGGAAGCTAATATTCTGCTCGGTTCTTGGATACTGAAACAAGAAATGGAGCGGGGCAGTGACACCTGGGC
>JAAYIE010000082.1 GCA_012744275.1 Desulfobulbaceae bacterium
AATAAGAGAATAAGGGATTGCCATGGGGAAGAAAAATATCTGGAAGGATGAAGATTATCGGTTTTTCCAAGTTAAATACACGGCTAATATCCACACGAAGAAGAACCAGAACAATTTCTATATATCTTGCCCGTTCCTCCGTTAGAAAGGACAATCAAATCATGAATGATGAGCTCAAAAACGTAAACGCCAAAGGCCTTTGGTGGAAACGGTTTTTTTATAGCGCCACCGGAGCGAACTATGATTATGAAATAGGCCCCAACTGGTTCGCTTCAGTGATGGGGACTGGCATTATCGCCAACGCCTCTGCCTCATTGCCCCTTTTCTCAAATCATCTCAACACAATTGCCCTGGCAGTCTGGTGTCTTGCCTGCTCAATGCTGATCGGCCTTGTGCTGGCATCGGTGTTCTTCCTGTTTCGACGGACCAACGCATGGGTCAGACATTTCCGCGATCCCATGATGGCACAGTTCTACGGGGCGCCTCCCATGGCCATGCTGACTGTTGCCGGCGGAGCTCTCCTGGTGGGCCATCAGCTCATGGGCTGGAGTCTCGCTCTGAATATTGCCTGGACCCTCTGGTTCATAGGCACAATCACAGGCTTTTTTTCGGCTGTCATCATCCCCTATCGTCTGTTTACTGTGTTCAAGGTACGCCCTGACTCTGCGTTTGGGGGATGGCTCATGCCGGTCGTGCCTCCCATGGTGTCTGCCACTATTGGCGCTATGCTCGTTCCCTACACCCCCGTGGGCGTGCCCAGACAAACCCTCTTTTATCTGTGCTTTTCCCAGTTTGGCCTAAGCCTGATGGCAGCGTTCATCATTATTGCCATGATCTGGAGCCGGTTAGCGCATCATGGCACTTCAGGCACCTCCCGCGTTCCAACCCTGTGGATCGTGCTCGGCCCTTTAGGACAATCCATGACTGCTGCCGGCATAATGGGCACCGTTGCCGCAGGCGCGGTTCCGGCGGAAATAGCCTTTGGCTTCCAACTGTTCGCGGTGCTGTACAGCGTACCAATTTTCGGTTTTGTCCTCCTCTGGACCTGCCTGGCGATTCTTCTGACCCTCTTGGCTCAGCACAGAAACATGAAGTTTGCCCTTACCTATTGGGCCTTTACCTTTCCAGTCGGCACCTGCGTCACCGGAACGGCGCAACTGGCGCAGCATACGAGCTTGCCACTGTTTACCTGGGCCAGTATCTTGTTCTACTTTGGACTACTCGCCGCCTGGGCGGTGGCCGCCTTCGGCACGACCAAGGGCATGATCACAGGGCACCTTTTCAGGCCGCCATCCGCAGCTGCAGGCCCCATCGTTTCTGTAAAAGAACCCTGGTAAGAGGAAACACACCAAAAAGAATAAACCGCGGGAAAAGCAGAGGGTCTGCAGTCAGGACAAAGCCGTTATTTTGGCAGAGCGCAGGCCGCACCAGGCGGTCTATACACCAAACTTCAGCCCCTTTCCTTAACCGATCATTTTATGGCATTACAAGAAGATTGGCACCTTTCCTGTGTGTCAAACCCATGGCGGCTTCAACACAGACAAGTTCTGCATCTTCTTTTAACTCGGTGGCGTTCTTGAGATGGAACAGAAGTTAATCTTTGCCTAAATCAAGGCTAAACCAGGCCTAATCCCCATCCACACGCAGCACAGGCCAACACCACCAGCCAAGGCGGAATTTTCCAGAAAATGAGGGCGACAAAGGCAAGAAGCGCGAGGGCAAAATCTTGCGGCGCATGGATGGCGCTGGTCCATACCGGATCGTATAGTGCGGCCAGCAAGACGCCCACCACTGCCGCGTTTATACCAGTAAGCGCTGCTTGCATGCGCATATTATGGCGTAACTTTTCCCAGAAAGGCAAAGCTCCTGCCACCAGCAGGAACGATGGCGCAAAGATGGCAAACAAACAGATGGCGCTGCCAAGCCAGCTATTGGGAGTGCTGTGCATGGATGCACCCAAAAACGAGGCAAAGGTGAAGAGTGGCCCTGGTACGGCCTGGGCCGCGCCATAGCCAGCCAAAAAGGTGTTGGCATCCACCCAGCCGGGCGGCACTACCTCGGCCTGCAAGAGCGGCAGCACCACATGGCCGCCGCCAAAGACCAGGGAACCGGCGCGGTAGAAGGCGTCGATCAGGGCGAGGCTCTGATTGGGAAAAATTCCTGCCATAAGTGGCAGGAAGATGAGGCCGGCACAAAAGAGGCCAAACCAAAGCAAACCGGCCCGGTGTGAAATATTGAGTGCCAATGGCTCCCGGTCAGTCTCGTTTTGTGGCCTGAACAGGAAAAGGCCGACCATACCGGCAAGTACAATAACCGCCACCTGCGTCCACACACTGGGCACCAGCAAAAGTACGCAGGTGCAGAGCGCCATCAGGCTGGCGCGCCGTGCATCCGGGCACAGGTTTTTTGCCATTCCCCAAACTGCCTGTGCCACTACGGCCACTGCCACTATTTTGAGACCTTGTAGTGCTCCTGGTAAAACGTCCTGCTCAAACGCGCCAAGACTAAGGGCAAAGAGGGTAAGCGCAATAGCGGAAGGCAGGGTAAAGCCTGCCCAGGCAGCCAGAGCGCCCCAATAGCCTGCGCGGGAAAGCCCCACGGCCAGGCCAACCTGGCTGCTGGCTGGCCCTGGCAAGAACTGGCACAAAGCGACAATATCCGCATAACTCTGTTCACTGAGCCATTTTTTGCGGGCAACAAATTCCTCCCGGAAATAGCCCAAGTGCGCCACTGGCCCGCCAAAGGAGGTCAGGCCAAGGCGCAAAAAAACAAGAAATAAATCCCATAGCCTGATGCTGGTGATCTTTGTGGTATTTATTTCCATATGTAATCAATTGCTGTCTTCAAAATTGTTGCCAACCATCCTCGTCCAATACCAGATTTAAGCTGTTATCAAGAAAAATACTACGAAGGCGTATCCAGGCACATTTTGGAACCATACTTGAGCCCTGATGTGCAAAAGCGCTTTGTGGTGGGGTTGAAAGAATATTCGGGCCACCGCAAATTGCCATGACATCATGCTGTTTTTTTCTGCCTCATTTGCTGTGGGAGTCTGTATCGTACCAGTATTATGAACAGATCATAACTTGGTTAGGCCGTGCACACGTATTGCAAAGTGCAACGTCTTGAAGCACACAAATCTGACCAACATTATTCAGGACGAGCTGGTATCTTGCACAGGGGCCTGTTTGGACAAGCATCTACTTACTGGACTCCATGGAAGAGGAGGTTCTCTCGTGTATCCCAATCCTTTTCCAGAAATGGAGATTTAGGATTTCGCCCTGAAAAGCTGCCTAACCATGGCCCCTGTTTTATCTGGCCTGGGCCGGGTGCTGTGGGCAGACCCGGAATGACTGCACAAGGTTCGTAATGGCCGGGAAGATACCATTCGGCACTGCAACCCGGCCTTGCGGTGTGCGCCAGCTGATCTTCAGAAAAGAAGAAGGGGCGGCGGCACTCATAGCAAAGCGCTCTTCAGCATCTGGCAAACGCTCACTTTGTCCCGGCAATAATGCCTGCGCCATTGGGCAATTTGATATCAAGCCGATGGATTTCATGCAGGCCTGCCTGCCGCATCATGGCAGCAACCTCTGCCTCGGCATAGGCCTGGCCATCTGGCGTGCCGATGAGCATGTTCAGAGAAAAGAGGGTCGAATGCAGGGGCTCGGCTCGGTTGTCATCCAAAAGGAAATCCTGAATGAGCAGCAGTCCGCCTGCTTCCAGTGCCTGCACCGCCTTGTCCACGATGATCTGGCAAGACTCCGGCCCTTCACTGTGGAGCAAATGGGAAATCCACACCACATCAAACCCTGATCCAATGCTATCAGTGGTGATATCACCAGCTGCAAAGGCAATGCGCTCAGACAAACCAAAGCGCGCCACGGTTTGTTCGGCAAAGGGCCGGGTGGTAGGATAATCAAAAATTACCGCTAACAGGCCAGGGTTTTCCTGGCAGAAATGGATGGCATAGGTGCCTGGCCCGCCCGCCAGATCAAGCAGGCGTTTGCGACCGCTCAGATCGATTGTTCTGGCAACAGTGGGTGCAAGCTGCATAGCCAGATTAAACATGCCCATGAGAAAACTTTCCCGCACCTTGGGATCGGCATGGGTTGAACGGGTGCGCACCGGTTTGCCGGATACAACCGCCTGATCAAGCTTGTTCCAGCCTTCCACCAGATAGTGGTGGTGCATGATGATGTGGCCAATGTAATCAGGCGCATTTTGAGCAAGATAGCGAGTACTGAAATCGCTTGCCAGGTACCTGCCCTCATTCTTTTCTAAAAGTTCCAGCGCAGTAAGGGCGTTAAGGAGCATGGCAAGGCCGCGGCTGTCTGTCTGCAGTTGTTCTGCAAGTGAGTCGGCCGTCATCGGCTGCTGGGCAAGGGGAGTAAACACATCAAGCTTTACCCCGGCATGTATGGCGCAACTGCTCCAGAACCCACCGGATACTTTCAATAATTCAGATACATTCACAAGGCCCACCTCCGCTTCGTTTCAATGTGCAGCACGGGTACAACGCCTGTAATTTTGGTTCATGCGGCCATGCCGAATTTCCGGCGACAAGTCATGTTGCAGGCCGTGGAACTGACTGGCTATCCACAGCACACACCTTTCATAACAGGAAAATGATGTTTACACTCATCTGATATTCCCAACGCAGGGTGAAGGGAAAATATTGCAGCCTTGCACGCTTTACCGATGACAACTTTAGCACAGGAGGTTCAGTATGCTGCGATTTATCACTTTTATTCTCGCCATGTCCGTTTTCGGGAACCTTGCACTGCAGGCGAATGCAGCAGCTCCCATGGTACAGGCCCAGGTTCCTGGATACTACCGCTATCAACTGGGGCAATTTGAAATAACTGCCCTGCACGACGGCAAAATGGAGTTGGACGCACAGCTTTTAAACAATATCAATGCCCAGGAGGTTGAGCAACTAACCGGCCGCATGTTTGCCGGTTATCCCAAAATTCAGGGAACCGTCAATGCCTATCTGGTCAATACCGGTGCTCATCTGGTGCTGGTGGATGCAGGTGCGAGCAAGGCATTCAACCCAAATCTGGGCAACTTGCTGGATAACATGCGGGCCGCTGGTTATACACCGGCTCAGGTAGATACGATTCTGCTCACCCACCTCCATCCCGATCATGTCGGTGCGCTGACCGATGCTGACGGCAAGCCAGTTTTTACCAACGCGCGGATATACACTGCCAAGGCGGAAAGTGATTATTGGCTGGATAAAGATGCCGCCCAGGCCGCACCGGCAAGCGCGCAGCCCATGTACATAACCGCGCAAACAGCCACTGCTCCGTATATAACCACTGGTCAATGGCAGCCCTTTGCCGAAGGAGGTACACTTGTACCCGGTATCAAGCCTGTTGCTGCCTATGGTCATACTCCTGGGCATACCGGTTATGAGGTCGAGTCGGAGGGCCAAACCATGTTCATCTGGGGTGATGTGGTCCACGTGCACTCAGTACAATTTGCCAGGCCTGGTGTAGCTATTGCTTTTGACGTGGACCAAAACATGGCGGTTGCAACCCGACTCAGCATCATGAAAAAGATGGCGAGCGACAAGGCGATAGTGGCTGGTATGCACCTCCCCTTCCCTGGGATTGGCCATGTGCGCATGGATGCGCAAGACAGCTATTCCTGGATACCGGTGGAGTATTCCCCTATGTTGGACAGGAATGAAAATTAGCGCTACTGGCTGAGTACATGCGCGCTGACAAGGTGCTCAAGGCTATTTTGCCCGTTAAGCACCTGTTCAGCGCGCACCGCTTCTGCCAAAAAATCGCCGGCCGCTCTCTACCCTGCCTTTTTGATCAATTATTTGTCTTCTCAGGTCATTCCAATTCCAGTGATTTGACAAGGATGCCACCAATGCAGTGAATTTTACCCTTGCCAATTTCTTCGCTCATGAGTATCATTCTTTGCTTAGCAATCCATAGCATACCTTTTTTGATATCCAGTGCTAACTGGTTTATCTCTTGATACCTCAAAAGTTCATGCTGTTAACCAATTCCAAGGGGAAGGCATGAAACTTTTCATCGGTAACCTGCCATACACCATCACTGAAACTGAATTATCCCAACTTTGCTCCAATTTTGGCGAAATAGTCAGCGCCAAACTTGTACGGGACTCTTTTACTGGTCAACCAAAAGGTTTTGGTTTCGTTGAAATGCTGAACCGTTCCATGGGCCATAAGGTTATGGAAAACCTGAACGGTATGGAATACAAACATCGGGCACTGGTCTGTAACGAGGCAAAACCTCAAAAGAAACGGAGCCAAAGAAGCTGGTAGGCAGGTGTTTCGCACACCCGCACGCCTTTGCTCATCCGCGGCCTCCATCTTTCCGGCATCATTCATTTTATAGTCAGGGCATCTGAGCCGGCTCAGACCATTGCGCTCGTCAGTGCAATTCCGGTAAGTGCTGTTCTGCATCAAGGACATTTGTGAATTTTTCGAACTTCTCTTTGCACCATCGGATTGCTGCGGCAATCCAGCGCTGTGGTTTTACCCAGCCCACACCCATTCAAGAACAGGCCATTCCCGCCATACTGGCTGGTCGTGATGTCATTGGTCTGGCACAAACCGGCACAGGCAAAACCGCAGCTTATATGCTGCCGCTTCTGCACCAGCTTATCCGCGCAAAAAGCAGACAACCGCGCGCCCTGGTTCTGGCGCCGACCAGGGAACTGGCCGAACAGATCAACACCTTTACCAAAGATATCATCCAAGGCACTCATTTGCGCAGCATCGCCATCTACGGCGGGGTGAGCAAACAGGCGCAGATCGATCGCATCCGCCAGGGCGTGGATATTGTGGTTGCCTGCCCAGGCCGTATGCTCGACATTCTGGGTGATCGCGCCATCAATCTGAACCAGGTGGAATGCCTAGTACTTGACGAGGCAGATCACATGTTTGACCAGGGATTTCTGCCAGATGTTCGCCGCATTGCCCAAAATCTTCCCAAGAAGAAACAGACCCTGATTTTTTCCGCCACCATGCCGGCAGAAATCAATATTCTGGTGGAAGACATTTTGAATGACCCTGTTCGGGTGCAAATCAGCCCGAATCGATCGGTGGATGCGATTTCCCATCGTCTGTACAGACTTGTTCAAACGCAAAAAACACCCCTGCTAATGCACCTGCTGCGCGATGAAACGGTGCGCTCTGCCCTGGTTTTCACCCGCACCAAGCATAAGGCCAAAAAACTAGCGGCCAAACTGACTGCCTCCGGTTTCAGCGCCACCTCTCTGCAGGGTAATCTTTCTCAAAACATGAGAAAACAGGCGGTTGATGGTTTCAAAAGCGGCAGATTCAACGTCCTGGTGGCAACGGACATTGCCGCACGCGGCATTGATATTGCCGGCATCTCCCATGTATTCAACTATGATATGCCGGACACCACCGAGGCCTACATCCATCGCACTGGCCGCACCGGTCGGGCTGCATTGGCAGGCGAAGCGCTGAGCTTCGCCACCAGTGATGATCTCTACCTGGTGAAGCGCATCGAACGCTTCCTGCCCAAGGGCCTGCAACATTGTAAAATCGAAGAATATATCCTGGAAGCGCCCAGCCAGACTGAAGCAGACGCAGCTGCTCCGCCAATGCCTGCGCGCGCAGCCCAATCGTATTCTCCTCGAAATGGCAGCAATAGAAGCTCTCGGCCTGGACAGGCAAGCGACAGCAGGAGAAGCAGGAAACGCTCTACCGCGCGGCCAGCAGGTGCTAAACGATAACGAATTAACAGTATTGAACGCCTTATGCGTTCAAGAAATCTGTTTTCATGAAGAAGACAGATTGATCATCCACGCGCTTAAGGCGCATTTGCACAAAAGGTACAGCAACATGGTTAATGGGACAGTGAAGTGGTTTAATGACTCAAAGGGTTTTGGATTTATTGCCCGTGATAACGGACAGGATGTCTTTGTCCATCACTCGGCTATCCAGGCCCAGGGCTTTAAATCACTCAGTGAAGGGGAACGGGTAAGTTTTGACGTGGTTGACGGCTCGAAGGGCCCGTCGGCTGCCAATGTGGTCAAGCTGTAATCCCAAGATTTTCCTTTGTTTGTCAGGGAATTCCGCTGATAGCGGAATTCCCTTTTTTTATCTCAACTATCAGGAGAGTGAAAATTGGCGAAAAAGACAAATTACCAGTATGAAAAAAGGCAGCGTGAGCTGGAAAAACAAAAAAAGAAGGAGTTGAAAAAGGAACGCAAACAAAGCCAGCAGCAATCAGCCCAGCAGGAAACCGACAGCCCGGAGCAGGAATATACGCCAGAAGATAATTGACAGTGCCCTTCCGGACATGGAAAGAAAGCAATCCGAGCCAAGCATGTTGTGTCATAAACCGTATTCAGGCTTTGCTCCTGGTGATCGAATTTTGCCGTAAATATCGTATGTTCCGTTGCAGGATCTTCATGGTAGACTAAGAGAGCGGAGTGTACTCACACCAGCAAACATGCAATAAATGCAAAGAATTATCATTTGCACTTGATTATCAAGAATGGTGTGGTTATAAAAACATAATACACCGCAGCCGCCAGAACCTTAGCACGTACTGTATTGATTTCATAATGGCGGTTACTCCCCACCAGACCAAGCAAAGGAGTTGATCATGAAAGAAAAGGAAGTGAAGTGCCCCATGGAAAAAAATGGCCTGGGCGATCCTCTGTCGAGCAAGAACGATAACAAGGGAGCGGAACCAAGGATGACTTCCGCTGCCGGCGCGCCAGTTGAAAGCAACCAGGATTCCATGACTGTTGGTCCGCGCGGCCCCATGCTCTTGCAGGACGTGTGGTTCCTGGAAAAACTTGCCCATTTTGACCGTGAGGTGATCCCGGAGCGGCGCATGCACGCCAAGGGATCGGGTGCCCACGGGGTATTTACCGTTACCCACGACATCACCAAGTACAGCAAAGCGAAAATTTTTTCTGAAATCGGCAAAAAAACCGACATGTTCGCCCGCTTTTCCACTGTGGCTGGCGAGCGTGGTGCAGCAGATGCTGAACGCGACATCCGTGGCTTTGCCCTCAAATTTTATACCGAAGAGGGTAACTGGGATATGGTTGGGAACAACACCCCGGTGTTTTTCTTTCGCGATCCGCTTAAATTTCCGGATCTGAATCATGCGGTCAAGCGTGATCCACGCACCAACCTGCGCAGCCCAAATACCAACTGGGATTTCTGGAGTTCCCTGCCAGAAACGCTGCACCAGGTCACCATCATCATGAGCGACCGCGGCATCCCCTCCTCCTACCGTTACATGCATGGCTTCAGCAGCCATGCCTTCAGCATGATTAACGCTGACAACAAGCGCGTTTGGGTAAAATTCCACTTCCGTTCGCAGCAGGGCATCCAAAATTTCACTGACCAGGAAGCAGCCAAAGTGGTAGGGATGGACCGGGAAAGCCATCAGCGTGATCTCTACACCGCTATTGAAAAAGGCATGTTCCCAAAATGGAAGATGTACATCCAGGTGATGACCGAAGAGCAGGCCAAGGCCATGCCCTACAACCCCTTTGACCTCACTAAGGTCTGGTACAAAAGCGAATTTCCGCTCATTGAGGTGGGCGAGTTTGAACTGAACCGCAACCCGGCCAACTACTTTGCCGAAGTGGAGCAGGCAGCCTTTAACCCGGCTAACGTGGTACCCGGCATCAGCTTTTCACCGGATCGCATGCTCCAGGGACGTTTGTTCTCCTACGGCGATGCCCAGCGGTATCGCCTGGGTGTGAACCATCATCAGATTCCGGTGAATGCGCCGCGGGGCGTCAAATGCCCACATAGCTTTCATCGCGACGGCCAGATGCGGGTGGATGGCAATTTGGGCAGCGAGAACCACTACGAGCCCAACAGCTACGGCAACTGGGGCGATAATATACACCATCTGCAGCCGCCGCAGCAGGCTGATGGCGATATCTTTCGCTATGATTTCCGCGAGGATGACCACGACTACTACAGCCAGCCAGGCAAGCTTTTTAACGCCATGACCGCGGAACAGAAGCAGGTGCTCTTTGAGAATACCGCCAGTAACTTGGGAGATTCCACCCTGCAGATCAAGCACCGCTGGATCAATCACTGCTACCAGGCTGATCCGGCCTATGGTGAAGGCGTGGCCAAGGCTTTGCAGATTGATCTGAAGGATGTTGATCTGAAGCTGCCGCAGCGCACCTCGCGTGAGGCCAACTACGAGGCCAACAACAAGCATCCGGAATTGAATGTTGCGCAGCCCAAGCCCGCAGAGGCGAAGAAGGACGAAAGCTGCTGCGATATGGGCCGTGACACCAATGCCGATCCAAAGAGTTTAATCGCACCGATGGATGATCCATACTTGCTGTAGCAGTCCGCAGTAGTTTACACATACAAGAAGCATCTGGAAACGGGCCACTATACACGGCCCGTTTCGTATTTTGGACAATGGGCGGGAGGAATCAAGGCGAAAAATGTGTACATGCTCTGCGCACTTTTGGCGGTACTGCTGACTGCCTGCGCCACAGAAGAGACAAAGACCATCAGGGTCAACCCCGAACCAATTCCTTCCCAGCCGCTGTACTCCGTAACTGGGCTGCCCAGTCTGCAGGAACAGACAGGCCCGCGCACTGCTGTGGATGGTGCTTACTGCAGGCCGAAGCTGTACCTGAACTAAACCGCTAGTCCTACAATGCACTTACGGAAAATCGTTTTCTGGCTGTGGGCAACAGTCCTTTTTCAACCTTCAGCATTGATGTAGACACGGCAAGTTACGCCAACGGACGCCGTTTCATCAATTCCGGCTCCCTGCCCCCGGTGGGCGCAGTACGTATTGAGGAGATGCTCAACTATTTCCCCTATACCTACTCCGAACCGCAGGGCAAGGCGCCCCTGGCGCTGAGCGCCGAGCTTGGCCCCAGCCCCTTTTACCAAGGCTATCAGTTGATGCGCCTCGGGTTGAGCGGGAACACCATGCCGGTGTTTACCTGACCGTGCTTGGCTTCGGCATGGGCAACTACCATGACGACACTATGGAGATTCTGGCGAACAAGGGTAACGGCAACTATGCCTACATTAATAACTTGCTTGAAGCCAAAAAAGTGCTGCTCAAGGAGCTGACAGGCACGCTTTTCACCCTGGCCAAGGATGTCAAGATTCAGGTGGAATTCAACCCGGCCATGGTTGGCGCCTATCGCTTGCTCGGCTATGAAAACCGCCTGCTGGCTGCGGAAGATTTTCGTGATGACAGCAAGGATGCTGGAGAAATCGGACCCGGCCACCGGGTGACTGCCCTCTACGAACTGATTCCAGCCGGCCATAAAAACGTGCCTGATCTGGAAGCACGTCGTTACCAGCAGGCCGGAGACAGTCGAACCACAAATGCTGCCATGGGAGAATTGCTGAACGTGCAGCTCCGTTATAAAGAACCGACTGGTCAGCAGTCAGGCCTCATCAGCCTGCCAGTACGTGCTGATCGTCATAAAAATGTAGATACAATAGATCAGATGAGTGTGGACTTCCGTTTTGCTGCAGCAGTGGCCGGTTTTGCTATGCTGTTGACTGATTCGGAGCATCTTGGTGATTTTACCTGGGAACGTTGCCTGCAGCTGGCCCGGGCCGGGCGCGGTGCAGATCCAGAGGGTTACCGGGCGGAATTCTATCGCCTGGTGGAGGCTGCACAGCTTATTAAAAGAAGTGATGACAGTCGGGAACGTTGAGCAAAAGGAGCTATGCACGCTCCATTTTCAAGTATTGTATATCGAGTGCTCTGCACTCAATTCATTGCGTCGGCTTTGGCACATACACGTACGCCAAAGCCGACATCCTTTACTCTTCAACTGAAATTAGCCACTAATTAAGCGCGCGGTTTGCCTGGCAATAGCCAGTTCCTCGTTGGTGGGGATGACGAAAATTTTTATCTTGCTGGCCTCCGCGCTGATGCAGCGGGCCGTACGAGAACGCGCCTCATTCAGCTGCTGATCCAGCACAATACCGAAATTGTGCAGGCCGCGCAGACTCTCCGCCCGCACCACCGGATCATTCTCACCAATGCCCGCGGTAAAGGCAATGGCGTCTACCTGACCCAGTACCGCCAAAAACGAGGCCAGATACTTGCGGTTGCGGTAACAGAGCACACTCAGGGCATGCTGGGCCCACTGGTCGCCCCCTGCCACAGCTTTGTGGATATCGCGCAGATCATTCATGCCGCAAAGTCCCTTCAAGCCAGACTCCTTGTTGAGCATGCGATCAATGTCGGGCAGTTCCATGCCAAGGTTCTGCTGCAGAAACAGGTGCAGGGCCGGATCTACATCGCCGCACCGGGTGCCCATGACCAAGCCTTCTAAAGGGGTCATACCCAAGCTGGTATCCACACTTTTACCGTTCTCTATGGCTGTCATGGACGAACCATTGCCCAGGTGCACAGTCACCAGGTTGCAGTCATCAAGTGGTTTTCCCAGCATTTTGGCGCATTCGGCCGCCACATAGGCATGGGAAGTACCGTGAAAGCCGTAACGCCGCACCCGTTGCTTTTCGTACAGTTCCCGTGGCAGGGCGTAGAGGAAGGCGCGTGCTGGCATACTCTGGTGGAAAGCAGTGTCGAATATCGCCACCTGAGGCGCCTGCGGGAAAAGTTCACGCGCCACCCGGATACCGTCCAGGTTGGGCGGGTTATGCAGGGGGGCCAGCGGTATGTTTTTTTCGATAGCTGCAACCACCTCGTTGGTTATCAAGGTGGGTTGGTGGAAATCCTCACCGCCATGCACTACCCGGTGGCCGATGCCATTGATCTCTCTAGTATCGGCAATGATCCCATCCTTGGGATCGCAGAGCAGATCAATCACTTTGAGCATGCCCTCTTTGTGGTTGGCGATGGGTTCTTCCCGCGACTTTTTGTGTTCTTCTGGAGTGTCCGGATAAAACGTGCATTTGATCAGGCCCATGGCCTCACCAATGCGTTCCACCAATCCGGAGGCAAGCACTGCTTCCTTTTCCATGGCCAGCAACTGGTACTTGATGGACGAGCTGCCGGAATTGATAATTAAAAGTTTCATTGCTCTGCCTTGCTTAGATGATGACGCTTATTCTTGTTTAGCCTTTGCCACCTGGGCCTGAATGGCGGTAAGGGCCACAGTATCGACGATATCTTGCACAGTACAGCCCCGGGAAAGATCATTTACCGGCTTGCGCAGACCCTGCAGAACCGGGCCCATAGCCACAGCATTGGCAGCCCGCTGCACTGCTTTATAGGTGTTGTTGCCAGTATTGAGGTCCGGGAAGATGAACACTGTGGCCTGGCCGGCTACCTGGGAGCCAGGCAGCTTAAGCGCCCCCACGGTTGGATCAAAGGCGGCATCGTATTGCAGCGGCCCTTCCAAGGGAAAATTTAGCCCACGTTCGGCCATGAGCTTATGGGCGATTTCCGTGGCTTGCACCACCTTGTCCACATCCTTGCCTGAACCCGAGGAGCCAGTAGAATAGCTGAGCATGGCCACCCGGGGTTCAATGTCGAAAATTTGCGCCGTTTCAGCAGAACTGAGCGCAATTTCAGCCAGTTGCTGTGCATCCGGATCTGGGACTACAGCGCAATCTCCAAAAGCCAGTACCTTGGACTGCAGGAGCATGATAAAAATGGAGGAAACCACCGACACCCCAGGCTTGGTTTTAACAAATTCAAAGGCCGGCCGGATGGTTTGGGCAGTGGTGGTGACTGAGCCGGAAACCATGCCGTCGGCCAGGCCCCTGTGCACCATCATAGTGCTGAAGTAAGTGGGGTCAGACATGCGGTCACGGGCCACATCGCGCACGATGTTTTTATGCTTGCGCAATTCGAAGTAGGTTTCGACAAAGTCGTCGTAATATTCGGAGCTTATCGGGTCGACTATGTGCGCGGCTTCGATATTGAGGTTCAGACTCGCCGCCTTGTTGCGAATTTCTTCTTCCTTGCCCAACAGAGTTATTTCAGCAATGTTGCGGCGCAAAATAATATCAGTAGCGGTCAGGATGCGCTCACCTGTGCCCTCGGGCAAGACAATATGCTGTTTGTCTCCCGATGCCTTTTCAACCAGCGCATATTCAAACATACGCGGGGTAATCTTGGCGGAACGGGTGGAAATCAGCTTTTTGCCCAATTCGGCCACATTGACATAGCGGGAGAACCAGCCTAGCGCCGTGGCAATGCGGCGCTCGTCACCTGGTTCTATATGGCCGTAGAGTTCATTGACACTGTGCACCGTGTCAAAGGTGTGTGAATCCACAAAAAGCACCGGTACCGGAATACCGGTCCAACCCTTAAGCAGTCGCTGTACCGTGGGGCTGAGTTCAATGCCGCCGGTGATGAGGATACCCGAGATATTGGGATAGGCTGTGGATATCCGGCTGGCCAGGCTGGCAATGATGATATCCGAGCGGTCACCCGGGGTAATAATCAGACTGCCTTCCTTGATATAGGTAAGGAAGTTACTGATCTGCATGGCAGCAACCAGATAGTTATCCACCAGATTGAGCATACTGGGCTTGCCGTACAACACCTCCGCACCCAGCCAGCGTTTAACATCGTCGATGGTGGGGCAGCCCAGGGCCTTATTTTCGGGGATTACATAGAGCGGAAACTCACCGGCAAAGCGATCCTGGCACCAGGTGGGGTTGGTCGCGGTCTCGCGGATAAAATGCTCTGGCGCACGGTTGATAATGCAACCGACGATGTCGATATTCATGCCCTGCAGACTGTCCACACTGATGTGCACGTGGGCGCAGATATCATTGGTGGTTTTATCACGACCAGATGCCACCAAAAGCACCTGTGCACCCAGATTGGCGGCAATACTGGCATTGAGATCGAACTCGAATCCGGGATCCTTGCCACGAAAATCCGTGCCTTCGCACAGGATAAAATCGTAGTTGGCTTCCAGCTTTTTAAATTTTTTCAGGATATTACCGTAAAGCACTCCCTCCTGCCCGGTGGTGATAAGCTGACGTGCTTCAGTCAGGGTGTAGGCGTGGGTGTCCTCGTAGGGAACATCCAAGTTGAAGTGCTTGGTCATCAGGTTGATGTCATGGTCGGTGCGGCCGAACACATGGTCATTGATGATGGGGCGGAAAATCGCGGTTCGCCCTACCTCCTTCATGATCATCTGCATTACACCAAGCAGCACCGCAGATTTACCGCTCCGCTCCTCGGTGGCGGTTAGATAGAGCCGGTTTGCCACAAGTTGTTCCTCCTTTTTTCTGACCTGTTCCTATTGATACAACCCTCTACAAATAAAAAAACGCGGGGCCCTTGCCGGTACAAGTTCAAGGGACACCCGCATGATTTTAGCACCGATACGACTCCGTCAGTCTTTGAGCTGCTCGGCTATCAGCTCAGCAGTGTGTCGCACCTTAACCCCGGATCCATCCTTATCCATGCCGCCACGGATCTGCATAACGCAGCCTGGGCAGTCCATGGCCACCACAGGTGCTCCGGTGTCCTTGATGTTTTTCAACTTGCGCTGCAGGATCGGAGCAGACATTTCCGGCAGTTTGACCGAATACGAACCACCCATACCACAGCAGACATCGCATTCAAACATTTCACTGATTTCATAGCCACTCTTTTCTAGCAACTCGCGTGGGGGCTGGTCGGCACGCAGGGAGCGTTTGAGATGGCAGGAATCGTGGTAGGTCACCTTGCCCAGGGTCTGCCCTTCTTTAAGGGTTAATCTGCCCTCGTCTACCAGTTTCTTCACCAGGGTGGAGAAATCCATTACCTTGGCAGCCAGTTCCTCAGCTTGTGGCAGATAGGCGGTGTGTCCCAAACTCTTGAAGGTAGCGATGAACTCCTCATTCAGGGCCACCGTGCAGGTGGGGCAGGCAGAAATCACATAGTCGGCTTCAACGGACAGCAAGGCTTCGATATTATCCTTACCATTTTGAGCTGCCACCTCATAGGCGCCACTGTAACGGGCCGGCGCACCACAGCAGGTTTGGTTTTCTGGGAAAAGTACTTCAATGCCGGCCTTATTGAAAGTTTTCACCAGGGCCTCACCCATTTCAGGGTAGGCAAAATCAATCAGACAACCGGCATAAAACACCACCTTTTGCTGCAGCCCCCTGGGTTGCTCGATTTTTTTAAAGATATCGCGCAGGGGCTTGGCAGCAATGGCAGGCAAACTGCGGCCTTCAGTGAGATCCGACAAGAACATGGGCAGATGGCGGATAAAACCATCCTTGCTGAAGGGCTTTCCTGCAACAGAAGCGGCACGGAGCATACCGTGAAACAGTTTACGGTTGTTCACCACCTGGTAGATGGATTTTTGCAGCAATGGCAGGCCCTGGTTTTTCACTACCCGCCGCCGCACCTCCATGATGAGGCTGGGGATATCAATTTTGCCGGGACAGACGTCCTTACAGGCGCCGCACATGATGCACAGCCCCTGAATCTCTTCAGACTCTTTCAGGCCCTCGTACCAGGCGGTGAGGATGGTGCCGATGGCTCCGGTGTACACCTTGCCAAACACATGTCCGCCCACCAGACGGAAAATGGGGCACACATTCAAACAGGAGGCGCAGCGGATACACTGCAGGGCTTCCTTGAACATGGGGTCATGGGCCATGGCGCTGCGCTGGTTGTCCATAAGGACGATGTGCAGATCCTTCATGCCGCCGTCATCTGTGGGTGTGGGCCCGGTTACCATGGTGACATAACTGGTGAGCAGTTGGGCAGTAGCACTGCGCGGCAGAGCTTTCAGGATAGGGGCAATATCGGCAAAATTAGCCACCAGTTTTTCCAGGCCCACCACGGCTACGTGCACCTTGGGCAAGGTAGTGGTCAGGCGGGCATTGCCCTCATTGGTGATTAGCACCACAGTGCCGGTTTCGGCCACCGCGATATTGCCGCCGGAAATACCCATTTCAGCCCGCATGAATTTGGGCCGCAGCCGTTCCCGTGCCAGCTTCACCAGGCGAGGGATGTCAGAGGTCAGGCGTTCCTCCACTTCTTTGCTAAAGATATCGGCCACATCATCGCGGGTAAGATGGATGGCGGGCATCACCATGTGCGAAGGCCGTTGCCCGGCCAACTGGATAATCCATTCGCCCAGATCGGTCTCTGCCACTTCGATGCCTTCTTTTTCCAGGAAGGGGTTGAGATGCACCTCTTCCGTGGCCATGGATTTGGATTTGACAATGGTTTTAACCTGGTTGTCTTTGGCCACTTTTAAAATATACTCGCGCACCGATTCGGGGCTGTTGGCACGATAAACCTTGGCGCCACGGGCCTCGGCATTTTTGGTGAACTGAGCTGCCAGTTCCTCCATATGTGCGGCGGCAAAGCTTTTACATGCGGCGATCTGGCTGCGCAGAGCCTCGAAATCAGTATCTTCGTAGATCTTGGCCCGGTTGGCCTTGTAATCCACGGAAAACTTGCCCAAGGCAGCGCTCAGCTTGGCATCATCCAAGGCAGTGCCGATTGATTCTCTGAATTGCTTTTCCATCACGCCTCTCCTCCCAGCTTGTCCACACAGCAGATGATGAGCCTTCTCGGTCCATGCACACCAATGGTTAACACCCGTTCTATATCAGCGGTACGGCTCGGCCCGGTGATCATGGCCATGTAAGCGCCCAGTTTTGATGCATCAGCCTGGGCAATCCAGGCAGGCATGTCCGCCACAATGGTATTCGTGTCTAGAATGGCCAGGTGAATTTCAGGCAGCATGGAGACCAGGCGTTTATCAATAGCGGTGGCGTCCTGCACTAAGGTGCCGATTTCCGCCATGGCGCCATCCACCTGGCTGATACCGATCCAGGCCGCATTGGCGTCTTCACGGCTCACGGTAAAGCGCATGCCCGGAATCGCGCTGACGCGTTCCTTGAAAGCGGCATCCAGAAAGGGACAGTCCGCCCATACCGCCAGGTGACCGGCCTGATCGCTTACCTGTTCCTTTTCAAAAAGGTCGACAACGAACGACTCGGCCTCTGCTTTGCTTGTAAAACGATGGACTTCCGCTCCTGCCCTTTCGGCTCGAGCCTTAAATTGGTCATACATATACGCCTCCATCATCAAAGAATCAAAAACGTTAACCAAACATGTAAGACAAGTACTTTATTCGAGTGTATATCTTTATATCCACAATGTTGTCAATATCTTTTATGCCGCAGAAAATTATTTAATTGACAAATGAAATACCATCGTATAACTGGTATGACATATTTTATATTCTTCAGGTAGTTCGTATGTGCATTGGATAAAGCTTCTGCTGAAACAAACAGCCCCGCTGTCACCAATTCCGGCGTAATGCGTCGTTCTTTTCCTTTCTCAATGGAGGTTAGTTAACATGCCACTTGGACTGCTTGCCCTTACTGCTTTATTTCCTATCCTTCTGGCGCTTGTGCTCATGGTCGGTTTACGCTGGCCAGCGACCCGGGCAATGCCCCTGGCCTGGCTGGCTACCGCCTTGGCCGGCGTTGCCATATGGAAAATGCCGATTGGCTTCGTCTTCGCCTCGACACTCAATGGTTTTGGCGGTGCATTGGGAGTCCTGATTATTGTCTTTGGCGCCATCCTCATTCTCTACACCTTGCGGGACAGCGGCGGCATGGAAACCATTAACCATGGCTTCTTTGGCATCAGTCGCGACCGACGTATTCAGGTCATCCTGATAGGCGCTATCTTTGCCGCCTTCCTGGAAGGAGCCGCAGGATTCGGCACTCCAGCAGCGATTGCGGCACCCCTGCTGCTCAGCCTGGGTTTTCCGCCTCTGGCTGCGGCCATGGTCTGCTTGATCCTGAATTCCTTTCCCGTCTCATTCGGTGCAGTCGGCACACCAATCTGGTTTGGTATCAGCCCGCTCAAAAATACGGTTGAAGCAGCTATTGCCGCCGGTACTGCCGGGAGCATCACCTCATTTGACATGTTTATCAAAACAATCGGTCAGTGGACAGCGCTCTTGCACCTGCCCATGGTTTTCATTACCCCGCTTTTGGTAAACATGATGCTTACCCGTTATTTTGGTGCCAATCGCTCCTGGAAGGAAGGGCTTGGAGCCTGGAAATTTTCCCTGTTCGCCTCAACCTGTTTTGCCATTCCCTATCTGGCCACAGCTTTTCTGTTCGGCGTTGAGTTCCCTTCACTAATAGGTGGTCTTATCGCTACTGCCATCACGGTCTATGCCGCCAAAAAAGGATTCCTGCTGCCTAAGACAAACTGGAACTTTGCCCCGCTATCTCAGTGGAAAGACGATTGGACCGGCAGCATTACTGCCTCTGACAAGGATGAATTCAAGGCTCATATGAGCCAAATTCGTGCTTGGACTCCCTATATGCTCATCGGACTTATCCTGGTGCTCACCCGCATTAACACCTTACCGTTGAAGGCGTGGTTAAGCGGTGCGGCCATCAAGATTCCAAATATACTTGGCTACGAGACTGTCAACTTCTCCATCAGCCCGCTGTACTTACCTGGCACCATCCCCTTTATGCTGGTGGCTGTTCTGACCATCTTCATCCATGGCATGAACGGAGAAAAGGTTAAAAAAGCCTGGGGCGATTCCTTCCGAGCCATAAAAAACCCCACCATCGCCCTACTCTTTGCCGTTGCAATGGTGGAGATATTCAAACAATCTGCCAATAATCCTATAGGCATCACATCCATGCCGTTATCAATGGCTGAAACCGCTGCCGGAATCGCCGGACAGAGCTGGCCCCTGTTTGCTTCCTTTGTCGGGGCGCTTGGATCATTTATAACTGGCTCAAATACAGTATCAGACCTTCTATTTGCAGAATTTCAATATGCTACAGCAAATCAACTTGGCATTTCCCATCTGATTATTGTTTCATTACAGGCAGTCGGTGGAGCAATGGGCAACATGGTTTGTATTCATAACATTGTTGCGGCTTCAGCCACGGTTGGCCTGGCCGGGCTTGAAGGCGTGCTCATCCGCCGCAATGCAATGCCCATGCTTGTCTATGGTCTTATTGTGGGTGTAGTTGGCATGGTTTTCACGTATGTACTTTTCCCTAACACCTTCTAAGCATTAATTGCACCCCCCGTACAGCCACAGGACAATCTTCTGTATACAGGAGACCCTGTGGTTGTATTTTCTTTCTATTCACTCCAGCACAGCAACATTATTCCAGGTTCCGTGCTACTGCTTCGGTCACCACCTTGCCCATAGGACCTTTGCCTGAGGCAACCGCTGCCAGCCGAAGTGCTCATCCTTCTCCACCGGGTTCATCAGGCAATGCGTACCTCAGGCTTTTTCAACGCGCCCTGCCTGTGAGATCATTTGACTTTCCCATCGTTTTCAGTAAAGTGCTAACTATCCAGAATCCTCCAAACTCCATGAATAGCCATGCGCTTTAAACCGATAAAGCCAAAAAAGATTTCCACCCAGATTGCCGACCAGATCCGAGAGTCCATCCTCGCCGGAGACATCAGCCCTGGCGACAAACTGCCTCCAGAGCGGGAACTGGCGGAGATGTTTGGTGTATCACGGCCTTCGGTACGCGAAGCCCTGAACATTCTTTCTGCCTCAGGCCTGGTTATGTCGTACCAGGGAGGCGGCACAGTCGTGCTCTCGCTTCTGGATATGGACAGGGATAACGCCTTAAGCGACCTGATCCGCCTGCAGCAGGAACGGGCGCTTGATGTGGTTGAAGTACGCAAGGGATTGGAATCATGGACCGCCTTTTATGCAGCCCAGCGCGCCAATGAAACCGACATCCGGCGCATGGATGAAATTATCGATTCCATGCAGCACAGTAATCACGGTATTGCCGAGCCTGAAGATCTGGACGCCAACCTGCACATTGTCATTGCCCGCGCCACCCACAACGTGGTTTGGCTGCACCTGATGCAAAGCATCTTTGACGCCATGCGCGATTTTCAACGCGGCGTCTGGCGGGCAGTCTATCTGACTGAAGAAGACCGCAGAATCCTGCTTGAACATCACCAGGAAGTGGTGCAAGCGATCAAGGCAGCAAACCCGGAAGCAGCCCGTGACGCCATGCTCAGGCATCTCGATTTCGCCGAACGACGCAGCATTGCCTACGTATCGCTCAAAAGCGATACACAGCAACCCTGAGCTAAGCACCTTTTTTCTTGTTGTTTCCCTGCGCAGTACGAGCATATTACCTCGTTACATTCGGAGAGCAGAGCTAATCGGCTTTCCACCCGAGAATGGCTATCATTTTCAAATCGTGTACGTTTTTTCGTTGACAGCACACCTTTGGGAAACTAAATTGGTAAGACAAGCGTACAATATCTGAGCGTTGTTACCAATTATTTTCTGGAGGAAACTACCATGCTTGCGCAACCCGTGCTCTCCCAACTCGAACAGATCGTGGGCAAGGACAATATCCTTACCAGCAAAATGGACATGGTCGCCTATAGCTACGATGCCACCGCAGATATGCCCAAACAAACCCCGGACGTAGTGGTTTTTCCGCAAAGTAGTGGCATGGTGCAGGCTATCGTTAACCTGGCACGCGAACACAAGGTTCCTATCTACTCGCGCGGAGCTGGCACCAATCTGAGCGGCGGTGCAGTGCCCGTTAAAAAAGGCATTGTCCTCTCCTTTCAGAAAATGAACAAAATTATTAATATCGATCCGGATAATTTGAGCGCTGTAGTTGAGCCTGGCGTGATTATCGGTGCGCTCAATGCAGCGGTAGCACCCCATGGCCTGATCTATCCCCCTGACCCAGGCACTGTGGCCACCGCCACCATGGGCGGTTCTGCGGCGGAAAATTCCGGCGGTCTACGCGGCCTTAAATACGGGGTGACAAAAAACTACATCATGGGCATGGAGGTAGTGTTAGCCAATGGCGAGAAGGTGCGCTTCGGCGGCAAGACCGTGAAGAATGTTACGGCCTATGACTTTGCCAACCTTTTTGTCGGCTCGGAAGGGACGCTCGGCATTATTACCGAAATCACCGCCAAGCTCATACCTGCGCCCAAGTTTCGCCGCACCCTGGTGGGTACCTTCAAAACCCTGGCCGATGCAGGCAACACGGTCTCCGGCATCATTGCCGCCAAGGTCATTCCGGCCACCATGGAGATCATGGACAACATGACCCTGCGCACCGTGGAAAATTCCGCCAAGATTGGCCTGCCCACCGATGTGGAGGCCATGCTCCTGATCGAGGTGGATGGCATGTCGGAAGACGTAGTTACAGCTGAAGCCGAGGCAGTGAAAGAGGCAGTCATTAAAAATAACGGCACGCTTTCGGTGGCAGAGAGCGACAAAGAGCGCGACGACCTCTGGGCCGCCCGTCGCAACGCCCTGCCCGCCCTGGCCCAGCTCAACAACACGGTTATCCTTGAAGACGCCACAGTGCCCCGCTCCCACATCACTGACATGCTCATTGCCTGCCAGGATATCGGCAAAAAATATAATCTGACCCTGGGCACCTTTGGCCACGCTGGTGACGGCAACCTGCACCCCACTATCTTGTGCGACAAGAATAACAAGGATGAGATGGAGCGGATGCACAAGGCGGTTGATGAGATTTTCGCCGCAGCCCTCAGCTTTGGTGGCACCCTTTCCGGTGAACACGGCATTGGCATGGCTAAGATGAAGTATCTCAAGGATGAAATTGGCGAAAGCGGGGTTGAGCTGATGCGTTCGCTCAAGGCCGCGCTTGACCCGGATTCCATCCTCAATCCTGGCAAGATGGTGCCTGCGCCTGCGGAGGCCTAATATGAGCACAGAAGCAGCCATCAAGGAAAAAGTCAGCTATTTCGAGGAACTGGAAGCGATTCGTGCAGAACTGGACAAGTGCATGAAGTGCGGCAACTGCATGGCGGTCTGCCCGGTCTATGGTGCGGAAAAGCTGGAAACCTCGGTCACCCGCTCGAAAATAGCGGTTGCCGAGGCCGTGCTGGATGGCCAGTTGGAACTGGACGATCCACAGGTTTACGAAATGCTCTTCAACTGTCTGGTATGCAAGTCCTGCATGAGCAACTGCCCCACCCAGGTGAATTTTGAGCGCATCATGCTGGCCCTGCGCGCTGCTCTGGTGCGCAAAAACGGGTTGCCTTGGCTGAAGAAGATGATCTTCGCCACCCTGAAACACCCGAAGTTGTTCGACGCTGGTATGCGCATCGGCGCTGCCATGCAGCCGCTGGCCTTCCGCGGTGAACAGGACGGCCGGGCCATGGCCCCGCGCTCACCCTTTGCCCTGGTGGGTAAAGGCATGGGCATGGATGGCGAACGCCTTTTGCCCAGTACCACCACAAAACCGCTGCGTGAGCGGATGCCCGAGGTGGTTACGGTTCAAGATGCGACTATGAAGGTGGCCTTTTTCACCGGCGATTCCCTTAACTACTTTTATCCCGAGGCCGGGGAAGATTTGATTAGCGTGCTTAGCGCCAACAACATCGAAGTACATATACCAAAGGAGCAGTCCTGCTGCGGCACCCCGGTGCTGGTGCATGGCGACGTGGCCACAGTGCGCTCGCTTGCTCGCAAAAATATCGATGCCATGGACAAAAGCGGCTGCACCTATATCATCACCGGCTGTGGCTCCTGTGGTAATGCCTGGCAGCACGACTATCCAGAACTGATGGCTGGCGACCTGGTTTACGCGGCAAAAGCGCAGTACTGGGCAGAGCGCACCTATGATATTTCCACCTTTTTAACTAGGGTGATCACCATGCGACCGCCCCAGGGCCGGGTGGAACAGGTGGTAACCTACCATGATCCCTGCCATCTCAAGAAAGGGATGCGGGTCTGTTCTGAGCCGCGTGACATTCTAAAAAACATACCTGGCCTTACTTTCAAAGAGATGAAGGCGCCGGATGCCTGCTGCGGCAGCGGTGGTTCCTTTGTCCTCACCCACTATGAAACCGCCGCCAGCATCGGCAAGAAAAAGGCTGATGATATTGCCCAGACCGGGGCGGAAACAGTAAGCACCGGCTGTCCGGCCTGCATGATGCAGTTGATGGACAACATGCACCGCTGCGGCCAGGACAAGGAAATCGTGCACTATATTTCTCTTTTGGCCGAATCGTACCGCCGCGAAAACGAAGCCACTAAAAAGAACTAATCCAGCGCCGGAACCGGTGTCACCCGCTGCTCCTGTTTGAGCATGGATCTGCTGTTCCGGCCTTCGTATGTTTTCAATTGGTCCCGGTACGATTGACCGGGAAAGGAGGCGCAACATGCAACTTGGTTTTATCGGACTTGGCCATCTGGGCAAGGCCATCTGTGGCCGGCTCATCGAATGCGGCAACGACATGGTCGTGTGGAACCGCAGCGCTGGCAAGGCAGAGGGACTCAAGGCCAAGGTCTTGTCTTCCCCTGCGGAAGTAGCCAGCCAGGCAGACATCATCCATGTCTGCCTCTTTGACAGCGCAGGCGTGCTGGAAGTGCTCACCCAGGAAAACGGCCTGCTCAAGGGCGATATTAAGGGCAAAATCATCATTGACCACAGCACCAACCACTTCAAGGAAGTGCTGGCCTTCCACGAACTCTGCGCCAAGGCAGGTGCCTACTACCTGGAAGCGCCGGTACTCGGTAGTGTTGTTCCGGCCCAAAACGGGCAGTTGACCGTGGTGGTCAGCGGTGACAAGGCCGCCTACGACAAGGCCAAGCCAGTGCTCGATCAGGTGGGCTCAAGCGTGTTCTATCTGGGCGCGCCGGGCCAGTCCAGCAAGATGAAGCTGATCAACAACCTGGCCCTGGGCGGCTTTATGGCCATTCTGGGCGAAGCTGTGGCCTTTGCCGAATCTGTTGGTATCGACAAGGCAGCGGCCCTGGATATCCTTGATGTGGGCGGCGGTAAATCCCTGGTGCTGAGCGGAAAAAAGGCCAAAATGCTCAACGATGATTTCTCCACCCATTTTTCCACCAGCCTGATCTATAAAGATCTGCACTGCCTGCAGGATCTGGCCTACACTGAACAGCGCCCCCTATACATGGCAGCAACGACCAAGGAGATCTTTGCCCGCGCCATTGCCGAAGGCATGGGAGATCTGGATTTCTCCGCCGCCTACGCGGTATTTAAGAAGCAGATCAAATAAGTAATCAACGAAAAAATACTGCTATTAAGCTGCAGGCCAGAAAATCTGGTCTGCAGTTTTTTTTCGGAGCAGCCGGGTTCCAGATCAAAGATGCTATCAAAGGGGCAAGGGAAATGCGACGCAGACGTACATAGAGGCACTTCGAAGAGAGCATTCCCCGAAGCCGACACAGATAGGGCTTTGATGTGGCATTGGCATTATTCCAATACCGCCTGCACTTTCAGCGCCTGTCTGGTGGCAGCCACATTATGTACCCGCAGGATGTCCATGTGGTGGCGAGCACAGAAGGCTGAGACCATGGCGGTGGCCAGATCACGCTCTACTGGTTTCTCTATTTGCAGGATCTCGCCCAGAAAACTCTTGCGCGAATGGCCGATCAAGACTGGGCAGCCATGCTGACGCAGGCTTTCCAGATTACGGAGCAGGGTGAGATTGTGTTCAAGGGTCTTGCCAAAGCCAAGCCCAGGGTCAACAATCATCCGTTTCCGCTCAATGCCTTGTTCCTCAAGCCAGTCAATACGCCTGGCAAGATAGCTGTTAATTTCTACCACCACATCCCCGTAGTGGGGGGCTAGCTGCATGGTACGGGGTTGGCCCTGCATGTGCATGACTACTACCATGGCCTGTGACTGCCGCAACACCTCCACCATGCCTGTATCGCCTTCCAGTGCGCTGATATCGTTAACAATATCTGCACCTGCGGCAAGCGCCTGTCTGGCCACCTCTGCCTTGGTGGTATCCACAGAGACAGGAATGCTACTGAGCTTACGAATCGCCTTGATGGCAGGAAGTACACGGGCAAGTTCTTCCGCCACATCCACTCCGGCTGATCCTGGCCGGGTGGATTCTCCGCCCACATCAATGATATCCGACCCATCGGTCAGCAGTTCTTCAATTCGGGCCTGCAACTGCTTTTCAGTGAGATAGCGGCCGCCGTCGGAAAAGGAATCTGGGGTGATATTTAATATACCCATGATTTTGGGTTGTGCCGTGTGCATACAAATAACCTCTTTCCCATCAAAGAAAAATCGGCCTTGCTTGTGGCACAAGCAAGGCCGGCAATGCCTAAACTCAATATAAACTTGATGCTCTTATGGAAAATTCCGGTTCTCAATCAAAGTCGACAGAGATAGCGCTTTGATATGGAACCAGTATCAGGCTGGAAGTTCCTCTTCCTGACCTGCCAGCTCAACCTCGTTGATAATGGCCACCATGTCATCCAACATGATGGTCTCTTTGTCGAGCAGGGCTGCAGCAATCGCGTCCAGGCTGGCACGGTGTTCCTTAAGCATGGTGGTCACCTTCTCATTGGCCTGGATAATGATGCTCTTCACCGCCGAATCAATCTTGCGGGCGGTTTCTTCGCTATAGTCTCTATGTTGGGCGATCTCGCGGCCCAGAAAGATATGCTCTTCTTTTTTACCGTAGGCCAGGGGGCCCAGTTCTTCACTCATGCCCCACTCGCACACCATTTTCCTGGCCAATTCGGTGGCGCGCTCGATATCGTTGCCTGCACCAGTAGTAATCTCGTTGAACACCAGTTTTTCCGCCACCCGGCCGCCAAAAAGGATGGCAATGGAGTTGAGGAGAAAACCTTTGGCGTGGGTGTATTTTTCGTCCATGGGCAGTTGCATGGTCAAACCCAGGGCACGACCACGGGGGATAATGGTCACCTTGTGAATCGGATCGGTACCAGGCAAAAGATAGGCCACCAAGGCGTGCCCAGCCTCATGGTAAGCGGTGATCTCCTTTTCCTTGGGGCTGATGATCATTGATTTGCGCTCTGCACCCATCATGACCTTATCCTTGGCCCGTTCCAGCAACTCGGAATCCACCTCGTTGCGGTTCTCCCGTGCCGCCATCAGGGCAGCTTCATTGACCAGATTTTCCAGATCCGCGCCGGAAAAACCGGGCGTACCCCGGGCAATGACTGCCATGTCCACGTCTGCAGCCAGCTTCGTTCTCTTGCCGTAGATATCCAATATCTTTTCACGACCCTTCACGTCCGGCACCGGCACGATCACCTGCCGGTCGAAACGGCCGGGCCTGAGCAGAGCAGGATCAAGAACATCTGGCCGGTTAGTGGCGGCTATAATAATAACCCCGTCATTGCCTTCAAAGCCGTCCATCTCAACCAGAAGCTGGTTTAAAGTTTGTTCGCGTTCATCATGACCGCCGCCCAGTCCTGCACCACGGTGGCGGCCAACCGCGTCGATCTCATCGATAAAAATAATGCAGGGTGCATGCTTTTTGCCTTGGGCAAAGAGATCGCGTACCCGGGAGGCGCCCACACCCACAAACATCTCCACAAAATCCGAACCAGAGATGGTGAAAAAAGGCACTCCGGCCTCACCGGCAATGGCACGGGCGAGCAGGGTCTTGCCGGTTCCCGGCGAACCAGCCAGAAGTACTCCCTTGGGTATGCGGCCACCCAAACGGGTAAACTTTTGCGGGTCGCGGAGGAAATCAATGATTTCTTCCAACTCCTCCTTAGCCTCATCAATGCCAGCCACATCTTTGAAAGTAACCTTAACCTCGCCCTCTTCCTGCAGTTTGGCCCTGGTTTTACCAAAGGAAAGCGCTCCACCTTTGCCCCCCATTTGCATCTGGCGCATGAAAAAGACCCAGATTCCAATCAAAAGCAGTAGTGGAAACCAGGAAATGAGCACTGACAGGTACCAGGGCATTTCCTTGGGTTTTTCCACGGCAATATTCACCTTGGACTGGCGCAGCATGGGAATCAGCTCGGCGTCATCCGGGGCGATAGTCTTGAACGGGCGGCCGTCCTGGCCAATACCGCTAATTTCACGATCCTGGATACTCACCTTACTAATCGAGCCACGCTCCACATGTGACCAGAATTCACTGTACGTGATGGATTGGCTCGGCTTGACCGGGCTGTTGAGAAACTGGAACATGAAAACCATGGTCAGCAGGATCACTAGCCACATGGTCAAGTTTTTATAAAAGGTATTCAAAAATCCTCTCCACTCTGTGTTCGCACAATACGGTCTGTCCGTCGAAATATTCTTTCAATACCAGCACACAACTTTAACACGCATTGCCGCTCAGTCAATACGCTTTGCACTTTCCTGGATGGTCATTACCTCCATCTCCCGATAAAGCAGGGAGGCCAGGGCTTTAGTCACTGCCAAGCCGCCAGTAATGGTGGTGCAGTACGGAATATGGTAGTCCAGGGCTGCCCTGCGGATTAAATAAGAGTCCTCGGTGGTACGGTTGCCTGCCGAGGTATTGACAATGAGCTGCACCTCACCGTTTTGGAGCTTGTCAAGAATATGCGGCCTGCCCTGGGAAATTTTATTCACCTCGCTGCAGGGAATGCCCGCCTCCTTGAATTTGGCTGCTGTGCCCCGGGTGGCGATAATGTTGAAGCCGAGTTCTGCAAGCCTGGCTGCAACCGGCAGCACTGCCTCTTTGTCCGGATGACGGACGCTAATAAACACCGTACCTGCGAGCGGTAGGTGGGAATTGGCCGCAATCTGCGATTTGGCCAGAGCCAGCCCCAGATCTTCATCAAGCCCCATAACCTCACCGGTTGATTTCATTTCCGGGCCCAGCAGGGTGTCCACGTTCTTAAAGCGGTCAAAGGGGAAGACCGCCTCCTTCACCGCCCAATGGTGGAGCTGCTTTTCCCTGGTGAAGCCAAGCTCCTCAAGCGACATTCCCATCATCACCTTGGTGGCAATCTTGGCCAGGGGCACGCCTGTTGCCTTGGAGACAAAGGGCACGGTGCGCGAGGCACGTGGATTAACCTCCAGTACAAAAAGGGTATCGCCCTGTACCGCGAATTGCACGTTCATCAGGCCAATCACGCCCAGTTCCAGAGCCATGGCCTTGGTGGCTTCACTGATCTGCCTGATCATATCCGCTGAAAGAGTATGTGGAGGCAGCACACAGGCCGAGTCACCCGAGTGAATGCCCGCCTCTTCAATGTGTTCCATAATGCCGCCAATCACCGTGAGCGTGCCGTCGCAGACCGCATCCACATCTACCTCAATGGCGTCCTTTAAAAACTGGTCAAGCAGGATAGGATGTTCAGAACCGCTCATGCCAGGAATTGCCATAAAGCTGCGAATACCGTCCTCATTGTAGACAATGCGCATATCCCGACCGCCGAGCACATAGGAGGGTCGCATCACCACTGGAAAGCCAATACGCTGGGCTACCTTAAGCGCCTCTTCCAGGTTGTGCGCAGTGCCGTTGGCTGGTTGGCGCAGCCCAAGAAGTTGGAGGAATTTCTGGAAGCGTTCGCGGTCTTCCGCACGGTCAATAGCATCCGGCGGAGTGCCAATAATGGGCACTCCCTTCTGGGCCAGCGGTACAGCCAGATTCAGCGGTGTCTGACCGCCAAACTGCACAATCACCCCATCCGGCTGTTCCCGGTCAACGATATTGAGCACATCTTCACGGGTGAGCGGTTCAAAGTACAGCTTATCTGAAGTGTCGTAGTCTGTGGATACGGTTTCAGGGTTGGAGTTGACCATGATGGATTCCACCCCGATTTCCTCCAGCGCAAAGGAGGCATGCACGCAGCAGTAGTCAAACTCAATACCCTGACCGATACGATTGGGACCACCGCCCAGGATCATGATTTTCTTGCGATCACTGGGCTGGGCCTCATCTTCGGTTTCATAGGTGGAATAGTAGTAGGGCGTGTAGGATTCAAACTCCGCCGCACAGGTATCCACCAGTTTAAACACCGGCACTATTCCCATCTCCTGCCTGCGTTTGCGCACATCGTCTTCAGCGGTGCCGGTGAGATAAGCCAGTTGCAGGTCGGAAAAACCATCCTCTTTGGCGGCAAGCAGTTTTTCCTTGTCCAGGGCGGCAAAACCAGCCTCGGCAATGCCCTGGCCGCTGGCCACCAGTTCCTGGAAATTATAGAGAAACCAGGGGTCAATACTGGTGAGCTCAAACAGGCGCTCTATACTCATATCCCGGCGCAGGGCCTCGAAAATATAGCTGACCCGCTTGGAATTGGGCTTGGCCAACCCTGCCAGCAGATCATCCTCATGCATGGTGCTAAAGTCGTTTTTGCCGTCAAAACCAAAGCCCATGCGGCCGGTTTCCAGGGAACGCATGCCCTTTTGAAAGGCCTCCTTGAAGGTGCGACCAATGGCCATGGTCTCGCCCACTGATTTCATGGCCGTGGTGAGGATGTCTTCGGTTTCAGGGAATTTTTCAAAAGTCCAGCGAGGAATTTTTACCACACAGTAGTCGATGGTGGGCTCAAAGGCAGCGTAGGTTTCGCGGGTAATGTCGTTTTTCAATTCATCCAAAGTATAGCCCACCGCCAGTTTGGCAGCGATCTTGGCAATGGGAAAACCAGTGGCCTTGGAGGCGAGTGCTGACGAACGCGACACCCTGGGGTTCATCTCAATCACCATCAATTCACCATCCACTGGGTTCACTGCGAACTGCACGTTGGACCCGCCGGTTTCCACACCGATTTCCCGCATAATGGCAATGGCCGCATCGCGCATGGCCTGGTACTCACGATCAGTCAGGGTCTGCGCCGGGGCCACGGTGATAGAGTCACCGGTATGGACGCCCATGGCATCCACGTTTTCAATAGAACAGATGATGACCACGTTGTCGTTGCGGTCGCGCATCACTTCGAGTTCAAATTCTTTCCAGCCTAGGAGCGAGCGCTCCAGCATAACCTCGCCGGTCATGGAAAGATCAATACCTGCCACAGCCATGGTTTTCAGCTCTGCCCGATTATAGGCCACACCGCCACCGGTGCCGCCCAGGGTAAAACTGGGCCGCACAATCAGAGGGAAACCAATGGCCTCGCCAGCTGCCATGGCTTCGTCCAGGCTGTGGACAATGGCGGATTCAGGTACCTTGAGCCCGATTTTGCGCATGGCATCACGGAACTCTTCCCGGCCTTCGGCCTTGCGGATAACACTGATGTTTGCTGCCAGAAGTTCCACCCCGAATTTTTCCAGCACGCCCATTTCCGCTACCTTGATGGCGGTGTTGAGCCCGGTTTGCCCCCCCAGGGTGGGCAGGAGTGCGTCCGGCCGTTCGCGCTCAATCACCCTGGCGACGAATTCCGGAGTGATAGGCTCTATGTAGGTGCGGTCAGCCAACTCCGGGTCGGTCATGATGGTGGCCGGGTTAGAGTTGATTAAAACCACCTCGTAGCCCTCTTCCTTAAGCGCCTTGACCGCCTGCGCACCGGAATAGTCGAATTCACAAGCCTGACTGATGATAATCGGACCGGAACCGATGATGAGGATTTTATGAATATCTGTCCTTTTCGGCATACTGTGCTCCTCTGCTTTCCGGGCTTAGCGCGCTTGCGCGATCATCGTTATAAAATGTTCAAATAAATAACGGGCATCATGTGGTCCAGCGGCAAATTCCGGGTGATATTGCACGGAAAAAACCGGCAGACTGCGGTGGCGTACCCCTTCCAGGCTGCCATCGTTCAGGTTGATGTGGGTGATTTCAGCCTCTTCAGGCAAAGTAGCAGGATCCACACAAAAACCATGATTTTGGGCCGTGATCTCCACCTTGCCCGTGGCCAGGTCCTTGACCGGCTGATTACCGCCCCGGTGACCAAATTTCAGTTTATAGGTAGAAGCACCCAAGGCCAGGGCTATAAGCTGATGGCCAAGACAGATGCCAAAAACAGGTATCTTGCCGATGAGTTGGCGGATTTCCTCAACTACACCACGCACTCCAGCCGGATCGCCAGGCCCATTGGAAAGAAAAACACCGTCGGGCTTAAGCGCCAGCACATCTTTGGCCGAGGTGTAGGCTGGCACCACCAGAATGCGGCAGTCGTGCTTGTGCAGCATACGTAACTGGTTATACTTGACGCCAAAATCATAGACCACCACCTTCCAGCGTCCGCTGTCAGGAAAATCCGTACCCGGCTGTGCTCCTTCCTTGGTCCAGACATAGGGGGCCTTGCAGGTCACCTGGGCCACCATGTCCTGCCCAACCAGCCCTTCCCACGCACGGGCACGGGCCACCAGTGAATCTGCATCCAAATCCGTAGTCGAAACAATGGCCTTCAGCGCACCTGCAGTGCGAATTTTGCGGGTGAGCATACGGGTGTCAAAGCCTTCAACTCCGAGAATGCCGTACTGCTTGAGAAACCCGACCAAGTCGCCGGTGCTGCGGAAATTGCTGGGGCGGGGCTGGTACTGCCGCACCAGAAAGGCTTTGGGGTGCGCAGATGCTGACTCCATATCCGCGGCATTAACGCCGTAGCTCCCGATAAGTGGGTAGGTCATGGTGACCAGTTGGCCGGTATAGGATGGGTCGGTGAGCAGTTCCTGATATCCGGTCATGCTGGTGTTAAAAACCATTTCTCCCAAGGCCTCGCCAGCACCGGTAAAGGAGCGAGCAGGGATGATGGTGCCGTCTTCCAGGGCAATGAGTGCTTTCATAGACGTTCTCTCGTTATTAATACATACTGTCAGCAGAGGTACTGCAAGCGGTCAAATCAACTGTTGAAACCCCGTGCTTTGGCTGTGCTGCTGAAGCCAGCAGTATTTCAAGCCTCCAGGGAGTAAACAAAATGTGTAACCTGCTCATGCACCGCAAGATCCATATATTCCGGTTTTGTACAGTTGCCCACAAAAAGCTCACCAGCCAGGGTGGTTTTAAAATAGGGCGTCATGCGCTTAAAGGCGATAAAAGCACATTCGGCATTGTTGTCATACTGGCT
>JAAYIE010000083.1 GCA_012744275.1 Desulfobulbaceae bacterium
AGGCCATTTTCAATGTAGCTTTCGACAAAACTGGCATAGGTTGACTTGAGTATCTCGAAATGTACCGGTTTGATACCGAGTCGCAGCATACTGATCTAAGCCTTCACGGATTCAGGACAAATACATAGCTCCATTTATAAATAATAAATCATTAGAAGATCTATCCACTCTTGATTTGTTGCTTTTACGTAGAAAACTAGAAGAAACAAAACTGAGTGCACAAAGTGTTTATCATTGCCTATCGTTATTGAGAAGAGTGATTTATAAAACTGCTGAATGGAACCAGAGCAACACCTATGTTCCCAGTTTTAAAAAAGCCATGCCAAAATTTGACAATAGGCGTCAAAGATTTTTGAATGATACAGAGATGTCAATTTTGCTTAACCAATTACTTTTGCTAGATCCATCAAAGAATTGGTACGAAATATCTTTATTTGCTGTAAATACAGGATTACGGCGTGGAGAAATTTTCAATTTATCAGCAATCGATATAGATTTGCCCTCAAAAACAGCATATATTTTGGATACAAAATCAGGTAAAAACAGGAATATTCATTTAAATAATATAGCATTCAATATCATATTACGAAGGATATGCAATATAAATGGAAATGAAAAAATTTTTTATCCAAAAAATCCGAGAACTTTCAGAAAGGCTGTCAAAGAATCAGGTTTAAATAAAGGAATTACTGATCTAAGGCAAAAAATCGTATTTCATTCCTTTCGTCACACGTTCGCAAGCTGGTTGATACAATCAGGATTTCCTCTCGCCCTGGTAAGTAAAATGCTAGGTCACAGCAGCATTCATGTCACCATGAGATATGCACATCTGGCTCCATCACAAGAAAATCAAGCAGTCGATCTGATTGGCTATCGCCTTGAAAATAACATAGGCATTGAATTGGAAAACTATGCTCATTACGCGGAATAAAAGACCAGTTCCCCAGAATTCGTTGCATATTCCACGGATCTTAATGCTTGCTCCACATATTTTTATACTTATTGGAGTAAATCAATGCATATTCAATAGAAATCCATGCAAAATACCGTAAAACAATGTTAAATTAGCACTAGATTACGGTAGTTTGAATTGGCAGGATATATGAAGTACCACTACTCGCACAGCTCGGTGGCCTTCAGTATCCTGCCCTCCGGGGGTGCTTATTCGCCCTGGCTACGCTTAACGCTCAACCCGGCTCAACGCTGTAACTCTGCCGAAAACCAGCAACGAAGACACTCCAAATTCAGGAAATCCCATTTTTCCTTTGTGCCCCGGCTGTGGCGGACAAATGGATGGTACACGATAGCTTCCAGGTGCTGTCCTTTCGCGATGAGTTTCCCCTTCAGGCGATACACTACTTTGCCGGTAAAAGAATAGGTACGTCAAAACAGTCGTATTGAATTGCCAAGCATTTTGCATTCAATTATAATAATTGCATGCAAACGTTATGATAGAGGTGACTTTATGGCAATGTTGACCGTGCGAAATATACCAGAAGAAGTACATCGTGCCTTACGTGCGCGAGCTGCCCGACATGGACGTAGCACTGAAGCCGAGGTACGTGAAATCTTGCAGGCCGCAGTGAAGCCTAAAGGACGGATGAAACTCGGCTCCTTACTGGCTGAGGTGGGTAACCAGGTAGGCTTGACTGAGGAAGAAAAGACTGTTTTCGATTCTGTCAGAGACAATAGCCCGGCACAAGTGGTGGACCTTGATGATCCTGCTTGACACGAACGTTATATCAGAGCCGCTGCGCTCGAAGCCTGAACAGCGAGTCATTGAGTGGCTTGATACACAACCTGCTGAAATTCTCTATCTTTCTTCAATCACTGTTGCAGAGTTGCGAGCCGGTGTGGCTTTGCTGCCGGATGGCAGGCGGAGGCACCTTTTGCATGAAAATCTGGAAGATTTAATTTTGCCGATATTTACCGGCCGTATTCTTCCCTTCGATTTTTCATGTACTCAAGCTTTTGCTGAAATAATAGCCAGGGCGCGGAAAACTGGCCTGGCAATATCAACTGCAGATTGCTATATCGCAGCCATCGCCGCAACAAACAAGTTTGCTGTGGCTACTAGGGATACGAGTCCGTTTGTAGCGGCACAAGTGTCGGTCATCAATCCTTGGGTGCTATAAATGCCTAGCCCTGACAAAAAAGTTCTTCATGCCTATCTGACGCCCGAGGAATACGAGCAAGTCAAAGCCATGGCCGGCCAAGCAGGGTTATCCGTCTCCACCTTTGTCAAACGAGTCTGCCTTGGGCAGGAGCTACGTTCCAATGCCGACCAGGAGGCAGTTCGAGCTTTGCTCAAGGCAAACGCCGACCTGGGTCGATTAGGCGGCCTCTTCAAGATGGCGATTACTGAGGGAAAGGCAGGAAGAATGGCCTTTGAATTCCGCCAAACATTACGCCAGATAGAAAAAAGCCAGGCTCTGGTGGTAGCTCATTGCCGGGCTGTGGCAGACTCGTTCAGACGTGGTAGGCGTTCATGATTGCCAAGCGCATTGATGCCGGAAAAGACTCCCAGGGGAATAAACGGCACCACCACTTCGGTAAACTCGGCAACTACATCCGCGATGCAAGTCACGACGGCGAGAAATGTCTGATATTCTGGCACGAGGGCTGCCTGGCTCCCGATTACGACTTGGCCCTGGTTGAGATTGAAGCAACCCAGGCAATGAATAGCCGTTGCAAAAATGACAAAACCTACCACCTGATGGTGAGTTTCCGGCCGGAAGACGAGGCCAGGCTGACGTCTGCAGTATTACAGCAGATAGAGCACGCTATGGCCGAAGCGTTGGATTTGTCGGAGCATCAACGTTTATGCGGTGTGCACAGAAACACCAACAATCTGCATCTACATGTGGCCTACAACCTGATTCATCCGGAAAAACTCACGATGGCCACGACCCTGCACTATGATTTTCATAAACTCTCCAAGGCCTGCCGCGCCATGGAAAAGGAATTTGGGCTGGAGATTGATAACGGTATCGAGGTGAATGATCAGCAGGAGCCGAAAATCAGCCAGCAAGCAGCGGCCATGGAGGCGCATTCTGGCGAGCAATCCTTTCAGTCTTTTGTTCTGGCGCAAAGGAATCACATTCTGGCGCAGGTACAGGCCGCCAAGAACTGGCCTGAGGTGCACCAGGTGTTGGCTGGCTACAGTATAGCTGTTCAGCCGAAAGCCAATGGTTTTGTCCTCACCAACACACAGGGCAAGGGGTCTATCAAGGCCAGTGCGGTTGGCAAGGATCTGTCCAGAATGAGGATGGAAGCTCGTTTTGGCATGCTTGTCTGGCCAGGGGCCACCGGTAACAGACAAGCTGAGAATGACAAGTTTGACCAAAGCAAATCGGCCAAGGGGCAATCCTATAAGAAGCGACCTTGCCAACCCAGAAACCCTGAACGAGATCAACTGTACAAGGAGTACCAGGCAGCTCTAGCTGAAAAGGTTGCCCGGATTGAAGAGGAAAAGGCGAGAAGCGCGGCCTCCCATGACTGGCTGAAAGACAAATGGCAAAGGATGAAGGCAGACTTGTGCGCCACCACCAGTAGCCGTCGGACACGCGCGGTGCGCATGCGCATGATGCTGAACTTGCACAGGCAGGATGTTTCGCTGGAAAAGGCCGATCACAAGAAAGCCATGAAGGCAATCAGGCGTGATTACCCCTGGTACAACTGGAACGGCTATTTGCAGCACCTGGCGCTGCAAGGCAATACAGTTGCTCTGGGCGTTTTGCGCTCACAGGAAGAGCGGAAGACTGCGCAGGCTGCCATCAAGAATCCTGCCCTAGAGAAAACCCTTTTAAACGTTGCCTTTGAAGACAAAGCAGCGGTGAAAGAGGCTGGGGCCAAGTGGGACAGACAGGAAAAGCGCTGGTATGCTCTCAAGGGCTCTGATCTGGACAAGTTCATTACCTGGTTACCTGCCCAGCCCGGCGCTGGTCTTACTGGAGGTGAAGGCAGAAAATCTGATAAAAGAAAAAATACCACACAAACCCTGGACGCGCCAAAAGATAAGAAGACACCCGGTCGACGGCTGGCATATCTGGTCTGGCAGGAACAGGAACGCCTCAAAGACGGGAGTATTCAGAAATCATTTTTCTCTGGCTACAGCCATCGAATCGACAACCGGGGTATGGTGATTATCACCCTGGCATCCGGTGGCACGATCCGTGATACTGGAAGGAAGCTGTATTTCTCACTAGACGAAGATAGCCGCCAGGCTGCACGGTTGTATGCCATGGCAAAGTTCGGCAAGCATTTTACCGAAAAAGAAAATTGTATGGAGATGAAAGGCAATGGAAAGTGGCGAGCCATTGAGCCCCACCTTGGCTTCCTTAGAGAGTGCGCCAGAAACGGTCTGCGCACGCTGTCCCAACTCCCTGTGGTTCCTGGCCGGAAACAACCCGAGGTGTTTTTGCAGGGTAATGCACGTAACGACATGGAACGATGAAGAGCAGCTCAAAATCACAGCCTGTGATGGGGAGTTTATAGAGTAAAGAAAGGGCTCGCCGCTGATAAACTGAAATCAAGCCAAAACCATCCATCTCATGGCAGCCTGGTAGTGACCCCTTAGGCACGGAGAGAATGATACGTTGACGTTGCTACTTAACGACAGTATGATTTTATCATACTGTTTATGAGGAGGTCCACCATGCGGACAGAAAAAGCGGAAAGAATCACAATTACCCTGCCTCCAGATATGCTGGCATCGATCAAGGCGCGGGTTCAATCCGGTGCGTATGGATCGACAAGTGAAGTCGTCCGGGAAGCTATGCGCTTCTGGGAGAAACAGCAAGAGGAACACGAGGCCCGCCTTGCGCTTGTTCGCAAGCGTTTGGCGGCCTCGGCTCAGAATGGCGACCCTGTGCCTCTTGACGATGCCTTCAAGGCCATCGAGCGGATACACCAGCAACGCGTGAAGTCGTAAAGGATGAGGAAATATGATGTTTACCTAATGCCCGACGCCATCAAAGACCTTGAGGGTATCTACGGCTACATCGCGGACA
>JAAYIE010000084.1 GCA_012744275.1 Desulfobulbaceae bacterium
CCTTTATCCAAGATGAGATCAGCCTTGTTCCAGACCGGCTCCTGCTGACTCTGGGCACCAAATACGAGCATAATGACTACACCGGTAGTGAATGGCAGCCCAGTGCCAGAATCCTGTGGAAGCCCCAAAACCGACATGCCCTGTGGCTGTCAGCGGCGCGGGCCGTGCGTACTCCGGCCATGGTTGAGCATGGGGGTAAGGTGCTGATCAGTATGTATCCCACACCGGACGGACGAATGGCACCCTTGTACATGACTGGCAATGAGGGCTTTAAAAGCGAAGAACTCTATGCCTACGAGGCTGGTTACCGCTGGCAAGCCACGGATCGGCTCTTCTTTGATGCAACCGTTTTCTACAACGATTACGACCGGATACAAAGTTTGACCCACACAATCGGTCCCACAGGATACCAGGCTGATTTTACCAACAGTACGACTGGCGAATCATCTGGATTTGAGTTAGCAGTGGATTGGAAAGTCACTAATGAGTTAAGTTTTGCCCTGGCTTATTCCTATTTTGATATAGATCTGCATTCAGGTAGAGATGAGATGTTGAGTGACTCCATTAAAGGAGATACCAGAAGTGATTCGACCCCCTCGCATCAACTCTCTTTAAGGGGGTCCTATTACCTCCTGCCCAACCTGCAGCTCAATATGTGGGGCCGCTATGTGGATTCCATTAGAAACTACTATTTTTCCCAAAATGGCGGTCAATATTTAGACGTTGATGGCGGTGTGATCATGGATGCCAATCTCATTTGGACACCACGACAGGGTCTTGAGCTGATGCTGGCCGCCCAAAATATACTGGATTCCAGGAGGCTGAACTTTGTCTCAGAATACGCCACGCCGCCTACCGAAATAGAACGCAGCGTTTTTGGCAAAATCACCTGGAAATTCTAAGCGCGGTCGATCGATTCACAGGAACAAACAATGTACCGCTGGCTGACACATACGTTCCTCGTGCTGCTATTGATTTTAGGAGTAGGGGCGCTGGCTTGCCCTGTCAAGAGTGCGGCACACGAGCACGAACCGGCTGAGCTTGAGTACAAACTGAAAGCCGCTTTTCTCTTTAACTTTGCCCGTTTCACCACCTGGCCAAAAACAGCTGAAAATCGAGCCATTCCGTTTACCCTGTGTGTGCTGAGCACAGACCCCTTTGGTGCAGCCTTAAGCGGGCTTCAGGAGAGAAGCATCAGCGGCAGGGCCATCAAGCTCTATTATGCCGACCACCTCCCCAACAAGCTGGATCAGTGCCAGATGCTTTTTGTGAGCAAATCCGAAGCTGCATCACTGAGTTCCATACTTAAATACGTAAACGGAAAGCCGATCGTCACTGTCAGTGACATTGACGGCTTCGTGGCGGCAAACGGCATGTTTGAGTTCGTCACCACCGAAGGCAGGCTGGCTTTTATTATCAACAACAGTCAGGCCCAGGCACACGGTGTGCACATCAGCTCATCACTACTGAATCTTGCCTATAAAGTGCAGTGAAACAACCATGAAAAAATGGTTTCTTAATCTGTCCATCCGCTACAAACTGTACGCCATCGTCATTTTTGCCTGCCTGACGGCCCTCTTGTTTGCCCTCTTGTTTTCTTTTCTTAGTCAGCGCTATCTCGCGCAGAAGCAACTCGTCGACGAGGTGCGCGCGCTGGCACAGGTTATTGCTGAAAATAGCCAGGCAGGCATCAGTTTTGAGGATAGCAATGCCTTAAATACCATGCTTGATTCACTGGGCGCCAAACGCCAGGTGCTCAAGGCCAGGATCAGTGATACTTCCGGCACGGTATTGGGAGTGTATGACACTGCGCGGTCGTATGGCCGGGAGTATCTTGATGCTTTGCCCAGTGTTCCGGTGGAGCTTGACAAGCACCGCTTTAACCAGAATTCATTGGAAGTGATGCAGTCTGTTTTTTTGCACAATGAATTGATCGGTAGCGTTTATCTGCTAGTCAGTTTTACGGAAGTACAGGAGCAATTGCTGCAGCTTGCAGGAGCTATGACCGCACTGCTTCTTTTGGGCTTACTGCTGGCTATGCTGCTCTCCAATCAACTCCTTGCCCTGATCTTCGAGCCGATTCGTAACCTTTCCCAGGTTATGGAACAGGTCTCCCAGAAAAAACGCTATGATCTGCGTGTGCAGCACACCCAAGGCGATGAACTGGGGCTGCTTTCCAGGGTTTTTAATGAAAAGTGGCTCTTAATGAAACTCAGCCTTAATCACTGGCACATGAGCCAGGCAGGCATTGAGCAGGCGCAAGGGGAGCTCTGGCTCCCAAAACCTGCGGTTAAAGCGATAGCAGAACTCATCAAGGTATTCCTGGAGATAGTGCGAAGAAACACCGTGAAAGGTGCCGTTGATGAATTTCTTCATATTACCAATCATGATATGCACCAAAGGCAGCCAGGTTTTGGCTTCCTCTGGCGGCGTCACCTTCTTGAGGTGCTCATGCTCTTTGCCAACAGCATTCAGCGCAGGCAAGGCGTCGGTCTTCACTGTCTGGCCAGGCCGTAAGTGCCGGGCAAGGAAGGCCTCAACGCTTTTATGGCATACGCTGTCCACCGCCTGCATGGCAAGAAACCCGGCTCCTTTTACCCTGGCTTCAACCGCTACCAGTACAGGCCGTTTGCCGTCTGCGCCCCGGCCACGTTTACCGGAACGCTTGCCACCCACAAAGGCATCATCGAGTTCAATCAGATTGGAAAGTCTGTAGATGCTGTCACGATGGGCCATGGCCTGACGGATTTTACGCAGCATGCTGCGGGCTGTGGGCCAGGAGACGCCCAGGTGTTTGGATGTCCGCAGGGCGGAGATTCCGCCTTTATCCGCAGCCATGAGGTAAATGGCCCAGAACCATTTGACCAGGGATATCTTGGTGGCATGAAACAGGGTTCCGGCAGTTATGGAGACTTGATGCCGGCAGCGTGCGCATTGGTAGAGCCTGCGCGAGGCGATGAGGTATGCTTTTGTGGTACCGCATGCAGGACATTGAAAACCGTTTGGCCATCGCACTTTAACCAGCGCCTTGGCGCAAGCCTGTTCCGTGCCGAATCGTTTCTGCCACTGTATCAAACTGAGTACTGGCATTCGCATGGCAAGACCTCTCGGTTGAAATATCAATATGATCTTGCGTACAAATATAGGCATCAAGCTGAAGATTGTTAAGAACCATATAATGAAATGATTGCCCAGATCCAGGGCAGAGACAAAGATCTGGAAGATCAGGTGCAGCGCCGTACCCATGATCTGCTTATGGCAAAAGAGGCAGCAGAAGCGGCCAATCAGGCCAAGAGTGCCTTCCTTGCCAACATGAGCCATGAAATCCGTACCCCTATGAACGCCATCATTGGGATGACCAGGCTGGCGCTTGACCTGGAGCCGGAAGGCAAACTGTTGCATTTTTTGCGGGCAGTGCAGACATCCGCTGACAGTTTGCTGGTTATTTTGCAAGATATCCTTGATTTGTCGAAAATCGAGGCTGGTCAGCTCATTTTACACAGTCAGATCTTTCAGTTGCGTCGCGTTTTGGAAAATGTCATCTCAACAATGAATATTCCGGCACTGGAAAAAGGTTTGGCACTGTACTATGTGGTGGCAGATGACATACCGCGCGCGTACCGGGGCGATGATCTGCGTCTGCGGCAGGTTTTGATCAATCTGGTGGGTAATGCTATCAAATTCACCGAAAGCGGTCAGGTTGACATTGCTGTATCGCCAATGGAAGCAGCGATGGACGAGGGCTGCTCTCTGCTTTTTTCGGTGCACGATACCGGCATCGGTATTGCATCAGAGCAGCAGGAACGTATTTTCAACGCGTTTGAGCAGGCTGACGGCTCCTATGTGCGTAAATATGGCGGCACTGGGCTGGGGCTTGCCATCAGCAAAGAACTGGTAGAACTGATGGGCGGTACTCTCTGGGTAGAAAGCGACCTTGGTATGGGCAGTACGTTTTATTTCACTGTTCGACTGGAGAGGGTTACTGACGAAGAGCTGGCAAAACACACTGCACCGAGCATGCCCCTTGACGCGGCGATGTCAAGTTTGAATATCCTGGTGGTGGATGACAACGACGTCAATCGGGATTTGGTGCAGCTGATGCTGGAAAAAGACCACCGGATAAGCGCAGCGGCGGATGGGATGGAGGCCCTGCAGCTTTTGGCTGGCCCCAAACGTTTTGATTGCGTCTTGATGGATGTGCAGATGCCGATAATGGATGGGCTAACGGTGACGCGGATTATCCGTGCCATTGAACAGGGCAAGCCTCTGCCGAAGACCATTGATACCGATTTGCAAAAACGGCTGGCCCTGCGACTGGGCGGAGGCAGTCTGCCCATTATTGCCATGACCGCCCATGCCATGAGTGATGACCAGCGGATGTGCCTGGAGGCGGGCATGGATGACTATGTCACCAAGCCTTTTCAGCCCGAACAACTCTATATGGCTCTGATCAATCAGCCGCAAGTCAATCGGCAGCAGGCTGATAGCACTGTGGAAATGTTACCAGAGAGAACCCAGGAGCTAGAAAACAGCATTGCACCGTTTGATCCTGCAACCCTGGAAGAAGTCCGGCTTTTTCTGCAGCGCTCCAGCTGTTTGGACGCAGAACAGGTGGAGCGTGCGCTTGCAACCTTCCGGCAAAACCTGCTTTGTTTGCTGGATGATTGTACACGTACTCTGGCTCAGAAAGATTTTAAACAACTTGCCGAATCAGGCCACACTATTAAAGGCTCGTTGCTGCAGGCCGGACTTGAGCGTTGGGCGTGGGTGGCACAGCAGTTGGTGGATCAGTCCAACCTGCAGGCCCAGGAAAAGGACGCAGGCTCACTGATGGAATTATTGCAGAGCCTGAAACAGGGACTGCGCTTGTTTCTAAGGGATTTGGCGCAAACGAATACATCATCAGTTGCTGCGGATGCAGCAAAAAGCACAGAGGTGCAAGGGGCAACAGGGACTGCGGAGACTGAAGGTGAAGGGATCGCGCAGCAACCTGCTGCAGTATCAACCCAAGCATCCAAGGCCGTCCTGATTTTGGATGATGATCCTTTTGTCAGTAATATGGCCAGTTCTGTGCTGGAGCACCTCGGCTACCAGCCTACGACGGCGTCCAGCGGGGAGGAGGCCCTGCTGATCTACGAACAGGCTTTGCGCGCTGGCGAACCCTATGCCCTGGTGATCGTGGATGCGAATTTGCCGGTTGGCATGAGCGGAGCTGATGCGGCAAAGGCGCTCTTGCGTTTGCACCCACAGGCACGTTTGCTGGCCTGCAGCGGTGACCGCGAGGATCCCCTCATGACCGACTTCCGGAGCTTTGGCTTCCGTGGCGCCCTGGCAAAACCCTATACGATCAGCGCTATGGGCAAGGCAGTGGCCGCAGCGCTGCACGAAGAGCCGTTGCAGTCCTCGTCTACGTAAGCAAGCTCAGCCCGGTGGCCAGGAAAGTGGCCTGCCGCCAATAATGTGCATGTGCAGGTGGAAGACAGTTTGGCCCGCATCCGCGCCATTATTGCAGACCAGACGGTAGTGGGACAGCCCTTCCTTTTTTGCAATATAGTCTGCTTTGCGCATCAACTTGCCAATCACGCGTTCGTGCTCCTCCATCACCGCTTCTGGTCCGTGCAGGTGCTGTTTGGGGATGATGAGAATATGCATCGGTGCCTGGGGCGCAATATCCCTGAAGGCAAATACATCGTCATCTTCGTAGAGCTTATCGCTGGGAATTTCTCCGGCAATAATTTTGCAGAAAAGACAGTCTTTGGCCATGGCGTACTCCTGGTGTAGGTGCGCGTCAGCGGGTTGCAGTCGGCCTGACCTGCGGTTGCAAATAAAAAATCAGGGCGTTGTCCTGACCAACAATGTTGTTTGGTTGCATGGCAAAGGAAATAACCCGCGTTCCTATTTCAAAATCCAGCCGTTTCAGGGCATCCAGATCAATGGGGTATTCCCGCCCTGCTAACCCGTCCAGAAGGCTTCCCAAACCGGCATCCTGGCCTCTGCCTCCTTCCGTAAAACGGGGGCTGATATAGAGTTGCCGTGTTTGCCTGTCGAATCTGGTGAGCAGGTCACAGGTAACCGGCAGTCGCAATTCGCCCAGTTGCACCCGGATGGGCTTGTTGGCGACCATGGCATTCACGGTCATGTTTTTACCACCAAGCACACCTTGCACGGAAATTACATTGTTGCGGATAGTTAAGCGTTCAAGCGATTCAACGATCAGCTGCCCCTGTACTGTGGAACTCTGGGTGGGAATAGCTAAGGGCAGTATTTTTTTGAGGGCGGCATGCACGGTTTCTGCGGGCAGAGTTAAAACCACATCCCGGTTGGCTGCCTGGACGCCAGAAGAAAAAAATAAGAAAAGAAAAATGAAATAACAGAAAGTTATATTTTTCATTGGGGAAAAATAAGGTAGAATGAGGTAGATAATGGAATGTACCTTCTTCCCTTCGTTTGAGGCAACAGAAAAGTGAGTCTGCCGGCTGCTGCCGAAACTGCTGCCCCATGTCACCACGTGTATTTATCTTGTTCTATTTGTTCCCATGCAGCTGATTGTTCGCTCAGAATGCTGTTTGGCCCATGCACCGCCGCATTTGCTCAAAAAGTTGCAGCATGAACTGAGTATGGATAACCCTCGTTACGAGGATGCCAAGCGTTACGGGCGCTGGGTTGGTAAAAAATTGCAACCCAGGCTGTTTTTTTACAGGTTCGAGAAGGACTGTTTTTATTTTCCCCGCGGTTTTGGTAATGAAGCGGTGCGTTTGTGCCGGCAACTGACCGGTGCCGCCCCTGAGATCGTTGATCAACGCCGTTTGCTGGCCCCGGTAGATCTGCATTTCTCAGGCACTCTGCGACCCTATCAGCAGCGCGCTGTGGAGGCGGTCAGCGCTCATTCCTTTGGTGTGCTTGAAGCCGGCACCGGTTCCGGTAAAACAGTGATGGCCCTGGCGCTCATGGCGCGCAGGGCACAACCGAGCCTGGTGCTGGTACACAGCAAGGAATTGCTCAACCAGTGGTTGGAACGCATCCGGTATTTTTTGGGGATAGAGGCCGGACAGGCAGGCGACGGCCGTTTGGATATCCGCCCGGTGACCGTGGCCATAGTCAACACCGCTCGTAAACATCTGGACAAGCTGGTGCCGGCTTTTGGGCATCTGCTGGTGGATGAGTGTCACAGGGTGCCGGCCAGTCTGTTCACGGAAACTGTAGCCGCCTTTGACTGTCATTACATGTTGGGCCTGTCGGCCACTGCCTTTCGCCGCGATGACGGCATGACCCGCCTCATTTATATCTATATGGGCGAGCGGGCGCATAGGGTAGACAGCACTGTGCTGGCCGCCAGTGGCGCGGTGCTGCAACCAGAGCTCATCCAGAAACAAACACAGTTCAAATACGGTTTTCAGGGTGATTACGCCAAATTGCTCAAGGCGCTCACCGAAGATCCTGGCCGCAACAGTCTGATTCTGGCAGATACTGTCAGGCTGTCCCGGCAACCTGAGCGTGGTACGATTTTACTTGTTTCTGACCGCCGCGCCCATTGTAATTTTTTTGCCGAAGGTCTTGCCGCCCAGGGTGTGGCTGTGGCACTTTTAACCGGACAAACCGGCAAGGAGGAACGTGAGCAGATTGTGGCGGACGTGCAGGCAGGTCGGGTGCAGGTGCTGGTGGCCACAGTGCAGCTTATAGGTGAGGGCTTTGATTGCTCCGGACTCAGCACCCTGGTGTTGGCCACGCCTATTAAATTTGAAGGGCGGCTCGTGCAGGTGGCAGGCCGTATCGTACGTCCTGCGGCTGGTAAAGAGGCTGTGATCGTGGATTATGTCGATACTGCTGTTCCGCTTTTGCGCCGTTCCGCCGCGGCTCGAAGGGTGGTTTTTGCAGGCTGGTAGCTTTTTCCGCAGCGTATTTTTTCACTTTTTGCCTGGTTTTTTTGCTCAAATCACTGGAGCAATGACTTGGGTTCAGTTATTCTGATTCTACTGTTTGGTGAAACTGATTGAAGTGTTCACTTGTCCCGACCGGGACTTCATTTCTCTTGAAAGGAGGATCAATGTGAAAACTTTGAGCACATGCCTTTGCTGTCTTCTTGGCATATTCGTAATCTGCGCCTTGCCAATGCTTGCCCTGCAGGCTGCAGAGCAGGAACAACACCCTGAACTGGAGCCGGGAGAACAGTACATCCCCTGCGCCCAATGTCATCAGGAGGTGACACCTGAGCTGTACACAGAGTGGAATGCTTCTCTGCACGGTATTGGCATGGTCGCGTGCTATCAATGCCATGGTACCTTTGAAAATTTTCGTGTAACCCCACTTGCTCAAGACTGTGCAGCGTGCCATGCGGACAGGATGGATGCTTATTCGCAGGATCAGCCCTGCTGGTCTTGCCATGTGCCGCACAGCTTTAAGGCCGAAGGGGCGTCTGCTCACAAGAAAGAAATCAGCGAAAACGAAAAACCCGCGCAGTAATTTCGGCAGGAAGAGGGCAGGACTCCTCAGGTCTCTGACGCCCCAGTGCCGGGCGGAATCATGGAGGAACATCATGAAACAGTCACGACGAGATTTTCTAAAAACCAGTGCCGCGCTGTCTGCCGCGTCGTATTTGGGTGTACAGCTGCCCGATACCGTTTCAAGCGCTTTGGCCGCCGAAGGCGACAGCTGGCACCGTGGCACCTGCCGCTTGTGCGGTGTTGGTTGCCGGGTTGAGCTTGGGGTGCGCAGCGGAAAACCCTTTGCCATTCGCGGTGTTGCCGATGCCCGCACAAACTATGGTTTTCTGTGTATGAAAGGGATGTATTTCTGGCATTGCATCGGCCATACCGATCGGTTGACTCATCCGCTTTACCGCGCAAAAAAATCCGAAGCGTTTAAACAGATCAGCTGGGATGAGGCCCTGGATATTGCCGCAACAGCCTTTGCCGATGTGGTCAAAACACACGGCAGCGATGCTGTGGCCTACTACGGTTCCGGTCAGTGCCTGACTGAGGAGACCTATCTCTTTCAGAAAATTATGCGTGGCGGCCTGAAAACCAACAATGTTGAAGGCAACCCGCGGTTGTGTATGGCCAGCGCTGTGGGTGGCTATCTCAGCTCCTTCGGAGCAGACGAACCCATCGGTGGTTACAGTGATCTGGAAAAGGCGCACTGTTTCTTTATTATTGGCTCTAATACCGCCGAGGCTCATCCGGTCCTGTTCCGTCGTATCATGCGTCGTAAGCTCGACAATCCTGATACAGTTAAAGTTATCAATGCCGATCCGCGTGTTTCGCAGACCTCGCGTATTGCGGATAAGCATCTGCAGTTCAAGCCAGGCAGCGATCTTTCACTCCTTAATGCCATGGCCAAGGTCATTATTGATGAAAAGCTTTATGACACGGATTTCCTTGCCAACTATGCTGTTTTCCGCCAGGGGGCAGAAAGTACGGAAGTGACTTTTTCCGAGTATGTCAAGTTTCTGGAACCATATACTCCAGAAGCTGTGGCCAAAATTTGTGGCGGTAATATCAGTGCTGATGATATCCGGGAGGTGGCACGTTGGTTTGCCAACTCTAAAGGTACCGTGTCACTCTGGTGCATGGGGATCAACCAGCGTATACAAGGGGTGTGGGCCAACAACCTCATCAACAATCTGCACATCCTCACCGGCCAGCTTTGCAAAGAAGGGGCGGATTCGCTTTCCCTCACCGGCCAGCCCAATGCCTGTGGCGGTGTGCGTGAAGCTGGCGGCCTCTGTCATATTTTGCCGGGTCATCGTCCGGTGGATAATGAAAAAATGCGCAACCAGGTGGAAGAGGCCTGGGGTGTACCGATTGGCCGTATTCCGGCCAAACCTGGGCGACATACCATGGACATGTTTGCGGCCATCAATTCCGGGGCAATCAGAGCCATTTGGGTTAACTGTACCAGCCCGGCGCAGAGCCTTCCCAACTGTGACCTGTACATCAAGGGCATGGAGAAGGATGATTGCTTTATCATCTGCACCGATATTTTCCCTACCCGGACCACCGAACTGGCCAACTTGATTTTGCCTGCAGCCTTTCATTTCGAAAAAACCGGCGTGTACGGCTGTACAGAACGACGTTCTCAAATTACCCTTAAAGCAGTGGATGCCCCTGGGGAGGCCAAGCCCGAGGTCTGGATTGTCCGCGAATGGGCCAAGCGGCTGGCCGTAAAACTTGATGATCCGGTTATTGCCCACTGCGTAAAGGATTTTGATAATCTGGAAGAGGATTATGCACTGCCGCGAGCCATCTGGGATGAATATACCCAAAAGCTCACCGCAGGACGCGACAGTGATTTACGTGGCGCCAGCTATCCCGTTCTTGAACGCATGGCTGACGGGGTACAGTGGCCAGCTCTCACTGAGGAGCAGGCCCTTACTGGCGGGACGGTGAAAAAATTTGTCAAGGGTCTGGATCCTTTAGCAGACAGTCTTTCTCAAAACGATCTGCCTTACCAGTTTTATGGCCCGGCACATGCAGACCGCAAGCTCTGGGTCTGGTTACGAGCCCAGGCAGATCCTTCGGAAGTGCCGGACGCTGAATATCCGTTTTATCTTTCTACCGGGCGCATTATTGATCATTGGCATACCATGTCCATGACTGGTCGGGTGCCTGAGTTGTTGCGGGCCAACCCGTATGCCCATGTGGAAATTAATCCTGAAGATGCCAAGGAATTGGGTGTTCAACCCGGCGACATGGTAGAAATACGCTCCAGACGTGGCAGTAACCTCCTTCCTGCCAAGATATATGAAGGGCCGATGAAGGGGATGGTTTTTGCCTACTGGCATGATCAGGAAAAAAGCCGCATGATCAACCGGGTGACCAAGGATGACTACGATCCTGGCTCCAAGGAGCCGGAATTTAAAATTTGTGCCGTACAGATCAGACGGGTGGCCGGTCCTAAGCCGATTAAACCGTTTTTATTGTAAATGCAAGCAGCCGTAATAATGCGTCCAGGGGTGGCAAGGAGTTGCCCCTGGACTGTTCAGGCGGGAGGGTAGTGATGCCTGTTGCCGGCGCGGTCATCAGTACTCGTCAGGAAAGGGCAGAAATCCTGCTCGCGGCACTGCGAGCCTGCCCGGGTGTTGATATCTATGGAGAGGACGGTAAGGGTAATATCATAGCGGTGCTGGAGGCTGCAAGCAAAGATGAAATGGAGGCGCTTGTCCGTCGGCTTGAGGCTATGGATGAGGTTCTGCACGTCGGCATCACCTTTCTGGCTGCAGATGGCAACAGCACCGACACGGGATCAGAATGAACCGCAGAGATGCATTGCGCATCCTGACTTTGTTGCCGGGCATAGCTGTGGTCATGCAGGCACAACAAGCCCGGGCCGTTTTTTTTGCACCACCCTTGGGCTTAAACCGAGTGCGTCCACCTGGAGCTGCAAGCGAAGAGCAGTTTGTCGGGCGTTGTATTCGTTGCGGTCGCTGTTTTGAAAGCTGCCCTTATCGTTGCATCCGCCAATTGGATATTCGCCATGGCCTGCATGCAGGCACCCCCTTAATAGATGTGGAAAAGGTACCCTGTGCGCTCTGTATGGATTGTGTTACAGTATGCCCAACCGGTGCCTTGACCCCGATCAGTCAGGCTGCAACCCGTATGGGTACAGCCCTGATAGATCATTTTACCTGCGCCGCTTGGACAGAATTAGCCCTGTGTCGTACCTGCTACGATGTCTGCCCTTTTAAAGGCCAGGCCATCATGTTGGAAGAATTGAAACCAGTGGTGATTGCTGCCGCCTGCACCGGTTGCGGGCTCTGCACCCACGCCTGCCCGGTGAGTCGCGTGCAGGGTGGGAAGGCAATAAATATCAAGCCGCGCTGAGACGGGCATCCATGCAAGCGTCTCTACCCCGCACCTTTCGCAAGCGTCGCCTGATCTTCTGGCGTCGGCTTACACTCAGTGCATCCTTTTCACTACTCATCCTTATTCCCCTGGTGAATCTTTTTTTGGGGATAACCTTTATCCAAGGCTGGTATCAGTCCCTGGGGATTGGCAAACTGCGCATCGTCTCGCCGCTGGAAGGTTTACAAAGTATCCTTGTCACCAATCATGTTCACCTTCCAGCCCTGGTGGGCATGCTCATTCCAGTGGTGCTGGCCCTCCTCCTGGGGCGGGTCTTCTGCTCCTGGATCTGTCCCATCAGTTTTTTTGCAGAAACCCGTTCGCTTTTCCACCATAAAGAGCCTGGGCGGCATTGCGACCATTTTACTTTACCAAGGCAGGCGCTGTGGTTTACCCTGGCTGCAGATATGTTCATTGCCCTTATTCTTGGCGCTCCTCTTTTTGTTTTCCTTTCCCCTCCGGGCCTGGTAGGGCGTGAACTTATGCTGATGGTGCTTTTTCATACATTTGCCTTGGAGGGCCTGGTTGTTGTTGCGGTACTGACATTAGAACTGCTGGCCCGCCGTTTTTTCTGTCGCAGTCTCTGTCCCTTGGGGGCTTTGCTGGCACTCTTTGGCTCCCGGCGCAAACTGCGCATTCAGTGGCATGCTGATACTTGCACTGCCTGCGGGCGCTGTGATGACAGTTGTCCGCTGGGTTTGAGTCCAAGCAGAGGTGAGGCGGCTAGCCTTTACTGCTGGAATTGCGGTCTTTGCCTCGATAAGTGTCCCCACAAAGCCCTTGCTCTCTACTGGCAGCGGTCTCCTTGATTTTTTTCATATTTTCTGTTTAAATACTCAATTTTTCAGTCCCATTATCGCTGCAGCGCTGTTGTTCGCTCAGTGTCTCGTTTTCTGCCTGCCCATGCGCCGGCTGTGCAATAATCCAACCCCCTATGAATCAAGAATTAATACGCAACGTGGCCATTATTGCCCACGTGGATCATGGTAAAACTACCCTGGTCGATCAGCTATTCCATTACAGCGGCATGTTCCGGGCCAATCAGCAGGTAGCGGAACGCATGATGGACTCCATGGAATTGGAACGTGAGCGCGGCATTACCATTGCCGCCAAAAACGGCTCGTATCGCTACGGCAAGTATCATATCAACATTATTGATACTCCAGGGCATGCCGATTTCGGTGGCCAAGTCGAGCGAGTGCTGCGCATGGCCGATGGCGCGGTCCTTCTGGTGGATGCCCAGGAAGGTCCTATGCCGCAGACCTTTTTTGTGGTCAAGAAGGCCCTGGCTGTCGGGTTACCCATTCTTTTAGTGGTCAATAAAATTGATAAGCCGGCTGCCCGGCCTGATTGGGTGGTGGATCAGGTTTTTGATTTACTGGCCCGTCTGGGCGCTCCAGATGAAACCCTGGATTTTCCCGTGGTGTACGCATCAGCCAAGTCTGGATATGCTTTGACAGAGCCAGACGCTTCGCCGGAAGGCATGGGCATGGATGCCATCAGCGAAATGATTGTGCGCCATGTACCGCCGCCTCCGGGCAAGGTGGATGCGCCTTTACAGTTTCAGATTAACACCATTGATTATTCTCCTTACCTGGGCAGGTTGGGTACCGGTAAGATAACCAGCGGTCGTTTTGATTTGCGCACGCCGCTGGCGGTGGTGCGACGTGATGGCAGCGTTGTGCCTGCACGAATCAATAAAATTTTTGCCTTTGATGGCGATCAGAAGGTACCGGTGAATGAGGCATCTTGCGGTGCGATTGTTTCTGTGGCCGGCATGGAAGATGTTACTGTAGGCGTTACCTTCACCAGTCCGGACAACCCGCAGCCGCTTCCAGTGATTGAGATTGATCCGCCCACTATCGCCATGCAGTTTGTCCCTAATGATTCGCCCTTTGCCGGTCACGACGGCAAATTTGTAACTTCTCGGCACTTGGAGGAACGCCTGAGTCGGGAAATCCTGGCGGATGTCGCACTGCAGGTGCATCCACTAAGCGAAGGAGTGGGCTTTCAGGTGGCGGGTCGTGGCGAACTGCATCTTTCCATCCTCATCGAAAGGATGCGGCGGGAGGGTTATGAATTTCAAGTAACCAGACCGCAGGTGCTCATGCGGGAGGAGAAGGGCCAACTGCTGGAACCCTACGAAGACCTGACAGTGGACGTGGACGAGAAATACCAGGGCGTAGTCATTGAAAAATTGGGCAAGCTCAAGGGCGTGCTCACCGACATGCAGGTGGGGGCCGAACTGACCCGCATGAAATTTAAAATTCCAACCCGCGGACTTCTGGGTTACCGTTCTGTTTTTATGACAGATACCCACGGCATGGGAGTGATGAACTATGTTTTTGCCGAATGGGGCCCCTATGCTGGAGATATTCAGAACCGCGTTAATGGTGTGATGATTGTCAAAGAAACGGCAACCACCGTGGCCTATGCACTTTTTAATCTGCAGGAGCGTGGCCGCCTTTTTGTTGGTCCCGGAGTGGAGACTTATCCCGGACAGATCATCGGCGAGCATTGCCGTCCGGCGGATCTGGTAGTTAACCCGGCCAGAGGGAAAAAATTGACCAATGTCCGCGCCTCGGGCTCGGATGAAGCTGTCATTCTTACCCCACCCCGTGATATGAGTCTGGAAGAATGTATAGCCTATATCAATGATGATGAACTGGTTGAAATAACGCCTAAGACTATTCGGCTACGCAAGAAAAAAGATGCAAAGATACGGGCTTGAACGCAAAGTTGTGAAAGCTGAAGCAGGAGCAGATTATGTCTGAACTGATCCATATCATCGTGGCTGTCCTGGTGGCGGGGGTTACCTTTGTGCTTGTGTTCCGCCGCACCCGCGGCGACTGCACACCGTGAGTGCTGATCTACAGCACCGCAGGTGCGGGGCTTGCCATGTATTTTCTGTTAAAAATGCTATTTTAGGTTTGACGAAGGGATGCGGACAAGCGGCCGCAGAAAAAATTTAGTTCACATATTTTTCAAATGGCTTGAATTCGCAGGCTTTGCACTTTACTTAGCAAGCCCATCCCTGTATTTTTCCGTTTAAGTAGTGCGGCCCACTACCTGATTTTGATGCAGGGTTTCCAAAGGGAACTTTATTAAACGCCATGTCGACACCTTCTCGCCCTTCTACTCATGTGAGTTCGCACAACGCTGCTGTTGTTATCTGGGAGCGTATTAAGGAAAAGCGACTTTTTGAGGCGCAGTTTCTCTTTAACCTGCTGGATGAGGATGACATGCCGGCGCAGGAGCGGTTGACCCTTGAGCGCGAGTTGGAAGGACTGCTGGCGGTAGTACGTGATTTGCAGCTCCAGGCCAACAAGTACCTTGCTGAGGGCGAACATGTACTGGCCAGAAAAATGCATCGGGAAATGGAGCGTATAGCAATAGACGTTCCGGGTCTGGACGGCGGCAAGCGCTATGTGGATGAGCAGGACACAGCGGGCTTGGGTACTACTTCGAGCACAAGCAAAGAGGTGCCCGAACCGATCAAGGAAGAGGGCGACGGAGAGAGTGGAGTTGAAGACAGGGACGGCCGGGAAGGGGCATTGGCTCAGCACCTGCAGCGCTGGCAGTCTGCTGCCAGGGATGCGTGCCTGTCCATCGGCAAGGGGAGGCTTCTTCTTGTTGCCTCCCTGCTCGTGCTCCTTATGGTCAGTGTTCTGTTTTTAAACTTGATGCGTCGCGAATATTCGGATGCATCGCTTAAGGCCCAGGCGGAGGAGGATGTCGCGATCAAGCCGCTCTCCGTTCGACAGGGAGAATCCAGCACGGTACATACCGACCAGCCAAGCCAAGCGCAGCAGATGCAGGGAGGATCACCTGCTTCTGGTAGTGCCGCCATCAGCATCGGTGAGTTGTCGGTCGAGCCTGGTTCTGTGCAGTGACATTGGCAGCGTTAATCTGGCACGCTTCTGTGCTGGGTTGCCATTTTGCTTGACAGGGGCGCTCATTCCTTCTATTTTGCAGCTTCCATTTGCTGGGGGATGGTCTAACGGCAAGACAGCGGACTCTGACTCCGCTTATCGGGGTTCGAATCCCTGTCCCCCAGCCATTTCTTGGTTTTCGTCTTTTTCTCGTGTTGCGCTCTGTTTTTTCAGCTAGTTCCCTTTTGTTTGGCATTGAAGCAGGTTGTCTGCGGAAGGTCATTTACGGTGCAGTGGCAGTTTTGAGCGTTTTGAGCCTTAGAGGTTCCATTCAGGTAATTTGAAAACCTGCCTTTCCTCCTGCTCAACTCGCCTGTCTATAGCTTGATACCCGCCATGTCTTGTTGCCCATGGCCTGGAATTATCTTAACAGAGTTGTCTGTAAAGGCTTTCTGGGGCATTACCTCTCGGCGTATGGGATATGCCTCCATATATATGCTCCCGGCTGTCAGCGCATTAATTCGAACTACGCCGGGCAACAAAAAACCCGCTTTCCAAGGATGGAAGCGGGTTTCTGTATCTTACCGGACGACGCCGGATATTGATTTGGCTCCTCGGGAGGGACTCGAACCCCCGACAGGGTGGTTAACAGCCACCTGCTCTACCGGCTGAGCTACCGAGGAATGAAGTGCGACCATACATGAAATGGCCTATACAGTCAAGACTAAATCCGCTTTAAGCTCAAGAGTCGGAGTCGTGTCCCAATATGTAAACAGTTTAAAGAGGGGCCGGATAACGGTTGCTTTGTCGTTGAGAGCTTGCAAGAGAAGGATGAAAAGGGATGAAGGCCCGAGCCGTACGAGGGGAAGGAAACTTCTGAGCATCTCAGGCTACCCGATTATGCTGGCAACTCTAAATACAGTCTGATCGGGGTTCATTTTTTGTTGTTGAGCAGGCGTTTTTCCCGTTTTTTTCTGCGTATACTGATAAAAAACCAGCGAGACAGGAAGTAGGTACCAAGCCCGACAGGAACAGCCAGAATCAAACCTCCAGTGAGCATCACTTTGATGCTGTCCCAACCCGCACCGCGCAGAATATCGGCACTGGCCAAAAATCCCTGTTCCTCAATCTGATGGAGAATGTTTTTGATTCGCTCCCAGGATAACTGGCCGGAAAAAAAAACGTTCCCTATTTTCCAAACCAGGTAGTATTGCGGGACTACAGTCAGCGGGTTGCTTACCAGAGTGCCTGCCAGTAAGGCGGCTACCACATTGACCCGCAACAGGAAAGCTACGGCAATGGTAGCGAAGGTGTGCAGCGGCATGATGGGCGTACAGGCAATGGCTGCCCCCAGAGCTGCCCCTAGAGCCAGGGCGTCCACTGAGCCGCGCAAACGCTGCGCGCGTATGTAGTACAGGCGCAGCGGCCGTGGCAGGTTCATGATAAGGTAGTTGCCTCAGCAGACATTACCTGGCTGAGGCGGATGAAATCGGCAAGCGTCAGGGTCTCGGCACGTGCTGTTGCTGCAATGCCTGCCCGGTTGAGGAGTGCGGCCAGCAGAGTCTTGTTTGCCTCAAGAGGGCTCAGGGCATTGAGCAAGGTTTTGCGACGTTGGGCAAAGGCGCTTCTGACGATGCGGCTGAACAGGGGCTGGTTAAAGCTGCCCAGGTGTTTAAGACGAGCGGGTTCGGGATAAAAAATCAGACGCAGCACCGTGGAATCCACCTGGGGGCGCGGGTGGAATTCCTCCGGGCCTACTTCCATAAGCTCTTCCACATCGGCACAGGCAGCCAGCAGTACCGTAGGTGCGCCGTAGGCTTTGCAGCCCGGTTGGGCACAGAGGCGCTGTGCCAGTTCCTTTTGCAGCATGATCACTGCCGAGTGCAGCACTTCTTTGTGCTCCATCAGGTGGAAGAGGAAGGGGGTAGAAATGGAATAGGGCAGGTTGGCTACAATCTTAAGCCGGGCGCCAGGGTTGTATAGCTCAGCCAAATTTATTTTGAGGATATCGCCATGCACCAGGCGAACATTTCCCGGCAGGTCCTGCAGTTCTTCATGCAGGCGGATGATGCCGCTATCAGCTTCCACTCCGATGACTTCGGCAGCAACCTCGGCAAGCGGCCGGGTGAGCGCCCCCAGGCCAACCCCAACCTCCACGACTGTGTCCTCGGGGCTGATTGTTGCCTGGGCAACTATACGACGGGCAGTATGCTCATGGACCAGAAAGTTTTGACCCAGGCGCTTGTGCGGTGCCAATCGGCGGGATTGCAGCAGTTGTTTGGTCTGACGCAGGTTCATAACCCTTCCCCCTTAAAATTAGTGCAGGGGCGAGCGGGAATAGGCATCGCTATCCGGCTGGGCCAGTTCACCTGCTAAGAAGGTGTGATAGCCTGCCAGCGCAATCATGGCTGCATTATCGGTGCAGTAGGCGGGCGAGGGTAAAAAGAGTCTGATACCTTCCTGCGCACAGCGCATCCGCATGCTTTCTCGTAGGTGCCGGTTGGCTGCCACTCCACCCCCCAGCACCACCCGCTGGTGCGTATTGGCGCGGGCTGCCAGGATGGTTTTATGCACCAATACCTCCACTACCGCTTCTTGAAAAGAAGCACAGATATCACGTAGTTGCAAGGCTGAGATTTTTTGTCCAGTGGGAACGACATTGCGCACTGCAGTTTTCAGGCCACTGAAGCTAAAATCCAGGCTCTGTTTATTCAGCCAGGCCCTGGGAAAACTGTAGGCCTGTGGGTCGCCCTCTTCAGCCAGCCGGGCAACGATGGGGCCGCCTGGATAATCGAGCCCAAGCATTTTAGCGACTTTATCAAAGGCTTCACCGGCAGCATCATCCCGGGTGCGACCCAGTCGGGTACAGGCGCTGGGGCTGTCTACACGGAAAAGAGCGGTGTTGCCGCCCGAAACGATCAGGGCTGTGTAGGGAAAGTCAGGGGCATCTGTCTCCAGCAGACAGGAGAGCAGGTGGCCAGAGAGATGATCCACCCCTACGCAGGGAAGGCTCCGTACCAGGGCCAGGGCCTTGGCAAAGGTAAAGCCCACCAGGAGTGAGCCCACCAGGCCTGGACCTTGGGTGGCGGCGATAAGTTCGATGTTGTCAAGTGCGACTCCGGCCTTATCCAGTGCTGCTGTCACCACGGGCTGAATGGCCTCGATATGTCTGCGCGAGGCTAATTCGGGCACAATACCGCCAAAGGGGCTGTGCACTTCGTTTTGGCTGCTTATAATGCTGGATAATACGCAGCGGCGCTCTACAGCAACCACGGCGGCCGCGGTATCGTCACAGGATGTTTCAATGGCCAAAGTGAGCACGGCGCTTCCTTGCAAAGGCTGTAGAGCGGTGGTACAGACCTGCACCGGGCCCGCTCGACAGGTAAATGAACATGAATTATTTCAGGCGGTAAACATACCCCATGAACAGAGAAAATACCAGTACAGCACCTGCTTCCACCGCTTCACTGCTCGACCCCTTTTCTCGCAGCATATCCTATCTCAGGCTCAGCCTTACAGACCGTTGCAACCTGCGTTGCCTTTACTGTGTGACCGAGGAGGAGGCTGAGGGTTCTCTTTGTAAATTGCAGCATGAAGATTTGCTCAGTTATGAAGAGATGTTAAGGGTAGTGCGGGTGGCAGTGGCCATGGGCATCGGCAAGCTGCGCATCACTGGTGGCGAACCACTGATCAGGCGCAATGTGCTCGATTTTATTGGAGCTTTGGGTGCGATTCCAGGCCTCAATGATATTCGCCTGACCACTAACGGTGTTCTTTTTGCTGACAAGGCCGAACAGCTTTTTGCCGCAGGGGTGGGCAAGGTGAACTTCAGTCTGGATTCGCTTGAACCCGAGCGTTTTGCCCGTATCACCGGAAAGGATTGCTGGCATCAGGTATGGCGCAGCATAGAAAAGGCTATGGCGGTCGGCTTCACCCCAGTGAAGCTGAATGTGGTGGCCATGCGTGGGGTCAATGATGATGAATTCGAGGATTTTGCGCGTTTATCCCAGCGTTTACCGCTGCAGGTGCGTTTTATCGAATTCATGCCCATGGGAGCCAGCAGCCGCTGGAATCGGGGCATGTATATAAGCAGCGATGCCATTATGGCGACCATCAGCCGCCTGGGTGAGCTCATACCGATGGAGCGTGCCCACCGAGATGGCCCGGCCCGCGTCTACCGCCTGGGGGAGGATGCACTAGGTACCCTTGGTTTTATCAGCCCGATCAGCCACCATTTTTGTGATCATTGCAATCGCCTGCGTCTGACCTCGGCCGGAGCCCTGCGTTCCTGCCTGTTGCACGATGAGGAAATCGACCTGCGGCCTATCTTGCGAACCAGTCAAGACGATGCCTTGATTCGTGCCGCTATTTTGCAGGCCATTCACAATAAGCCCAAGGGACACCAGTTGGAAAAACGGTTGCGGGATAGCGGGGGTGATTGCCATGGGCGTATGTCCCGCATCGGTGGTTGATTCCAGTTCCATTTAAAGTGCTATCTGCGTCGCCATTCGTTGGATGCTCCTCAGTGTACGCCTGTGCCGTCGTCTCCTTACCTCATTGATACATTTCTTTGATCTGGAACTGGCATAATACCATCTCGTTTTCTGCTCCTTTTAACCAGCGTTTTTGCTGGGTGGCCTGAGCAATTTTTCTTGCGCCATCCAGTAGCCATCCCTGATTGGAATTAGCGTTTGAGCCAACGCTCCATACGGTCAAAGGCCTCGTTGATTTCACTTTCCTCCCCGCCAAAGGAGAGGCGCAGGTGCCCTTCACCACCCTTACCAAAACCACTGGTGGGGATGGTAATTACCCTGGCTTCATGCAGGATGCGAAGCGCCACACTGAGTGCATCCTCCTGGCTGAAGAGGTAGCGTGCCATCACATAAAAAGCACCTTGGGGCGGCACAAAGCTGAAAAAATCGTGCAGGCGCTCCAGCCGTGCACAGCACAAATCCCGGCGTTTATACAGGGCAGCCTTGGTTGCTGCGAGCCACTGGCGATTGGCGCTGCTGTCTTCCAGCGCAGCCAGGGCTGCATGCTGCGAGGGCGTGGGCGCACAAATGGCGGTGGCATCGTGCACCTTCATGATCTCTTGCATAAGCGGGCGACTGGCTGTTACCCAGCCCACTCGCCAGCCGGTGAGCGCGTATTTTTTGGAGAGTGAAGCTATCAAAACCACCCGTTCACGGAAACGTGGCAGGCTGAAGGGCGAGATACGGGAAATGTTGTCATACACTAGGTAATCGTAGGTTTCATCACAGATCAGGGCAAGATTGTACTGCTCGGCCAGGGTGCAAAGTGCGAGTATTTCTTCATTGCTGAGGGCATTCCCAGTAGGATTTCCGGGTGTACACAGCATAATAGCCCTGGTTTTGGGCGTGATGCTTTGCTCCAGGGCTGCCAAATCCAAACCCCAATTCTTGTCCAGCGGAGCAAACACCGGGTTACCGCCTGCCAACAGAATCTGCTCGATATAGGAGGCGTAGCTGGGCGAAGGAAGAATAACCTCATCACCTTCGTCGACCAGGGTGAGTACAGTGCAGAGCAGAGCCTCCATGCCACCCACGGTCACACAGATTTCCGTTTCAGGATCAGCTTCTATGTTTTTTTCTTCATGAAGAAGCCGGGCCAAGCGCGTACGCAGGGCAGGCATACCGGTTTGTAGGCTGTACTTGCCGCAGGATGGATCCTTTTGCAGTACCCTGCACATGGCATCCACCACTGGCGGTGGAGTGGCAAAAGAGGGCACGCCCTGGCCCAGGGAAACACAAGCGCCGATGCGCGCCGCCTCAATGGCCATGTTCTTGGTGGCAGAAGGCGCAATGGCCTGCACCCGGCGGCTCACGGGCAGTGTATACTTCTTCACGGGAAAATTTTTCCTGGGTTGAGGATTTTGTTGGGATCAAAAAATTCTTTGATGCTGCGCTGCAAGGCCAGCATGGGCTCAGGCAACTCCATGGCAATGTAGGGTTTTTTGGCAATGCCGATACCGTGCTCGCCCGAAATGGTACCGCCCAGATCCAGTACCAGGGCCAGAAGGGCGCGTACCCCTGCGTGGGCTCGGTCAGCCAGGCCGACATCCTGGGTGGTGATGTTGAGGTGAATATTGCCGTCGCCCGCATGGCCAAAGGCAAAAATTTCGAGCTGGTAGCGTTTTTCGTAGTCGGGCAGGGCGTTGACCAGTGGGGCAATGGCACTGATTGGTACGGTCACGTCTTCCGACAGGTACAGGGCCGCATAGTCGTGGATGCGCAGACTCACTTGCCGCCGCACTTCCCAAATTTTCTGCCGTTGGCTGCTGTTTGTGGCTGGCAAAGTGTCGATGGTGCCATGGGCGAGCATCAGTTTACGGATGGTCTCCATTTCTTCGGCAATGGCCGTGGCCGGGCCGTCCAACTCCAGGATGAGCAGAGAAGGCTTGCCTGCGGGCAGGGCAAAGGGCAGCAGTTCTCCCACCAAGGCAAGGCAGCGATGATCCAGCACCTCAATGGCGCAGGGCAAATGGCCTGCCTGCATAATCGTGGCCACATTTTCCATGGCGCAGGTCACCGAGGGAAAGGCGCAGAGCAGGGTTTGCACTGCTGCTGGTTTGGGCAACAGTTTGAGCAGCAGCGCGGTGATGACCGCAAGTGTGCCTTCGCTCCCCACCAGAAGGTTGGTCAAGTCGTAGCCCACCACGCCCTTTCTGGTGCGCACCCCGGTGCGTACGCATTCGCCGTTGGGCAGCACAGCCTCTAGCCCCAATATATAATCGCGGGTGGTGCCATACTTTACACAGGCCGGACCACCAGCATCGGTGGCGGCATTACCGCCAATGGTGCTCAGGTCCATACCTGCCGGATCGGGCGGGTAGAACATGCCTGCCTCCCAAGCCACCTCCCGCACCTTTTGGCTGATCACTCCAGCCTCCGCCTCCATAAGAAAATTTTCATGATCAATCAGGCGGATGCGGTTTAAATCCTCTAAAGACAGCACTACCCCACCCTGATGGGCCAGGCAGGCTCCAGCTAGACCAGATCCGCCGCCCCGGGGGGTCACCGGAAAGCCGTACGCATTGGCCAGCCTGAGCAGGGTTTGGATATCCTCTGTGTTTTGCGCTCGTACCACCAGTTCAGGGATAAAATGCAGGCCAGAGGCATCTGAGCAGTACTTATGGAGGGCTTCAGGCTCGGAAAGCACAGCCCCTGGGCTCAACTGGTTAGAGAGCGTATCTTTGATGGTATCAGCAAGAAGCATGGCAGGGAGGGAACAGAGCAAGGAAAGGAGCGCTTTCAGTTGCGGCCGAATCCGGGAATGTAGAGAAGCTTTTCAATTTTTTTCAGCGCCAGCATGGCCAGGCTGACCAGTATCAGGTAGTAGACTGCGATCACCGCAAAAACCTCGGTGAAGCGAAAATACTCGGTGGCAATGGTCTTGCCCTCACCGGTGAGTTCCATGCAGGTGACAATATAAGCCAGGGACGAGTATTTAATCAGATAAATTATTTCATTGCCGCAGCCATGTAAAGCCCGCCGAATGGCTTGGGGCACAATGATGGATTGCAGAGTTTGCCGGGTGCTGAAGCCCAGCGCCTGTGCTCCCAGATACTGTCCTTTTTTGATGGAGAGCAGGGCTCCGCGAATGTATTCACTTTGATAGGCGGCGCTGCACAGAATAAAGCCGATAACTGCGGCACTGTAAGGGCTCAGGTAGATGCCCAGATTGGGTAGGCCGAAATACAGGATGAAGAGTTGCACCACCAGGGGGGTGCCACGGAAGAGCGCGGCATAGAAATCACCAATTTTTCGCATCCAGGGCTGGCCGAAGGCGCGGATGGTTCCGGCCACAATACCAATAAGCACGCCACCGCAGGCCGAGGGCACAATCAGGGCCACACTCATGAGCAGCCCCTGGTTGAGGGCGCTGAGCAGGTCGTGGTAAAAGGGTGAAAGCGTCAACACGTGCCGTCTCCATCGGCAATTTCGCTTAAGCGTTCGCAAAAACCTACGCTCTTGCTGCCACAGCCTGGACAGAGCAACTGCGCCGGTTCACCCTGCTCCACAATCACACCGGCCTCCATGAAGAGGATTTCATCGGCTAGGTTTGAGATCAGGCTGATCTGGTGGGTGGCCATGAGCATAGTCATACCTTTGCCGGCCAGGGTGCGGATAACGGCAATTACCTCACCGATCAGTTCTGGATCCAGGGCACTGGTGGGTTCATCCAGGAGCAGTACTTGTGGGTCCATGGCTAGGGCTCGGGCAATGGCCACCCGTTGTTTCTGTCCGCCGGAAAGCTGGGCCGGATACAGCTCTGCCTTATTACCTAGGCCCACCTGCTCCAGTTCCAGCATGGCCCGCTCCTGGGCTTGGCTACGGCTGATTTTCCTAACCTTGCGCAGGGCAATGGTAATGTTGTCAAGCGCGTTCAGGTGGTCAAACAGGTTGAAATCCTGAAAGATCATGCCTACCTGCTGGCGCAGTTGGTACAGGTTTTTTTTGTCGTGCAGATCAATCACCTGCCCGCTTAAACTGATGCTGCCCTCATCCGGCAGCACCAGACAGTTGAGGCACTGCAAGAGCGTACTCTTACCGCCCCCCGAGGGACCGATCAGAATCTTGATTTCCCCCCGCCCCAGGCCCACGCTCACCCCTTTGAGGATACGCTGGCCGGAAAAGGACTTGCTGAGATTTTCAGCCTGTAAAATGGGGACAGTTGGGGCAGCAGCGTTATTCATGACTTTTCTTCTTCAGTGTAACCAGGAATGCGCACTTTGTGCTCCAGTTTACGCAGGGCCGTGACTCCGGCCCAGGTAAGGAAAAAGTAGAGCAGACCAGCGGCCAGGTAGAGGGGCAGGTGCTGATAGGTGCGCGAAGCAACGAATTGGGCCCTGGCCATGATTTCCGGTGCGCCGATGACAAAAGCCAGGGCAGAATCCTTGAGGATGATGGAGTATTCGTTGGACCAGGCTGGGATGGAGATGCGCAGTGCCTGCGGCAAGATGATGGAGCGAATGGCCGCTGCCTCGCTCATACCCAAGGCGCTGGCTGCCCGAAATTGCCCTTGTGGCAGCGACATGATCGCCCCACGGAAGATGTTAGCCTGATAGGCGCCGGTGGTCAGTCCCAGTACCGCCGCAACCGCGGCCAGGGCAGGTATCTGGATGTTCAAATGCGGAAAGAGGCCGAAGTAAAAGAGAAAAAGCAGGGCCAGGATGGGAACACCCCTGAAAAACCACAGGTAGGCCGTCAGTGCCCATTTGAGCCATCTGGGGCCGTACACCAGCCCTACAGCAGCCAATACCCCGATAAAGAGGCCGATAAACATGGCCGCGATGACAATAAGCCCCGTGTTTATTGCTCCAAACAGCAGATAGGGAAAGGCATCGAGGACGGCGTTGAGTTGGGCCTGCATGGAGATAGTTTTGGGTGCGCTTAATTAAGCTTAAGTGTGCGTGGATTAGCGTGCAATCAGAACGATCAGGCTGAGCCGGGGGCGAGCCGGCTGTATCTTTGGGATATGCATTAAGATATCGCATCACAACGTGTAGCACAGGCACACAGGTGCCTGTGCTACACGCAGGAAGAAATTATTTGTCCAGATCGTATTTCTGGATCAGCTCTTCCCAGTACGGGGTAGCCATCAATTTTTTCAGGCTGGCATTAACCTTGTCCAATAGTTCCGTGTCTTCCTTGCGTATCGCATAGCCAAAATCCTCTTCCTGCATACCAAAGGTGCCCAGAATTTTTACATCCTTTTTGGATACAGCGTCATTGGCCGGGGCATCGTCCATGGCAGCGGCATCAATGCGGCCGTTGAGCAGATCTTCCACGGCGAGTGGCGCTGAGCTGTAGTAGCGCAGGGTAACATTATAGCCCTTGGCCGCGATCTCATCCTTGAGCCATTTGGCCTCGGTGGTGCCCTGTTGCACGCCTAGGATTTTCTTGGTGGTATACACGTCTTCAACAGTCAAAGCTGAATCTTTTTTTACCACAAAAACCTGCTTGATGATCCAGTAGGGGATGGTGAAATTAACCTGTTTGGCGCGTTCCGGGTTGATGCTCATACCAGAGGCGATGATATCGATTTTTTTGGTGACCAAGCTGGTGACGATTCCGTCCCATTCGATGGGTACATGGCTTATTTCCATGCCCAGATCCTTGGCGATCCAATCCATGGCATCTACGTCAAAGCCACTGGGTTTACCGGTTTTGTCAATGAAGGCAAAAGGCGGAAAATTGGCGTCGATGCCATTAACAAGCTTGCCAGAGGCCAAAGCCTGGCCTGAGAACAGAAACAGGGCACAGAGGGAGAACAGGAGCAGTTTTCGCATGGTCGGTTCCTTGGTTTGTGCTTGGCGTTGACACCGGCCTGGCTTGCCTGGGCCGGTATAAATGAAAGGTAATGCCTACTAATTGCCATAGGCTAGGATGGTTGATATAGTTAAAAAGTACCGTGGTGTCAATGATTCATCCTTGTACGCCATCGGTTTCAATTAGCGCAATTTTAGCACAGCACGAGTGTTCACAGATCAAGTCGTGGCTGCATAATAATTGCTGAAAAGTATGCAGAGCGCACGTTAGCAATAGGGAGGACAAAATCATGCGACGACGAGACATCTTGAGGGCCATAGCCTTAGGCGGTGCTGCTGTTGTGATCCGTCCCTTTGGTAACTTTGATGTGCTGGCGCAAACCGGCAGTGGCGCTGCCTCCGGTAGTGCCGATCTGGTGGCTGCCCTGGGTGGCGATCCTGCCGAAATGCTGCGCCAAGCCCTGCTTGAACTGGGTGGTATCGAGCGTTTTGTGCACAAGGGAAACCGGGTAGTCATCAAGCCCAATATCGGCTGGGACAACACCCCGGAGGAGGCTGGCAATTCCAATCCGGAACTGGTGGCGGCCCTGGTGCGCCACTGCCTGGGGGCCGGAGCTGCCAAGGTGAGTGTACTTGATCACACCTGTGATCAGTGGAAGGCATGCTACATGAACAGCGGCATTGAACAGGCGGTGAAAGCGGCCGGCGGGGAAATGCTGTCTGCCGACAACCGGAGCAGTTATCAGCAAGTAGATCTGCCCAGGGGCAAGATCTTGAAAAATGCCCAGATCCACAAGGCCATTCTGGAGAGCGATGCCTGGTTTAACGTGCCTGTTTTGAAATCCCACGGTGGTACCGGGATGACTGTATCCATGAAAAATCTGATGGGCATTGTTTGGGACCGAGGCTTTTTTCACTGGAACGATCTGCACCAGTGCATTGCCGACATCTGCACCCTGCCCAAGCCACCGGTTCTGAATATTGTTGATGCCTACCGCATTCTGGTCAAAGGCGGCCCGCGTGGTGGCCGTGGCAAGGAGGTGGTGGTGGCCAAGGGTTTGTTTGCCTCGACCGACATGGTGGCGGTGGATACAGCTGCTATCCGCTTCTTTAACCAGCTGCGTGCCATGCCCCTGGAAAGTATCGGCTATCTGAGTAAGGGGGAAGAACTGTCGGTGGGCACAACACATTTGGACAGCCTGGCTGTTAAGCGGCTTAAAATTTGAAAGCAATGCTCCATAGTAATTCCCAGTTTCAGTTTAAAGATGTTCTCAAGGGGGCAAGACAAATACGATGCAGGCGTACATAGAGAGATGTTCTGCAGTATTTTTCGATGCCAACACTTAAGGGCGCTTGAAAAGAGAAATGTGGAAATGGAATAGCAGGTTGTTTCTGTTCGTTCGCAGGTTCTGCGCCGCTGCTGTCTTTCTGCTCCTGAGCCTGCTCTTTATAAGCACCAGCAGCGTTTTCTTGCAAGCAGCGCAATGCGTGGCAGCCCTTCAGATTATACCAGCGCTGATGACCGCCTCCTGGCTGGGCCTGATTTTGCTGGCACTGGCCACGCTGCTGTTCGGCAGGGCCTACTGCTCCTTTTTCTGCCCCTTGGGTATCCTGCAGGACCTGCTGGCTCGTCTCTTTGCCAGGAGAAAAAGAAAGCACCGTCACTTCCGCCCGCCTGCAAAGCTTATGCGGCCGGTCATTGCTGTCTTCTTTGCGGCCGCCCTTGCCTTTGGCAACACCGTTCTGGTGACTCTGCTGGACCCCTACAGCCTGTACGGCATTATGGCCGTGAATCTTTTCAAACAAGGCTGGACAGCGCTGAATAACGCTTTGGTACAATACAGCTGGTTTGCCTCGCTTTTTGTCTTGTATCCTTTACCCTACTCCAACCTGACAATTGTCTCCTTCCTGACGGCGCTGGCACTGCTGGCTTTTTTTATGGTTTTCGTGCTGCTGCGTGGGCGTGAATACTGCAGCAGTATCTGTCCGGTGGGTACAGTGCTGGGCTGGCTGGGACGTTACGCTCTTTTTCGTGTTCGTTTTGAAGCAAACCAATGCACACACTGCCGCCGTTGTGAACAGGTATGCAAAACCTCGTGCATTGATAGTGGTGCTCTGCAAATTGATTACAGCCGCTGTGTGCTCTGCTTTAATTGCCTGCCGGTCTGCAGCCATAATGCGGTCCACTACGGTTTGTCAAAGCTCGCAAGCAAGGCAGGCCATGATTCCACGTGCTATCCTGTTGGCAAAGAGAAGACAGAACAGGTGGAAGATGATAAAGTTGTGCTGGTGGGTATAAACGCAGACCGGCGGCGCTTTGTGGGGCTGCACCTGGCAGTACTGGCGGCGATATCAGGCGTGGGCGTTCCTCTGTTCGCGCAGGCCAGAAAGGTGCATGCCCGCGCTACAGAAAAAGAGGCGCAGGTAGCCCTTACTCCACCCGGCTCCCGTTCACGCGCTCATTTTATCCGTCACTGCACCGCCTGTCAGCTCTGCGTAGCCCGTTGCCCCACCCGGGTGCTCCGACCTTCCCTGGGCGAGTATGGGCTATTACAGATTTTGCAACCTCGGATGGATTTTGGGCTGGGGTACTGCAACTATGACTGTGTGATCTGTTCTGAGCTCTGTCCCAGCGGCGCGATTTTACCGCTGAGCATTCAGGAAAAACACGAAACCCAAACGGGAAACGTGCATTTTATTCAGCATCTCTGTGTGGTGGAAAGTAAACTGCAGAGTTGCGGCGCCTGTGCCGAGCACTGCCCAAGCCTGGCTGTAAAAATGGTAACCTACAATAAAGCGCCCCATCTCACCATTCCGGAAATCACGCCGGACCTCTGCGTGGGCTGTGGCGCCTGCGAACACGCCTGTCCGGTGCTGCCAGACAAGGCCATTTATGTGCAGGGTTTACTCAGACACCAAAAGGCCCGCATACTGCCCAGGGGGCAGCAAATTCACCGGCAGATGGATAGCTTTGGGTTTTAGGGAGGACAGCCCCAGTTCCAGATAATGACGCCTAGCAAGGAGACAAGAAAAATACGACGCAGGCGTGCATTGTGGCGCGTTTTGCAGAGGAAATCCGTTGCCGGCATATTGCGCGCTTTGATCTTGAGCTGGAATTATCCGTTTTTTCGTTCTTCTAGCGTACTCCAGCGCTGGTACAGGCCTTCCACTTTGGCGCTGAGTTCCTCTTGCCGCTGCCAGCATTCTGCCAAACTTGCTGCATCGGCCATAATTGCAGGATCGGCCATCCGTGTCTGCACCTCTGTGAGTTCAGCCTCGGCAGCAAGGATGCGCTCCTCCATCTGATCGTATTCCCGCTGCTCCATGTAGGAGAGTTTGCCGGGCTTTGGCCTGGTTGCTGTCTGCACTGTGCGATCAGGAGCGTTTTCTTTAGCCGCCTGCTCCTGCCTGGCCTGCTTTGTCTGTTCTGCATCCAGCCATTCCAGCCATTGATCGCAGTCGGCAAAGTAGGCGGTCTGGCCCAGCCCGTCGAAACCAAGAATATGGGTGCAGAGCCGGTCGAGCAGGTAACGATCATGGGTGACCAGCACCACGGCCCCGGGAAATTCGTTCAGGCTTTCCTCCAGCACATCCAGGGCGGGAATATCCAGATCGTTGGTGGGTTCATCCAATAGTAGTATATCTGCGGGACGTTGCATGAGCCGGGCTAGAAGAATGCGGGCCTGCTCGCCGCCGGAGAGGCGGGAAACCGGGGTTTCCAGTTGATCAGGCCGGAAGAGGAAGCGTTTTGCCCAGCCGGCCACATGCACGCTGCGGTTCTGGTAAAGCACACTGTCACCATCCGGAGCCAGGGCCCGGCGCAGACTCTGGTCAGTGTCAAGCTGTTCTCGCCTTTGATCAAAGCTGACCAGGCGAATATCGTCGGCCAGGCGAATGGTGCCGTGGTCAGGCCTGATTTCCGGCTCATCCTCCACGCTGGCTGCCAAAATGCGCATCAGGGTGGATTTACCGCAGCCGTTGTTACCAACCAGACCCAGGCACAGGCCCGGAGCAAGGAGAATATCCACCCCGGAGAAGAGGTGTCGTTCTCCAAAGGATTTGGCCAGGCCTTGGGCTTCAAGCAGTTTTTTCGTTTTGCGTTCTGTACCGTCAAAGCGGATGCCCGCCTGGCCCAAGGCGCGGTTTCGACTTTGTAGCTCGCCTAGTTCGTCCTGCAAATGGCCAGCAGCATCAATGCGATATTTGGCTTTGGTAGTACGGGCCTTGGGGCCCCGACGTAGCCATTCGGTTTCGCGGCGCATTTTGTTGGCCAGCCGCTCTTCCAGTTGCTGCCGCTGGAGCAGATACTCGGCCCTTTTTTCTACAAAGTCGGCATAAGTACCCTGTACCTGCAATGAACCCTGCGGATACACCGCAGAGAGTTCCACCACCCGGTTGACTGTACTTTCGAGAAAGCGGCGGTCATGGCTGACCAGAAGACAGGCAGCCGGGCTGTCCGGCCAGTTGGCTGTGAGGAGTTTCTCCAGCCAGAGGATACCGGCAATATCAAGGTGGTTGGTGGGTTCGTCCAGGATCAGCAAATCCGGCGCATTCAAGAGGGCCCGACACAGGGCCAGTCGCTTGCGCCAACCGCCGGAAAGACGCACCACCTTTTGCTGAGGATCATCAAATTCAGCACGGCTGAGCAGGGTGTGCACCCGGGTATAGAGTTCTGTTTCCGTAATCCTGCCGCTGTTGGCTTCGTCTTGCCCGGCCTGAACCAGGTTAGCATACAGACTCTTGCCCTCATCAAAAGTGTCTTCCTGAGCCAGATAACCGATGCGTGCTCCCCTTTGCAAGGTGAAGCTGCCACTGTCCGGTTGCTCCAGGTTGCAGAGAATTTTCAGCAGGGTGGATTTGCCCGAACCGTTGGGGCCAATCAGGCCGATCCGTTCCCCTGGTTCAACATTGAACTGCACATTGCTAAATAACTGCTGCGCGCCAAAGGCCTTGCTCAGACCTTGAACCTGCAGGAGTGCACACATACGGATAGTCCCTTCTTTTTTGATAACGCTTTTGGGCTGAACAGATCATTAGCTGCTCAGGGTAACGGCATCAGCCCTGGGATAGGAGCCCAAGAGCTCGAAGTAGGCGCAGATCTGCCGCAGAATATTGCAGGCCTCGTAAATGGCCGGATCATCAATGTGGCCGATCATATCGAGAAAAAACATGTACTTCCAGACTTTATCCTTGGTGGGGCGTGATTCCAGTTTGGCCAGGTCGATATTCTTGGCCGAAAGGATGGTGAGGATTTCGTTGAGCGCACCTGGCCGGTTTATCAGACCAATGAGGACGGAGGTTTTGTCGCTGCCGCTTTTGGAAGGAGATTTTTTTCCGAGTACCAAAAAACGGGTGGTATTGCCTTGAAAGTCTTCAATGCCTTTAACCACCACCTGTAACTGATAGGTGGTAATGGCAAGCGAGCCGGCGATGGCACCGATGCTTGGGTCTTCAGCCGCCATTTTGGCCGCGGCTGCGGTAGAAAAGACCGGCAGGGTAGGGGTGTCCGGCAGGTGCTTGCGCAGCCATTGTCGGCACTGCGCCAGAGATTGGGCGTGGGAAGCCACGGTTGTAATGTCTTCGATATTACCCGAGCGATTGACCAGATTGTGACTGATGGGCAGTTCTATTTCGCCGCAAATTTGCACTTTGTAGATAAGAAAGGAATCAAGCGAATAGGTGACCGCACCCTCAACGGAGTTTTCCACCGGAATGATGCCATACTGCACCCGTTCACGCTCCACCTCCTGAAAGACCTCGGCAATGGATTCCATGGGCATATAATCGGCGCTCTGGCCAAAATACTTGACTCCGGCCAAGTGGGTATAGGTGGCTTCCGGACCCAGGTAGGCTACAATCGCTTTACGTTGCGACAGGCGGCAGGAGGTGATTATTTCGTGGAAGATGGAGTAGAGTGCCTTAGGTGGAAAAACATCCTTGTTATTCCGCCTGAGCCGTTCGTAAATTTCCAGCTCACGCTGCGGATCCCACTTGGCGCGCTTGGTCTCGCTTTTCAGTTTGCCGATGGTCTTGGCGCATTCCAATCGTTCTTTCAGCAGTTCCAGCATGGTGTCATCAATTTCGTCGATACGCTGGCGCACTTCGGCAATACTGTGCTTTTTTTCCATAATTTTAATAAAAAGAGATAGGTAGGGGTGAAGATTCTTTATTAAATTTTGATTATACCAGCCCAAATAATGCAAGGGAAGGGGAAGAAAAGGTATACTCCTGCGTTAAACCAGGTAAGGGGCCAGAATTTGATTTTTAGATTGCGTTGTTTCCGTTCAAACAAAAGGCCTGTTTTCCCCTGCAGCTGTGAGATTGTTCCAATCCCATGTTAAAGGGCTCTTAAGGGCCTGGCCTTGGGATGGCCTTGGGAAATATTCCTCAACGTGCTGGTATGCACGCCTGCGTCTTATTTCCCTTATCCCTTTGGGGTATCTTTGATCTAGGATTGGAACTATATGGCTGAAATCAAATAAAAATCGAGGAAAAGGAGTCGTCATGAAGTTGCAACATCTTGGCAGTGCAGTTCTGGTTGGTATCATCCTGTTGGCCGTATCTGTAGTCTATGCCGATGATCGTCCTTTATCAGGGGCTGTCGGAGCGATCACCATTGACGACAATGTGATCATTCCCAGCGGCACCACGGCTGTTCTCAACGGCACAAGCATCAGAGGTAATGTGCGCGTTATGGACAACGCCCAACTCACCATGGTAGGCGCACGTGTTGATGGCGATGTGCAGGCCTACTCTGCCCGGTCGGTGGATTTGAGGCAAGGAACCCAAGTGCAGGGAAATGTACAGGGAGAAAACACCATTTCCGTGCTGGTTCGCGAAAACACCTCGGTAGGTGGCAATGTCCAGATCAAGGAGGCAAGGGCAGCTGCCTCACAAAATGGTCTTCTGGTAAGTGGATCCCAGGTAAAAGGTGATGTGCAGGCCGAAAAAAGCTCGGGTAAACTGACGACAACCGGCAATGCTATCGGAGGTAATCTGCAGTTCGTAGAAAATAAAACCGGTTCTTACACAATCAGCAACAACACCATTAACGGAGACCTGCAGTTTTTCAAAAACAGAGGCTCTGGCACAATCACCGGCAATCACATCAAGGGCAATCTGCAGAGCAAGGAAAACAGCACTGCCCCTGCCGTACAAAACAATCAGGTACAAGGGGATACTGAAATAGAAGGGTGATAGTTCCGGCTTACCCGTAATTTTTTACAGTAATCCAGCCACACAGCCATAATGACTGTGTGGCTTTTTTGGTGGGAACAAGCTGCAAGGGAAGCGACTGCTTAAACGGCCCTGCGCACGCGCTTTATGAGCTGGTGCACGTGATACTTCCGTGATACCTTTCAAGAAGGCCTTAAAAGACAAGTGACTGGTAATGTTGGGAAATGCTGGTCGGGGCGAGAGGATTCGAACCTCCGACCTCCTGCTCCCAAGGCAGGCGCGCTAACCAGGCTGCGCTACGCCCCGAAACGTGGCTCCGGCCCTAACACACAGGCCGGATACAAAAAAATTCTTGTTACCATTGTAGCTGTCCCGTATATACCGTTCTCTTTTGTTCGTCAACATATTCCGGCAAACTCGGCTTGGGCTCTGCTCCGGTGAAGCATGGGCAGCAGGCGGTTTTTGTCGTGCATTCAAGGAAGTAGCATGCGGCGTTTCTATCTTTCCCCCGAATTTCTTCCCGTACCCGGGCAGAGCACGATTGATCTTGTGGGCGAACAGGCCCGTCACTTGGCCCAAGTGCTGCGTCTGGGTAAAGGAGAAGAGGTCGAGTTTTTTGACGGCCTTGGCCAGATTTTAACTGTCCGCCTTCTGGCAGTGGAGCCGGGTCGCATTAGCACGCGTGTTGTGTCGCGCCGCCGGGAGGCAGTTGCTGCCCATCCTCAGCTGGTCCTTGTCCAGGCTTTACTCAAGGGCAATAAGATGGATTTGTTAGTGCAGAAGGCTAACGAACTTGGAGTGCAGGCGCTGCTGCCGCTGGTGAGCAGGTTCTGCGAAAAACGGAGCAGCAGCGAGGCTGCGGCTGCCCGTTGGCAGCGCATTGTTATCGAATCTTGCAAGCAGTGTCAACGGGCTGTACCCATGCAGATTGGGTCAGTACAGCCGCCACTACTCCTGGGTGAAACGGACTTTTCCTGGGCAGGCTTGCGCCTGGTGGCCTGGGAGGACGAAAGGAAAGCAGATTTGCCCTTGAATGCACTCAAAGAGAACACCGGGCCGATCTGCCTGCTCATTGGACCAGAGGGTGGGCTGCATACAGATGAGCTGTCCTGGCTGCAGCAGCAGGATTTTCATGCCTTTTCCCTGGGGCCGCGTATTCTCAGGGCTGAGACCGCCGCCATTGCCGCCGTAGCCATTGTTCAGTACCTTTCAGGTGCGCTGCGGCCACAAATATGCTAGAGCCTTACATCCAATTCCATATTGAAGCGCTCCCTGCGTGGCATCGGGCTAATGCTCCGCGATGCATGTGATTATGCGTCTACATCGCATGTACCTTGCCTCCTAAGCACCTTTGATCTGGAATCGAAATTGCTGAGTGGGTGAGTTTATCTTCTGTGCTCGGCTGATATTTCCCGAACATGGTCGCCATATAATTTCCCATAATTATTTAATTTTCAAAAAATAGAACAATGCGGGCAGTGGTACAGCGGGTGAGTCAGGCGCAAGTGATGGTGGATGCCCTTCCCACTGGCAGCATTGCGCACGGTCTGGTGGTACTTCTGGGCGTGCATGCACGGGATACAGAGGCAGATGTCACCTGGATGGTGGACAAAGTTTTGCATCTGCGTATTTTCTCTGATGATCAGGGTCTGATGAACCGCTCGCTTCTGGATACGGGTGGTGCGCTTTTAGTGGTTTCACAGTTCACCCTTTTGGGTGATTGTCGCAAGGGGCGCCGGCCATCCTGGCACGATGCCGCACCACCGGATAAGGCCAAGGCCCTGTACGGTATTTTTTTAGAGCAATGCCGCCAACGGCAGGTTCCGCTGGCCAGCGGTGTCTTCCAGGCCATGATGCAGCTGAGCTTGTGCAACGACGGCCCGGTGACCATACTGCTCGATTCCCACAAAACCTTTTAACTTCCTCTGCTCTTTATGAACGATTTGCCCCTTGGCTCGATCTGCCACGGTTTTCGCCTGGATGAGCGCGCCCATCTTACCGAAATACAATCCACCGTATTTTTGCTGACCCACACGGTTCTTGGCTGCAAAGCCCTGGCGATTAAAAATACTGACAGCAACAAAACCTTTTGCCTCTCCTTCCGGACTATTCCCCAGGATTCCACCGGTGTGGCACATATTTTAGAACATGCCGTCCTCATGGGTTCGAAAAAATATCCGGTACGGGATGTGTTTGGCGAAATTCACAAGGGCAGTTTGCTGACTTTTTTAAACGCCATGACCGGGCCGGACAGCACGTATTACCCCTTTGCCACCCGCAACCTGCGTGAATATTTTAACATCATGGATGTGTACTGCGATGTCTGCTTTCAACCGTTGCTTTTGCCCAGTACCTTTGCCCAGGAAGGGTGGCATTTGCACTTGGAGGACGAGAGCGCGGGTGTGCAGTTCATGGGTGTGGTCTTCAACGAGATGAAGGGCGCCTATGCCGACCCCTTGCGCAGTCTGGTGCACAATGTGTACAAGGGGCTCATGCCGGGATCCACCTACGCGCACGAATCCGGCGGTGACCCGCGTGTCATACCTGACCTCAGCTTTGAGCAGTTCTGCGCCTTCCATCGCGCCCATTACCATCCCTCCAACAGTACGCTGTTTTTTTATGGTGATGCACCACTGGAAGAGGAACTGGCCTATGTGCAGGACCATTTTCTTTCCCGCTACGATCACCCCGCAGCACCGGCCAAGGTTGTGGAAGGTGAGCTGCCATCCATACCCCATACCCTGCACGACCACTATCCGGTACAGGCGGACAGCGATACCAGCGGTAAAACCTTTATTGCTGCGGCCTCTGCAGTGGGCACGGTGCAGGAGCGGGAGAACAGCCTTGCCTTTGAAATTATTGCCAATATCCTCTTCAATTCCGATGCATCACCGTTGAAAGCAGCCATCGTCAGCGCTGGACTGGGCAAGGATTTCGGGGGGCTGTGCATGGCAGGCTCAAGCTTTCGCATTGTGATGCTCACCTACCTGATTGGTTCCGATCCGGACAAGGCTGAGGCCTTTTTTGCCCTGTACCGGCAAACTCTGGCCAACATTGCCGCTCAGGGGCTTGAGCATGAACTGGTACTGTCTGAGCTGAACACCTTTGAGTTCAAGGTGCGGGAAGAAATGAATAAGCCGCAGCGGGGTCTGCAGCTTATCATGCGCGTGCAGACGGCCATGAAGCACGGTATCTCGCCCTTTGAGGCTTTGTGTGTGGATGAGCTGCTGGCGCAGGTGCGGCACAAGGCTTTGAACGAACGTTGGTTTGAAAGCTTGATCCATACGCATCTTTTGGATAACCCGGCTAGCGTGCAGGTGATTCTTGAGCCGGATCCAAGCGGGATGGAGGCCAGTCAAAAAGAAGAGCAGCACCGGCTTGACAGCCTTGAGCAAGCGCTGAGCACAGAGGGGCGCAAACAGTTGGTGCAGAAAACTCTGCAGCTGATGGAGTTGCAGGCCACCCCACCAACTGATGCGGAACTGGCCTGCCTGCCACGCCTGTCCCTGGGCGAAATGGAGGCCAGACCGAGGCTGCACAGCGTTCGCGTGGCGGAACTTGCAGGCAGACCCTTTCTTGTGAACGAACTGGCTGCCAGCGGGGTCGTGTATGTTGACATTGGTTTGGACTGCTCGGCCCTTACCAGTGAGGATTTGCTGTATCTTGATTTGTTCGGCACCATTATTACTGAAATCGGTACTAGTACAAAGAACTATATGCAGTTCGCTAAGGAAGCGAGCCTGTACACCGGCGACTTCACCCATTCTTTCCATGTTTATACTAAGGCTGATTCGCCAGACGCGGGTAGTGGCGTGGTACAGCCCGTGTTGTGGCTGCATGTGAAAGCTCTTGCCGCCTACCTGCCGCAGGCCATGGATTTGGTGGCAGAATTGCTTGCTGATGTGGATTTTTCAGACCGCCGCCGCATTGAGGAAATTGTCCGGCGGGAGTTTGCCTGGGCCGAACATAACGCCCAAAGCGAAGGATACGGCCTGGCCAGCCTGCGTGCCTTTTCGCTTTTGAGTCTACCCGGTCAATATCGCGAATCTGTGCAGGGTATAAGCGCCTACCAGCAGTTGAAACAGCTGGCGGAAAATTATAGTATCCTGGAAGAGGAGTTTCTAACGGCCCTGCTCCGCATCCGTTCGGCGCTGTTCCGCCGGCCGGGGCTGACCTGTGCCATTACCGCGGATGCTGCAGAAATCGAGCGCTTTTCCGCATTAGGCATAGAGGTGTTTCAGAGCCTGCATCCGGAAGCGGCTCCGGCACAAAAGCCGCAATTCACTACTTTCCCGGCCACTCATGCCTTCACTACCGCCGCTGAAGTCGTCTACAATGTGCAGACCTGTAGGCTCTTCACTGATACCGCAAAGTATAGCGGTGATTTTGAGGTGTTGAAAACCTGGCTTTCCCGCGATTATCTCTGGAACACGGTGCGGCAGATGGGCGGTGCCTATGGCTGCTTCACCCAGTTTAATCATATTACCGGCGATTTCGGCCTTGTGAGCTACCGTGACCCTCAGGTGGCAAAAACCTACAGCGCCTATGCGGATTTGCCGCAGGTGGTTGCCAAACTGGATTTGTCCCCGACCGTACTTGAACAGGTGATCATCGGCGCCTACAGCAGCGTCAATCCGCATCAGGGCCCGGCGGCTAAGGGGGCGTTGGCTCGGGATCAGTATCTGTCCGGTGTTACGGTTGATTTTCTACAGAAGCGGGTAGAATCCATCTTGAATGCAAACATGGCGGGCTTGCGTCGCTACGCCGAGTTGTTTGCTCCACTTGCAAAGGACCCAGTGCGGGTGAGTGTGGGGAATGGGGATAAAATCAGCAGGGATGCGTCCTTGTTTGCCCGCATTGATGCCCTATGATTACCGGCTCCAGATTCAAGATGTTCTCAAGGGGGCGAGGGCAATGCAACGCAAACGTACATGCAGGTACTTCGAGGATCTTTTCCCGAACCCGGCACCGGAGAGCGCTTTAATATGGAATTAGAATGGGCTTACCTTGCCGACTTACTGAGCTGCTCTACAACCCTGGTAAAGTAGGGGCTCTCATCACTCAGGTGTATATTGCGGCCGAGGCAAGCTTCCATTTTGGTGCGCAACAGACTGATGCGACGGAGGTGGCGCAGTTTTTCTTGTTCATCGGCCGCATGCGCAAGCAGGTCTCGAGTGTGTAGAATTTCCTTGTGCAGGACCAGTTCTTCCGGGATATAGCCTGCATTTTTTAGTACTCTGTAGGCCATGCGCAAATCCGGCGCTACCCTGGCAAGGTTATCGTCTTGGGGCAGGGGCTTGTCTTTCCAGTGACTCAGATCGGGCAGGGCGCCTTCTTCAATGGCCTGCTGTATCTTTCTCTCAGCAATGGTTTGGATGATGCCGATCACCGGTTCTCCTGTACAGATGGAGGTGAAACTTGTTTTGCGCCAAAAGTATGCATACTGTATACCTGATGTTTGGGCAACTCTGTTTTTTCTATGGGGTGGAGTAGTGCCATGCAGGTTGGATTGATTGTACCGGTTCTGGTTGTTTCCCTGGCCATGGGAAGTATCAGTTCTGTTGTTCGTGCCGATGAGGGCCTGCCCTGGGAGCATCGCACCCCCTTTCGTGAGGGTGCGATCCATTATGAAATGAGCGGCACCCAGCAAGGCACGGAAATTTTGTATATCAAGGATTTTGGCCGTTTTCGTGTCAAACAGAGCCAGTCCACCATGAATGTGCTTGGTCGAACGATAAACGCCAGAACTCGCGAAGTGACCACCCCCGAATGGGTCTTTCGCTATGATCTCAATGAGCGTTGGGGTGAAAAAAATTCCAATCCTGCACGGCTGTACCAGCAGGAATACGAACAACTCAGCCAGGGTGAGCAAAAGGTTTTTGCCGCCAATGCCGCCCAAATCGGGCCATCACTTTTTGAAAATGCGGGTTCTATCGTACGGAGCCGAAGCGGCAACATGCTGGGGTTTATCTGTGATCAGGTTTCTTTTGGCGGTTTTTCCTCGTCCTGCCTGCTGCACGACACCGATATCCCGCTTAAAGTAGAAGCCAGGGTCATGGGGGCAATCAACCAGCTTAAGGCGGTGCGTATCGATCTGGTAAGTCCTGTGCCGGAGGAACTTTTTGTTCCGCTTACCGACATCCACACGGCAGTGAACGAGGAGGCCGAGGCCATGCTGCGCCAGGCCATCCACCAGGCCGTACAGGTCTTAAAACAGCCGGATGGTATCAGTACCCTGCAGAAGCAGGCCAGGCAGTTCCTGCCCCGGGAAGATGAGGAGGCAGTACCTGAACAGAGAGTACCCACGAGGCTGCTGCGGAGGACTGTCCGGTAAAGAGTATAAGTCGGAGCCTGTCAACTTGCACTGGCCCGGAACAGCGTCTCTCCTCCTGCTGCACTGCCTCCTACCCTGCCGATTTGTAGCCCGACCTGCTTCCGTAATCTGAGCCTAAACGTTCAGGCGGGAATAACCTGATATTCCCCACGCAAAACGAATTAAGTCCTGCAGTTCTCCGAGTTGTCCATCTGCCCTGGAAGAAACCGAATATCAGCGGCAGACAGACCGTAGCAGTCTTATCTTATTTCTATGGCAACGCATATAACTTGCCGATATATCGATATAATTAATGCGGACGATTGCCTTGTCCCTTCTGTGAGAGGAATTGATTTATGCATACAGGTACAGAATTTACAGCACAAGCCCTGAAGAGAAAAGTTCCGGAGATATTCACTATTGCCGGACAGGCGGCCACCCAGGAAGGTTTTATGGAAGGCCTGTCTAGATATATTCACCGACAAGCTTATGAAACCTGCGATACCTATGGCCAGCATTCCGAACAGCAAATAGTCAGGGTGCGGGATTGCGCAAGCGTGCTCACACGGATGCTGAACCGCAGGGCCGAAGACAGGGCCGGCTTTTCCCTGACGCAGGCACTCTGGGATCTGGCCTGCGGCAAGGAGCGACCAGACCTGACACCCGCTTTTTATGCGGAAATCATCTATTTGTTTCTAGGGGTGGCGGGGAGAGAAACAGTGCGTTCTGGATTGACTGATAGCAGCATTCCTGCTTCCCTGGAGGGGCGTGCCGCCGCAGTGGAGCGTTCAAAACAGCTCGATCTGTTAGCCGAGGCAGCAAAAAGCAGCATGTCAAAGTATGAAACCGGTCTGGCCGATGCGGCAATACAGCGCCGTGCCCTGAGGCGGGAGAAAATTCTTTCGTACTTCAAGGCATCACCCCACGACTGGGATAACTGGCAATGGCATATAGCGCACATCATACGGGACAGGAGTGTGCTGGAGCAAATTTTGCCCCTGTCGCAGGATGAAAAAAAGTCCATTGACCATGCAAAATCCCAAAGATTGCCCTTTGGGATTACGCCCTACTATCTGTCCCTGATGGATGAAGAGCCGGATACGGGTCGAGACCGCGCTATCCGTTCGCAGGTGATACCGCCGCTCAGCTATACCAAACTCATGGATAGGGCCTTGCATAGTGAAGATACCTGCCTCGACTTTATGCGCGAAAGCGATACTTCGCCGGTAGACTTGGTGACCCGGCGCTATCCGGGGATATGCATTCTGAAACCCTTGAATACCTGTCCGCAGATCTGTGTGTATTGCCAGCGTAATTGGGAGATTGAAGATGCTATGGCCCCGGGTTCCATTGCTTCGAAGGACAAGCTCGAAGCCGCCCTTGCTTGGATCGCCGAGCATCCATCCATTCATGAAGTGCTGGTCACCGGTGGTGACCCGCTTGCCATTCCCGATGTGCCGCTCAAAAGAATTCTCGATGGGGTGGCAGCCATTCCAAGTATAGAACGCATCCGTATAGGCTCCAGAACCCTGCTCACTGTACCCATGCGTTTCAGCGATGATCTTGTAAACATGCTCGCCTCCTACCGGGTTCCCGGAAAACGCCAGGTAGCCTTGGTTACTCATGTGCAGCATGCCTACGAATTGACGCCCGAAACTCTCAATGCCGTTGAAAAATTGCGCAGGAAAGGTATCTCTGTTTTTAACCAGCACGTCTATACCTTTTTCAGTTCCCGCAGGTTTGAAGCAGCTTTTCTGCGCCGCCAACTGGCCCTGGTCGGCATTGATCCGTATTACACCTTCAACACCAAGGGTAAGGAAGAAACGCTGGAATACCGCGTGCCCATAGCCAGACTATTGCAGGAGCAGAAGGAGGAGGCTAGGCTTTTACCCGGCATTTCCCGGACAGATGAGGGGGTTTATAATGTGCCGGGAATGGGGAAGAACTATCTCAGGGCGCTGCAGCACAGGGACCTGATCGCCATTTTACCGGATGGTGCGCGTCTGTATGAGTTTCACTCTTGGGAAAAGTATATTTCCAGCGAGATCAGCACCCATTTGAGTGCTGATGTACCCATTCTCGATTACCTGGAGCGATTACAGACCATCGGCGAAGATATATCCAACTACGAGAGCATCTGGTACTATTTTTAGGCTGTCTTAGGTAGGCTGTCCTGGATCCGTTTTTTTGCGTGATGACATCGGGCTCTGTCCAGAACTCGAAAAACAGGATTATTTGGCAGATTGCGACTCTATCTGTTTCTTGATCTGCTGCATGAAGTCTGACTGCTCCAGGTCGGATACGCTTTTGGCAAATTCCAGCACTTTCCACACAAAAAAAGAATCAACACCTGTAATGGTTTCACCGCCCTGCAGGGTTTCTTGTTCTACCCCGCTCAACTCACCCAGGCTGCGCACGAGAATAGCGGGTCGTGTTTTGTTGCCCGGGTCGGTATCAATGTAGCAGGCCAGCGGCGGCTTTACGCCCGGCCATTTGTCGGCATCGATGTGTATACGAATAGCTACTTTGCCTTCCGTAAGGCTAATGCTGCTGACCCTGCCAATGGCAATACCGGACTGATACACCTTGTCGGCCTGGGCGATACCCTTGCCGTCGCCAAAGAGGACGATAAGTTCCTTGCCGGGTGGCTGGCAAGCTGCAAGTAAACCGCACAGCACCAGGATCAGGGCCAAAATTAGATTGTGTCGCGTTTTCATAGTTCGGTGCAGTGAAAAAATTATTTGTGTTGCATCATCTCTGCAGTTCTAGATCCTTCTATAGCAAAATTGGTGATACTATCCAACAGGCAATACCGTGTGGCGTATCGGCATAGAAGCGCGTGGCTAATCCCAAGGTAAAAGAGCTGTCCATTGCCAGCTCTGCCAACAAAAGCCAAAGATTCAAGATGTTGGGGTTGTGAAGCTCCAAAGATCTTTGCTCAGCCTTTCGCTCGAAAAGGCTTGCGGGCGTGGGTTAGTATGCAGTTACAGTTATTGTTGAGGTAAGAGCTGCTGCAGTTTTTTAATGGCCTCATTACTGGCATCAAAGTGCCTTTTTGCCTGCTCCATTTTTTCCTGATCGCCATCGCGGATACTGTTTGCAGTCAGACGAAAAGCATCCCTGCGGTTGGTTACTGATTCCAGTACCAGGACCTGATGGGCGCGGAGACGTGAATTTTCGTCAAGCGGAGTCGCGCTCAGGCGTTCGTAAATTGCCTCCCACGGGGCAACAATATCCCGTTCCAACGCTTTGAGTAGGCCCTCTGGCGAACTCGATCCGGAGGCCGCAAGCTGTTGCCAATTTTCAAGTTCTGCCGAAAGCATTTTCTCCTGTTCGGCAAACCAGCTCATATCTGCATGATATTGTTCTTCTTTGCGATAGGCCTCGCCGGTGTTTTTAATTGGCAGGGTGAGAAGAATCAGGGCCAGGGTTGCTGCGAGGAGAGAGAGCAGCGGTCGAAGCAGGCCTGTTTGCGCACGTAAATCAGCGCTCAATGGGCGTGCCAGCAACCAGCCCATAACAAATCCGCCCGCAAGACCACCGAGATGGGCCGCGTTGTCAATGCCTTCCTGCCGCATGCCGTAGATGAGCGAATAGAAGATAAAGCCAATAACGATTGTGCTCTGGCTCTTCATAATAGCTACCGGCACCTGATTACGCCGGTCGAGCATGAAGGCGAGCAGAGCGCCATATACCCCAAAGATCGCGCCGGAAGCACCCGCACTGTTGATCATCGGGTTCCAGTGCAGGCTGGCAATGCTGCCCGCAAGCCCGGCAAGGACGTACAGAAGGGCATAGTGCGCACTGCCATACAGGCGTTCCACCAGTTTGCCGGTATAGTAGAGCACCCACATGTTCAGCGTCAGGTGGATAAGACCGACGTGCAGGAACATGGAACTCAACAGCCGCCACCACTGACCTCCGCTGGTGTAAGGACCGAAATTGGAACCCCAGGAAATCAGCATGCGGCCATCGGGTCGCAGCAGGTCTACACCAGAGATAACCATCGCTGCAAAGATGATCACATTTACTGCGACAATGGTGGGGGTGACAAAGGCATGCGGAGTCGCCTGCATGAGGCGTTCTGTGAAGTCATCGATATCGTGCTGATCCTGCTTAAGGATTGCACTTTGTGTGGTGGGAAGTAGCTTGGCAAGCCTTTGTGCGCTTGCCTCGTTTTCGAGTAGTATGGTCATGTGCCCGGCTTTTGGGGCGCTTGTGCCGGCCAACATCTCAAAACGAACAGATCTGCCTTCGCGCTGCACGTTCACGATCTGGGCCGGGTCGAAGCTGAGCTCGACGCTGGCAGGAGATCCGAGTGGTTTGTTCCTTTTTGCTCGGATCACTACTGAACTGCCGAGATCAAGCTCTCCTGTACCGGAAAGATTGAAGCTGTTGGTAGCCTGGCCGGTGAAGAAATTTCGCCGAAACTTGACTATAAAACGTTCCATATTGTTTTTGCCTTTATTCCAACCCCACCTCAAAGCACTCTCTATGCCGGCATCAGCACCTTCAATCTGGAATTGGAATTAATCTGGCACCATTAAAAGGCAATCACTTCGCCGCCTTGGAGCAAATCCTTTGCCTCATGTTGCCATTCCCCTCCCCCGATCCGTTCCGCTAGATACACGGTCAAGTGCTGTGGTTTCGGACCTTTGGTGCTATGCCGCCCCAAACCAGTGAGGCAGGAGGGGCAGTTGGTGATCACTGTATCTTGAGGTGTACAGGTATCGCATTGGGCAATGGCTGTGGCTTTGCGGCTCAGCATGGCACCGGTGATGTCTGGCCTCGACAGGGACAAGGTACCGGCCTCGGAGCAGCAATAAGGTTGAGGGCCCACTTCCTGCACCAGACGCCTGAGCAGGGCAGGGCCTTCCCCTTGCAGGGAATCGTGGCAGGGCGTGTGATACGATAACCTTCCGGGTAGCCGTTTTGTGGGTATGGCGGTGTCTTCCAGCACAAACCAGGAGGCGTCAAGCAACTCGCAGGAGAAGATGTCCTCTACCCCCAACTCATGTAGAGCTTCCCGGCAAGTACCGCAGCTCACCACTACGGCATCAAAGTGCACATGGCCGAGCATATCCCGAATCTGACTTAAAATAATGGTGTCGCGCAGGGTAATGTCGCCGTGCATCTTCACCTTGGCATTGGCCTTGGCAGGAAAGCCACAGCACAGGTTGGCCGGCGGTAGCACCACCCGCACCCCATTTTTTATCAGGATATACAGGCTTGCCACGGCCACTTCGCTGTACAATCGTTCCGAGCCGCAGCCTGGAAAATAAAATACGGTTTTTTCCGATGCCTCTTTTGCCTTGATCGGATTGAACAGCAAGGCTTCGTTTAGCGTTGTCTGGGGCAGATAATGCCGTAAAACATGGACAGCAGGTTGTGGCATGGGCGCGGCTAGCATGGCCAGGGGCACCCATTTTTTCTCGCGTAGCCCGACAGGTAGTTTCGGCAGCAGCTCTGCGCCCAAGCGCTGGCCCCAGGCCCCACCCCGCACGACCACCGTATGGAAGAGGCGGTTAAAGGCGCGGTTGCGTGATTTCAGATAGGCCAGCGACAAACGGGTGGGCAGGGGAGAACGCTTGTAGCCCCGCTCGTTTAAAATGCGGCGCTCCAGAACAGAGATGGAGGCCGTGTCAATGTTGACCGGGCAGGGTGGCAGGCATTTGCCACATAAGGTGCAGTGATCAGCCACTTCTTCCAGGTATTTCAATTGGTTAAACCGAGGAGAATGGGAACGCTGCATGTCATACAGCAGGGCCTCGATGAGCGAGCCGATGGCTAGATTCTTGTTGCGCGGGTGAAAAAAAAGGTCATTTGCCGGCGCAAACACACAGCAATCTGGCTTGCATTTACCACAGCGGATACACTGAGCAATACTGCCAGCCAGGGTTTCCAGCGAGTTGTGCTGGAGAATGCGTGCCTCGAGCTCCAATAGATTGAAAGAAGGCGTGAATACTCGTTCCATAATATCGGCAGCATCCAGCTTGCCTGGATTCATCAGACCTTTTGGGTCAACCTGATTGCGGTAACGGCGCAGATCCTCCACCCGTTCCTTATCAAGAAATTTGATCTTGGTGATGCCGATACCGTGCTCGCCGCTGACCACACCGTCCAGTTCTATGGCTTTGCGCATGACTGCTTCAGCGGTCTGCTCTGCCCGCTGCATCATGGCCCGGTCGTTTGAGAATACCGGAATATTGACATGCACATTGCCGTCACCGGCATGCATGTGGGTGGCGATAATGATGCGGCGCTTACGAGTTTCGTCATAAATACGACGTATAGTTGCCAGGATGCGTGGGTAGCCACGAAACAGTTCGTTCAGTTTGGCCAGAAGCGTCTTGACGGACAGTTCTTGCTGCAACGGAGTCCGTCCTCCAGCGGCCAGACTGTCCAGGGCCTTGGTGCAGAGTTCCTCGGCCTTGGGCATCTTGGCTTCCAGCCAGTCCGGGTCTTCCAGAGGTTCTGCAATGGTGAGATAATCCATAATTTCATGGATCACACATTTCTGGCTGAACTGATCTTCGCTCAGGTTGTACTGGTCTACGTAGCGGGCAAAATCGGCCAGGGCTGGCAGAGGGAGAACGATATCTTCATTGAGTTTGAAGGCATTGGTCCGCGCTGCAATGGCGCCCAGGCGTTTGCGATCCCGCCAGAAACGACTGGCTTCATCGGCATCCGCGGCCACAAAAATTTCTGTATTGGGATACTTTTTAAGCAAGTTCAGCAGGTTTCCTTTACCGCGCAGGATCTGTTCGCTGGTGTGGGCAACCATGTCAACGAGGAGTACGGCCTTGGGCGGCACGCTGCGGGCAGCCTTGAATTTGTAGTCAATAGCGCGGATGTACTCTTCGTCAAAGTGCTCCAATGCCATCAGAGCCTCTTCACCCCGGTTGACAAAGAAATCCGAGAGTTCGACAATTACCCGGCTGGCCTCGTCCATGCTGTCGCCAAAAAATTCCAGGCAAAAGGTCATTTTTTTAGGATAATTTTTGTAGAGGACAAACTCGGCTGAGGTGATAACCCCATCCGTGCCCTCTTTCTGCACGCCAGGAAGCCCACCCAGAGCCTTATTGGTAATATCTTTCCACAGACCTTTTTTACGGATCTCATCTCCACGCAGGTTGATACTGCGCAGCAGGGTGTTGGCTTGGTCGCGCACTTCAAAGATAAGCTGATCTTCCGGCAGAATTTTTCGCAGCGGGTGGCCTTGGCGGCGTACGGTCAAGAGGCCTGCACCAGGCATGGCAATGGTGTAGGCAGCAATATTGTCGATGGCCGTGCCCCAGAGTACCGCGGTTTTGCCGCCGGCATTTTCCGCGATATTGCCGCCAATGGTCGAGGCCCAGGCACTGGTTGGATCGGTGGCAAAAACGTAGCCGCGTTCCTCGGCATACTGCATGGCCTGCTGGGTGATCACCCCGGCCTCCAGCCGTAGTACAGTACAGGCTGCACCTTGGTTTTCCTGGGCGGGTATTTCGCGAATACCCTTGATACGATTAAGTTTTTCCGTGTTGATGATTACGCAATCCGCAGCCACTGGTACTGCACCGCCGGTCAGGCCGGTGCCGCCCCCCCTTGGTATGATGTGCAGGTTGAGATCAGCAATGGCAGCAAACAGGGGAGGCAGCTGTTCTTCTGCGTTGGGGCGCAATACGGCAACGGGCAGAAACAAACGCCAGTCGGTGGCATCGGTGGCGTGGCTGATAAGGACGAAAGGATCCATGCAGACATTGTCTGGCCCAATGATTGCGCCGAGTTGCTTGCGGAACAGTGCCTGCCGCGTTTTGGCTTGGTCAAGGCCAGAACGCAGCTTGTTGGCCTCCTGCCGGCACCTGTCCACCAGGCGTAACACCTTGTCCATGCGTACCCTGTCTTGACTGTTTTTTTTGGCGGTTTCTTCGATAATGCCCAAGTCTTTGAGCATGGCCTCAAAAAGAAAGCGGCGGCGTTTGGGAAAATCCACCAATTCCTGCCGGAGGAAAGGGTTGCGGTGCAGAATAAAGAGATCGCCCATAAAGCGCATCAGCAAGCGGGCGGAGCGCCCGGTAACCCGCTGACTACGCAGCTCCTCCACATCCTCCCAGACAGCTTCGCCGAAAAGCTGGCGAATGATGAGCCGATCGTCGGCAGAGGTAAAGTTGTAAGGGATTTCGCGATAAGTACTGGTTCTCATGACTTGGCCTGATGGGATAAACGATTGTGGAGAAGTATTACTGCTTTGAAAATGATTGCGGGCAGGAATGGCAGCGCCTGAAAGTAAAACATTATATCATTGCGCAATAAAGTGTAGTCGGCGCCAGTCCCAGCGCATGCTCGCAGGGTAACCTGCATCATTTCTGATCTGAACTGGCATTGTTTATACGGTCGGACGTTTTTGTATCCTTTGTGAAAACGATACCGCTTGCACCAAAAAGAATCCTTTTGTGCCATTTTCCATTCCCTATACCCCACTATACAGAGCCCATAATTATCTCTTGAACGCTACCAGCACAGTGTGTGTTTTGTAGCGATTTAAACCAGGAGAATGCTGCATCGCGAAATACACTTGTTCATCGTTGTCAACACTGGAGCGCTGTGATGCCGAGATGAAAAGGCAAAGTGTGCAAAACAAGAGGTAATCGGAGTTTGGCTGTACCATTACGAGCGCTGGGCAGGCAATAGAATGGGCAGGCGTGAAAATATGAAACAAAAAAACCACGGAGGTTGTGGCCTCCGTGGTCAGGAACAGCAAAAAGGGCAGTGTTCAACCCAATGCTTGCATCTTGTTAACCCGTTTTGTGAGACGAGAAATCTTACGGGAAGCGGTTTTCTTATGAATGGTGCCCTTGGCGGCGGTTTTGTCAATTACCGGGATGGCACGCTGCAGAGCGCTTTTAGCCTCTTCTTCTGAACCGGCAACCAGAGCTTCTTCAATTTTACGGATAGCGCTCTTCATGGCCGATTTGTTCATGCGATTTCGCAGACGGCGAGCTTTGGACTGACGATCTCTTTTTTCAGCAGATTTATGGGTGGCCATGGAGTCTTCCTCACAAATGGTAAATGTAGTCTATATATAATTTAGTGCCAACTTGTAACTTAAATGAACTTTGTTGTATAGCAAGTGTGCGTTGCACTGTCAATGAAAAAGTGACCGGATTCTGCCGCCTTACTGCCTTTCACCAGGCTGGGCCGGGATGGTGCCAGTGGCACCGTCCAGATTGGCGGAATCAAGTAGCGCACCGCCAAGGCGGGCGTCGGTTAGGTCTGCGCCGCTCAAGTCTGCACGGTAGAGGTCAGCCTTACGCAAATCAGCACCCAGTAGGGTTGCGCCACGCAGATTCGCACCCTTGAGGTTTGCCCTGCGTAAATCCGTCCTGCTCAAATTACTGCCTTGAAAGTTGGCCCGTTCCAAATCAAACTTTTCAAAATCCCGCCCTGAAAAGTCAAGGCCCGAAAGGTTGCAGTCAATGCACTGTTTCTGCTTAAACATTTGCTTAACCAGCTGATCCCGGTCGGCGTCCGCAGCTCTGTTGTCTGATGGCGCTGTTGTGGCGATGTCACTTTCAACTTCAGCAGGTACGATTTCCGCCGGTTGCCGGTTGGGCTCCGATACTACTGCCTCAGCTTGCGGTGCAGAAGCAGCTGCTGTTCCGTCTCCCTGTCCGGCGGCTACAGTTTCTCCTGCTTCTTCGGTGGCTGAGGCAGAAGCAACTACTGCTCCGTCATCAGGCCGGGCTGATGCTGTTACCGATGATACAGTCTCGACATCTGTTCCGGGGGCAACGGGGAGTGGCTTGGCCGCCGATACACCGGCAGTGACAGGATCCGGTGCGGCCGCAGGGGTATCTGTGGGAGATTTTTGCGCGTCTTCTGTCAGGGCGGCTTGTGTGGTTTCTTGGCTTGAGGTAACCGCAACTGGTCTATCTTCAGGCGGTAAAGTGGCAGGCGCTATTGGCAAAGGCTTGCTTGCCACCATGCCCGCTTCTTCGGTAACATTTATCCCCGGTGCCGGAGCAGTCGGCATTGTGGCCATAGTATTAGCTGGCTCTGTACTCTCCGGTTCCTGAATATCAGCAGTTTCGGAACCTGATGGGGGGCCGCTCTCTGGTATTTGCACTTTTTGTTCTGGTACGTACCCTGAGGCTGACTGGATCTGTGTCTGGCTGATAAAGGCGCCTTCCAGGACAGCTCCACTAAGGTCTGCCCCGCTCAAATCGGCTCTGGCCAGGTCGGCGCCGCCCAAATTAGCTCCACTGAGGTTGGTACCACGCAGATTAGCTCCAACCAAATCTGTCAAAAGCAGGCGGGCCCCAGCCAGGTTTGCGCCTTCCAGATTGACTCCGGTCAGTTTCAAGCGGGTAAGTTCCGCCCCAGCCAGGTTGCAGGAGGGGCATGCCCGGGATGTCAGCAGGGTATCCAGATTTTTTTGGATTTCAGCAGATGGTGGTGGCGCTTCAGCGCTCAAGCCAAGGCCGGTACAGCAAATCCAGGCAAAGCAACAGCTTGCCGCAAGCTGAACGTAATTTTTCATGGTGGATGCAGGGGCTTTGTAATTAATGCAGCAAAGGTAACCGGATACAACAGCTGTGTTGTATACCCGATAACCCTGCGGGCTTCAATCTACTTTCAGATTACCCCGGCTGGGAAAACAGTGGGAGGAAGACAAAGGCCACCAAGAAAAACTGGCGTGCACCAGGTCCTTTTAACACTTCCTGGTGGTGCTGTATCACGCCTTACCTTGGGCGCGCGGTGTAGGCTGTGTTGTTTTCGCTCTCTTTGTTGTACGGGGAGTGGTGTCTTGTTCTTGTTCAACCTTTTCTTTGTCTGCCACAAGTTTTTTAGGGACAAGATTGTTGGAAAAAATAGCGGTGCACAGTTTGCGTCTGTCCCTTGAACAGTTGGCAATATTCCAGCACGGTGTATAGATGAGCAGTTTTTTTAGGGCATTGATGGATATGCCGTGTACATGGATCATTTCGCGGATGCATTCAATCCATTTGATATCATCAGCAGAGTAATACCGCCATTTCCCCCGTCGGGCAGGTTTGATTAGCCCTTCCTTTTCATAGCTGCGTAAAGTGCGCGGATGCAAACCCAGTATTTCCGCAGCCATGCCAATGGTGAAAAGCGCTCTACTATCATCAACCATATTTCCTCGCTTCAGCACAAATATGCTGGTGTAAGGAAGAGTTCGGGGCTGGGCTCGAAGGCGCCGAGCCCCGTCTTCATTGAATAAAACTGTCAGTGCGAACTTGTTTCCATAAAACGTGCACCGAAATACCGTTCTCCCTGGACAAAGGCTAACGCAGTCAGGGCTACAGCAGCGGCAATGATTAGCCATTCCCAGACAGAGGGGGTGTAGGGTGCGTAAATAGCCGCTTCTTCCAAGCCAAAAGTTGGATACACAATCTGGCCAGCCATAACCTGGTTCAAGCGGGCAAAAAACATGCCGACAAGCACCATCAGCGACGAAAGCGTTAGGATGAGTGGGCTTTTCAGGCGGGTAAGTAACAGCAGTGCGATGGGTATAACCAGGCCGATCGATACCTCGAATATCCAGAACTGATTCGCCAGAGGGCCGGAGATGAGGGCGTCTGCCGCTGTCTTGCCGGCCATGGTGCCACCGACGTAGTAGGAAGCCATTTTCCAGAAAAGAGAGACGCTGATCAGGACCAGCATGAGCAGTAGGACTTTCCCCGCCGCCTGTACGCTTGTAAACACGTGTTCGGGCATTTTTTTACCCCGCAAGACATAAGCAAAATGGGTAAAGCAGACCGTTGCCGCGGCACCAGAGAGGAAGGCGCAGCCAAGAAAATAAATCGGTAGCTGTGCGCCGTACCAATAGGGACGGGCTGCCAAGGTGGAGAAAACACCGCCCAGACAGGTGTTGGCGGCCACTTCGGCCAACGCGCCCAAAACGCCCAGAAAAATGGCCGTTTTAAAATGTTTGGTGAGGATGAGCCAGAATTCAAGCAGGAGGAAGCCCACGGCCAGTCCGTATAGCGTACCCATCCACCAGATGTTGGAGGTAAGGTTTGGCGAGGTGATGTTGTAGATCGCCATTCGCCACGGACTCGCTATCTCCATGCCGATAGTAAAAAAGGCGCTGAAGATTGTGATAATGGAGAGCCAGACCATGCGATTGGCCAACGGAGCAATACTGTTGCCGCCAAAAAGGTGACTGATGGCTGCGAGCAGGCACAGGCCAGTGGAGGTGATGGCAAAAAACGCGTAGGTGGAGATTGGCAAACCCCAAGGTATTTCGCGCGTGGTGTTGTAGATGTGGTGATGGCCGATGACGAAGCCCGCCAGTCCGACCAGTGCCCCAACCACAAGCCAGAAACCAAAGAACATAGACAGGCGTTTTACTCTGGACCAGCCAACAACATCTGTTTCGACAACGGCAACTGCAGCTCCTGTGGTGGACATCATGTAACTCCTTGTTCAAATGGATGAATTACAGTTTTTTTACTGATTAAAGGCTCATCGGTTCCCTGCAACCACTCTGCTGCGCCTCATAGGCAAGGCGCGCCATTGCCAACAGGACTACAGGGGTGCAGAAGGGGCCGGATAGCAGAAAGAGGAGGAAGGCACAGCTTCCCCAGAAATATTCGCTTACATCGCCACGGTTGACTTGCCACCAGGCAAGTAGTGACCGGGTTTTATTCTTATTAGGATTTCTGAAAATGTTTCGTTGGTTCATGGCTTGCCTCGCAGTAGCAGGGGACAGGGGAGGATTGTCTTGCTTTATATATAGCAAGATAGATGCCAGATACGGACTGACCCCGTGCGGCGAGTTGGACTGAAAGGCAACACCTTAATATTATAATATAAATTATATATGCCTGTATTTGAGTGCAGGAAAGATGCGTAAAAGTGGGCAAGGGAAATGAATATTTGGCTTGTTTTGCGCCATTACTGCCAGTTTTTGCCTTAAATTAAGTCATTTCTGGTGATGTTGGGTAGGTGAAGGCAGCACAGCTTTTTTGAGTGCATTTTATATTCTATTGAAATTATTGTATAATTTTTAAAAATTCATGCCATGCGCATCTTTGGTTGTGCAGACCCTTTATGCTGGTCGTTAGGTGTTGCGACAGGGATGTTGGCCGTTTTTTTTGGTGAGAATGCTTGGCCTTGCAGGTAGGTCTTGGAGAGGAAAGGTTGGAATAGATGCATTTGTTTTTTTATAACATATTGTTTTTAAGCAATAAATTCTGTAACAGGTAGGTTATTTATCCTTTTGTTGGGTATAGTTAAATATACGCATACAATGTAAACTCCTCTTGACATTGGGTGAGGGAAATAGGTAAGAAATTATGGCAGGCTGTGGGACAGGCTCAATGTGCGCGTTACGGTCCTTTGCGTAACCCGCGCTTTCCTGGGGCAGAGACTGCCTGTCGCGTCTGCCTTTCTGCAGACCGCCTTTCGGCCGTGCAATGCGGAAAGCCCGTACCCAGCCCTCATTCACATCGTGTGGGCAAGGAGCATGAGTCATGGAAACTGTGGCGTTTGTGGTAATTTGGCTGGGGTGCGCAGGCCTGCACACTCTCTTTGATCTGAAGATTAAGCCGGTTCTGGACGCCTTGCTCGAAGAGAGCGATTTGCACTGACCAGGCCCTTGGCAAATCATCGGGATACGTACTAATTAATAAAAGGAGGTTTGAGTATGAGTGTGCAAACAGATGTGATCTCCCACGGCGGAGGACTGGTTATAACGCCATCGACGGCCTATAAACGGACGCTCTGGATTCTGACCTTCATTACGTCTTTGGGTATTCTCTTTGGCCTGCATTCCATGATTGCCGGTCACGAGCATACCTTTGGTGTGTCGCGGGAAGTGCCGTGGGGAATGGTGCTGGCAGCTTATGTGTTCTTCGTGGTCACCTCGACTGGCCTCTGCCTGGTGTCATCGATCGGCCATGTTTTTGGCTACGAGGCCTTCAAGCCCATTGCCAAGCGCTCGGTCTACTTGGCCATAGCCACTATTGTGTCGGGTTTTCTGGTCATTTTTTTTGAAATCGAGAACCCGTGGCGCATGGCGGTATACAATGTCATCTCGCCAAACCTTACCTCGAATATCTGGTGGATGGGCACCCTGTACGGCGCATATCTGTTTTTTATGCTGATTGAATTTGCCTTGCTGCAGGTTGGTAAGCACCGGGCCGCTGGCATGAGCGGATTGCTTGGCGTGGTTTCAGGTGTGGCCGCCCACTCCAACCTGGGGGCGGTATTTGGCCTGCTCAATGGTCGTGAATACTGGCACGGGCCGTATCTGCCTATCTACTTTATTGTGTCGGCAATGATGTCGGGTTGCGCTACTATCATCTTCTTTCACTGGCTTGGCTACCGCATCAACGGCTGGAAAATGAGTGAAAAACTGCAGGAATCCCTGCGGGCGGTAGGTAAGTTGGGGGCATTGCTCTACATTGCCATCATCTTCTTCACCAGTTGGAAGATGATCTCTGGTATCGCTGGCAAGGTCCCTGGCAAGTACGAGGCCATGATGGCGGTTACCAGCGGGCCCTATGCCGGTCTTTTTTGGTTCGGTGAGATCTTCCTGGGCCTGGCCGCGCCTTTGATCATTATTCTGGCGGTACGGGCGCGGAACATCGGGGCAATGGCCTTTGGTTCCATCCTGAGCATCATCGGCATCTTTGTCATGCGCTATGATCTTTTGATAATCGGTCAAATCATACCTGGTTTTCACACCATGCACCTGGAAGGGGTGCCGGGCATCCTGCCCTATACACCTTCACTCCACGAATGGATGATCACCATTGCCGGCTTTACCTTCTGCGGCATCTTGTTCATGCTGGGCGAGCGGTTTTTCCGCGGCCATCTTTCCGAAGACCATTGATCTCAATAAGCAGGGAAGGACGCAATACGTCCTTCCCTGCTTACCACGACAGCCTGGCTGTCAACTCCCGGCCAGTTCTAGCCAGCTTCTCCTCCTGCTCCCGTTATTTTTTTTGCTTTCCTCTTTCTTTTGGCGCACCCTGTTGCGACGCCTTTTTGCCTCCTCCGCTGCTGCTGCTTTCATAGGCAGCAATTTTCCTGCGGAGAGTATCCCTGGAGATTCCCAGCTCTTGGCAGGTCGCATTTCTGTGGCCATGGTTGCGGGCCAGGCTCATGAGGATGGCCTGCTTTTCTATTTCGGCAAGGGTATGCCCATGGCCTGAGGCCGTAGACTTGGTGCCATCCTGCTGGTCCTGGTCGGAAGAAAACGGTTCCGGCAGATGTTGGGGTTGAATGTAACCGCCACTGCAGAGGATGAAGGCAAATTCAATGATGTTTTCCAACTCCCGGATATTACCAGGATACGAGTAGCGCATGAGCAGGGTCAGGGCTTCATTGTCGATACCCGCGATGTCTTTGCCCTGTTCTGCATTGAATTTATTGATAAAGTGATCGATCAGCAGGGCAATATCCTCCCTGCGTTCCCGTAGGGGCGGCAAGGTGATGTTGACCACATTTAAGCGGTAGAAGAGGTCATCCCGAAAAGCGCCCGTCTGCACCAGTGAGGGCAAATCGCGATTCGTGGCGGAAATAATGCGCACATCGGCATGAATCGAGGTGTTGGAACCAAGCGGTTCGTAGACTTTTTCTTGCAGTACACGCAGTAGCTTGGCCTGAACAGTGCCAGGCAGTTCCCCAATTTCATCCAGCATAATGGTGCCGCCTTCGGCGGCAGCAAACCGCCCTTGCCGGTCCTTCTTGGCATCGGTGAAGGCGCCGGCCTTGTAGCCGAAGAGTTCCGATTCCAAGAGGGTCTCGGGTAGTGCTGCGCAGTTGACCACGATAAAAGGTTTGTCGCTGCGTTCGCTGGTGGTATGGAGCGCCCGCGCTACCAGCTCCTTACCGGTGCCGCTTTCCCCTGAAATAAGCACTGTGCTCGTGCTGCGGGCAATGTCCGGCAAGATGGCAAAAAGTCGCTGCATGGCGGCTGACTTGGAAACGATCGAGTCAAAGGTATAGCGCTGGTGCAACTGTGCGCGTAATTCGTTGATGGCACTGAGGTCGCGGAAGGTTTCCACCCCGCCGATGATAGCGCCATCATGGTCGACGAGCGGCGAGGCACTTATGCTGATGGGTACCTTTTTGCCGGTGTGATTCCGAATGGTGATGGCGCGGTTGGCCACCGGTTCGCCCGTGTACAGCGATTCCGCAATGGCACAGTTGTTGCCGCATATGGAGGAGTGAAAAATATCGGCACAGGATTTGCCAATGGCCTCTTCCTGTCGCCAACCAGTGATCAATTCCGCTGCCCGGTTGAAGGAGGTGATTTTCCAATTTTTATCTACCGTGAATACGCCATCGGCAATGGAATCAAGGATCAACCTGCTCCGCAGGGACACAGTTCTGTCCCGCAGGATTTCTATGTTGCCGATAACATTGCCCAGGCCATCATAAAGAGGGGTAGAGCTGGCAAAAACCGGCACAGAAATTTTGCTTTTGTGCTTGATGAAGAGTGGCTGTTCGACCGGCAGGCCGCCCAGGTGTGAGGAACGTTCTGCCAGACAGTTGTTCGAGCAAAAGCTGGAACGCATGATGTCGTAGCATCTCTGGCCGATTACCTCTGCAGCCTTCCAACCGGTGAGCCTCTCCGCTGCCCGGTTGAAGGAGGTGATGGTTTTTTCAGTATCAATGGAGAAAACGGCATCCGCAACTGAGGCCATCACCTGCTTGATGTAAAAGGAATCAGCACAATCCTGGAAGCAGAGCACCGTTCCCTGCATCCGTCCTGACTTATCCTGAAGCGATGAGGACCGCAGAGACAGGGTGGTATAACCTCCATCTTTTTTTGGAAAAAGGATCAGCCGAGCTGTCCGACAAATGCCGCAACCGCCTGGAGAACCAGGCAGGTGTGTGCTATCGTTGAACAGTGCCGGGAGCAGTTTGGCGGCATCTTTACCGAGAATTTCATGGCGATTCCAGCCCGTCAGCTTTTCGGCTGCGCAGTTCATCGCAACAGCCCGCATGGCCTCATCCAGTATGAGTATCCCTTCAAAAAGAATGTCGGCCACCTGTTTGTCAAGACGACAGGCTGCGTCTGGCCACAGAATAAGCACATACCGATGCACTGTGTCCGCGTCCTTCACTTCATGCCCCGAGGCGGGGAGCGTTTGCAGGATATAGATAGAACAGGGCATGGCCGCCCGGCCCGGGGAGTGCAGGTTCAGGGTAAGGTAGGGCTGCAGGGTGGTGGTGCTGCACAGTTCCAGCAGGCGGTGGCGCAGTTCGCTGTCTTCGAGGCCGCTGTCAAAGAGCTCTTCCACCGGCTTTCCTTTCAGCAGTATCCCGGGTTGACCCAGGAGTATCTCTGCCTCGCGGTTAACTTCGGTTATGCGCAAGTTCTGGTCAAGAAAGAACAGGGCCGGAAGGGGAATAAAATGTTCTGGTGTTGGCTGCGTGGTCATAATGAAAATTGAAAGCGCAAAAAAAACGGCTATCTCGTCGTGTTTGTCAAGCTTATACCTGCACACTGAGGTGTTGAGCGGAGGGTCTCTCTACGTGTCTGTACGCTGTCAGCTTTGATGTAAGAAAAAAAGATCGAAATATTAATGAGATATTTATTTAGTATCGAAAAGTCTGTGCAGGATAAAATATGAAAGAAAAATTAACCAATACCATGATACTCGGACTTCTTTGTAAGCGCTGCAGTTTTCCCTTGAAGAATTTTATCAATATGATTTATTGAACCGAATTGCGAGGTCGATTAACCGAGCGAAAATTTATCCAGGGAGGCGTCAGGATATTTTTTATGGCTGAAATGAAACACACAATTTGCGGTATGTGCGCTGTCCGTTGCCCCATTACAGTGCATGTGGAAAACGGCAGACCTGTATGGCTTGAAGGTAATGCCAACGATGCAGCCATGGGCAAAAGCCTGTGCGCCAAGGGCGGCGCAACCTTTGCCCAGCGCGATGACAAACAACGTCCCCTAGGGCCGCTGCTGCGCATGGGCAAGCGTGGCGAAGGCCAGTGGCGGGAAGTTTCCTGGGATGAGGCTTTCTCCTTTATTACCAGCAAGCTCGAAGGCATTATTGCCGAACATGGCGGGCGCGCGGTTATGATGTCCGACCGGGGCGGTCCCTTTGCTGATCTGCGTCAAGCCTTTATGAAGGCCATCGGTTCGCCCAACTATATGAACCATGACTGTACCTGCGGCCGCAACACCCACCATGCTTCCCGTTCCGTGTACGGTATGGGCCGCAAAGACTTTGCCTATGATTATGAAAATGCTCGCCATATAGTCCTGTTTGGGCGTAACATCACTGAATCCCTGCGGGTGAAGGAAGTGAAAAGCGTGCTCAAGGGACTAAAAAACGGTGCGCATCTCACCTATATTGATCCGCGGTTTTCGGTGACCGCCGGTAAGGCTACCAGGTACTGGCAAATCAAGCCAGGTACCGACTATGCTCTGTTGTTGGCCATTGCCCATGTTGTAGTCGACAAGGGGTACTATGATGCTGAGTTCGTTGAGCGCTATGTCACCGGCCTTGATGAATTCAGGACTTTTCTCGGGCCCTACACTCCTGAATGGGCGGAAAAGGAAACCGGCATCAAGGCGAAAGATATTGAGGCTTTTTGTTTCCAGATCAATGAAGACCGGCCTAAGGTAATTTTTCATCCTGGTTGGATGTATACTCGTTATCGGGACTCGTTTTATGCCTCCCGCATGTTGCATATTTTGAACGCCCTTATGGGATCAATTGAACAGAAGGGCGGCCTGTTCTATGTTAAAGGTGCCAAAGATGCGGGCAAAAAAGGTTTGAAGAGCATTGCTGGTTCCATTCCAGCGGTCAAGGAAGAACGCGCCGATGGGTGTGGTTCCCGCTATCCCTACTTCGACACCAGCGGAGGCATGCTCCACCTGGCCTTTGATGCGTTGGACAAGGCTGATCCTTACCCGATCAAGGCGTATTTTATTCACAGGCACAATCCGCTCATCGCCCTGCCCGATCCAGTCGAGCAGCGGCGCATTCTCGACAAGCTGGATCTAATCGTATCGGTTGATGTCAACTACAGTGAATCGGCTTGGTATGCGGATGTCATCTTACCGGAAAACACCTATCTCGAGCGTGGCGATATTCTGCGCATGGAGAAAGGATTGAAGCCGGGTTTCGGACGGCGGCAGCAGTGTGTTGTGCCACTCAATAACACCAAGGCGGGTTGGGAAATCTACTTGGAACTGGCGCGGCGACTGGGCAAGGAAGAATATCTGCCCTTCAAGACCTTGGAAGACATTTGGGCCTTCCAGTTACAGGATACTGATGTCTCCATCGAGGATTTCGATGCTAAGGGTTTTGTCAAGCTGAGCCAGGACGCCATCTGGTACGACCGTGACAAGCTTAGTTTTGGCACGGAGTCTGGCAAGATCGAGCTGTTCAACCAAAAGCTCGAGTCGCAGGGGGTTCCCTCCTTTATCCCGTACACTGCTCCGGAGGAGGCTCCAGCAGGAAGCTTCAGGCTGCTCTATGGTCGCTGCGGCTACCAGGCCCACGGGCAGCATCAGAACAATCCGATTTTGTCACAGCTGCTGGATGAAAATCACCTGTGGATTCACCCCGAGCCTGCAGCTGAACTCGGTATTAAGGAAGGTGACCTGGTTGAAGTTAGCAGTGGCGATGTCACTGGACATATCCGCGCCAGAGTAACCAACATGATCCATCCTGAGGCGGTTTTTATGTTGCATGGTTTCGGTACGCAGGTGCCGTTGCAGAAGCGGGCCCTGAACAAAGGGCTTGCAGACCAAATTTTTATGCAGGGAAAACTGACCGACTGGGACAAGGCCGGAGGTGGAGTCAATATTTGTCAGAGTTTCGTCACCATTAAGCCGGCGGTCAGCCAGGAGCTGAAATAATGAGTAAGTATCACGTTCTTCAGGATGTCAAGGACTGCATCGGCTGCCGCGCCTGCGAGGTACACTGCAAGGAAAAGAACAGCAGCGGCCCCGGGGTGTACAACTGTAAAATGGTCGAAGTTGTCGCACCTGCAGGTAAGAAGATGCGGGTGGATTATGTCTATCTTTCCTGCTTCCACTGCAAGAAGCCGTGGTGCGTGGATGCCTGTCCCACTGGAGCGATGCGTCAGCGCGATGAAGACGGCATTGTCTATGTGGAAGGAGCCTCCTGTGTTGGCTGCAAAGCCTGCATCACCGCTTGTCCCTGGACAGTACCGCAGTGGAATCCGGAAACCGGTAAGGTGGAAAAATGCGATCTGTGCAAGGACAGGATCGATGCTGGCCTAGAGCCGGCCTGTGTCACTAAGTGCACCACCGGCTGCCTTACCTTCACCACGCCTGCAAAGGCATCGCAGGCGAGCCGTCAGGCCTTTGCCGAACGGATCATGAAGCACAGACGCTGAGGCGGCGAACATGGACTTCATTCCCCGCGAATACCTGGGTATTCTGCTACTCCTGCTGTTTGGCTCGCTCTTTGGCGTGCTGACCTTGTTTATTGGTCGTTTTTTCCGTCTGAGCAGGCCCTACCGCGAAAAGCTGATTGCATACGAATCGGGCAATGAACCGACGGAAGAGCCGCGTATGCGTTTTTCCGTCAAGTTTTATCTCATCGCCATCCTCTTTGTTCTGTTTGATGTGGAAGCAATCTATCTCTACCCCTGGGCTGTCACCTACGATTTTTTAGGTCTTTTTGCCTTGATTGAGATGCTGCTCTTCATCTTTCTGCTCCTGGTCGGCTATGTGTATGCCTGGAAAAAAGGTGCTCTGGAGTGGACAAAATGAGCCAGGACAAGATAGTTCAGCTGCCCGATGGTTTGCGACTTTTTCCTGGCGCAGGCGCCATTCTTGGGCCCCTCGATAAGCTGGTAAACTGGGGTCGGGCTGGTTCCATCTGGCCGGTAACCTTTGGCCTTGCCTGCTGCGCCATTGAAATGATGGATGCCGGCGCTTCCACGAATGACCAGGATCGTTTCGGTATTCTGTTCCGCGCCAGCCCAAGGCAGGCCGATTGTATGGTGGTAGCTGGCACCCTCTCCAAAAAAATGGCACCGGCACTGCGCCGTGTCTACGATCAGATGCCAGAGCCGCGTTATGTGATGGCCATGGGAAGTTGCGCCTGCAGCGGTGGCGTATTTGATACCTATGCGGTGACACAGGGAGTTGACCAGATCGTGCCGGTGGATGTGTATGTACCGGGTTGCCCGCCGCGCCCGGAGGCCCTGTTGGAAGGTTTTCTCAAACTGAAGGAAAAAATACTGGCTGAAGAGTTCCGATGGAGCAACGTGCGATAGCCGATACCCTCAAGGTGCAGTTCCCTGAAGAGGTGCTTGATATTATCGAACACCATGATCAGGTCGGGGTTCTGCTCCGGCCTGACCGGATTGTGCCGATCCTGCGCTGGTTGCGGGATACGGACTATCTCTGCATGGACCATTTGCGTGCCCTGTGCGGTGTAGATAACAAAAGACGGCAAACATCATATTCCGAGCGTTTTGAGGTAGTATACCAGCTCTATTCCACTTCCCTGCGCCACGGGATCCGCCTGCGGGTACTGCTGCCCGAAGAGGACGCCCACGTGGAGTCGGCGGTTTCCCTGTGGCCGGGAGCCAATTGGCTGGAGCGTGAAGTCTTTGACATGTTCGGCATCCGTTTTGACAACCATCCCAACATGAGACGGGTACTGTTGCCCGACGATTGGGTAGGGCATCCCCTGCTCAAGGAATATCCACTTAAGGGCAAAAAAGAATGGCAGGGTTTGGTGGATCTCAAAAAATTGGCACGAGAGTTGGATCAGCACGGATTTTATCCACCACCGCTGGCAGACGAAAAGAAGACCGTTCCGGTCAAGACTGTTGCCAAGGCCGTCAAGGCTGCAGTAGCAGTTGAACCCACAGACGGTACGGCTCCTGCTGAAAAAATGGCAAAAACACTGCGTGAGAGGGATCAGGCATGAGTGATACCGCCAGGCAGACGGTGGAAGTGCCGGTCGCCACGGGTGACGAAGATCGTTACCGGTTGCGCATGGGGCCGCAGCATCCCGCTACCCACGGGGTTCTGCGGGTTGATTTGGAACTGGACGGCGAAACTATCGTCGCTTGCGACCCCCAGGTCGGCTATCTGCACCGTGGTATCGAAAAACTGGCCGAAAACCGCACCTATGCTCAAGCCCTCATCCTGACCGACCGGCTGGATTACATCGCGGCCATGTCGAACAACTGCGGCTTCTGTGTGGCAGTGGAAAAGCTCCTCGCCATCTCGCCGCCTTTGCGCGCCCGGTATATCCGCACCATCGTGAACGAGATGTCGCGACTGTCCTCGCATCTGCTGTGGCTGGCCACGCATGCGCTGGATATCGGTGCCATGACAGTCTTTTTGTACTGCTTTCGCGAGCGAGAGATGCTGCTGGAACTCTTTGAGGAGTTGTGCGGCGCGCGTCTTACCTTCTCTTATCCTCGCATCGGTGGGGTGCGTCAGGATGTGAGCGCATCATTTATTAGCGGTTTACAGCATTTTATTGATATCTTCCCGGAAAAGATCCTGGAATATGAAACCCTTATCGACACCAACCGGATTTGGCTGAAGCGGACGGTCGGTATCGGCAAGGTCTCGGCAGAAGAGGCGCTTGGGCTTGGCCTGACCGGAGCTTGCCTGAGGGCATCGGGTGTAGACTACGACATTCGTAAGCACCAGCCCTATGACGCTTACGACCTGGTTGACTTTGAAGTACCCATAGCCATGGAGGGCGACAGCTACGCCCGTTACCGCTGCCGCATGGAAGAAATGCGACAGTCGGTGCGTATCCTGCAACAGTGTGTCGACCAGTTGCCACCCGGCCCTATCGTGAGCGAGGATGCGCCGGATCTGCACATGTCGCAGCGGATTATACCGTTTCGCGAGGCACGGGTCAGCAGTTACGGCACCGCCCTGATTGCTCTTTCCCACAAAACCAAGCCCACCTATCCCTCCGGTGACATCTATGTGGCCACCGAAGTTCCCAAGGGTGAATTGGGCTTCTATATTATTTCCGACGGCTCACCGCGGGCTTACCGCATGCATATCCGTTCCCCATCCTTCATCCACATCAGTGCGTTGCCTGCACTATCTGAAGGGGGGCTGGTGGCTGATCTCATTACCAATATCGGCAGTATTGATGTGGTGCTGGGCGAGTCTGACCGGTGAGTTGAGGAGAACTGTATGCACATTCTCATCCTGCTTTTCTATATAGTGATTCTCTTCGCAGTGGTCATGCTGCACGTTGCTTACGCCACGTATTTCGAGCGCAAGATCATCGGCCATATGCAGGTGCGCATGGGGCCGATGGAAGTTGGTTGGCACGGCTTGCTTCAGCCCATTGCCGATGGCGTCAAATGCTTTTTTAAGGAAGATGTCATCCCTGAAAACGTGGATGCCTTCGGCTTCCGCATGGCACCAGTGGTCAGCCTTGCCGCCATGGTCGGAGCACTGGCGGTACTGCCCTTTGCCCCGGGCTGGGTCATCGCGGATATCGATATCGGCCTGCTCTATATCTTCGCCATGAGTGGACTTGCCAGCTATGGTGTTATCCTGGCCGGATGGTCATCCAATTCGAAGTTCAGTTTCCTGGGCGGACTTCGATCCATGGCCCAGGTGATCAGTTATGAAATCGCCATGGGGCTCAGCCTGGTTGGGGTCATGCTGCTCTCGGGCTCCCTGAACCTGACCACCATTGTCGAAGCGCAGAGCGGCACTTTTGGCGGCATGTACATTTTTCCGCAAATTATCGCCTTCGGCATTTTTTTTGTGGCGATGCTCGCCGAGACAAACCGGGTACCCTTCGATTTACCCGAAGCCGAAGCAGAGCTGGTTTCCGGCTATTCCACAGAATACAGCGGCATGCGCTACGCCATCTTTTTCATGGCAGAGTATGTGGGCATGCTGGTTATGTCCGCTTTGGGTACGATTTGCTTTTTCGGTGGCTGGAGCGGCCCCTTTGCGGTTCCGTTCTTCCCGGCGCTGTGGTTCGTACTCAAGGTGTATGCCTTCATGTTTGTATTTATCTGGATACGGGCCACCATGCCGCGCTACCGTTACGACCAGCTCATGGAACTGGGCTGGAAATGGCTCATCCCGCTTGCCCTGGCCAACATCGTGGTCACGGCAGTGTGCAAGGTTTTGTTCTGAGGCCGGGGCGGTTTTATGCAGATTCAATACAAAAAAAAGCGTAACCTGCTGCAAAACTTGCTGCTGGTAGAGTTGGTGCAGGGCATGTGGCTCACTTTGCGCCGTTTGTTCACCAAACCCATCACCCTGCAGTATCCCCACGAACAGCCCAATGTGCGGCGTGGGTTTCGTGGGCAGCACGCCTTGGTGCGCGATCCGCACAGCGGCACCACCAGGTGTATCGGGTGCATGAAATGCGCAATGGTGTGTCCATCTCGCTGCATTCGTATCCGCATCCATAAGGAGCCCGAGCACGGCAACCGCCGCTTTATTGACGAGTATAATATTGATGTACTGCGCTGCGTGTACTGCGGTTACTGTGCCGAAGTGTGCCCGGTGAATGCGATTATCCTCACCGAGGTTTTTGCATATTCCGCCTTTGATCGTAAAACTCTTGCCTACGACATGCCCAAGCTGCTCGACAATTGGGATGACTACCTCAGTGAACAGGGTGAGCATTTGGAGAGTTATGCCAATCCTACCTGGAGGCCGCGTGGCTTACCCGAAGGCACTTTGCCAGTGGGCAAACGTCTGCCCGTATCCGATGAATGGAAAGGGGAAGGGCAGGTGGTGGGCAGGTTATGGCGTCAATCCGTTCAAGGTCAGAACAGGTAGAGGCATGTTTATCCCCATATATTTTTGGTACAGTGCGTTTGTGATCGTGCTTTGCGGCCTTTTGGCCATAAGCCTGCGCAATCCGGTGCACAGCGTGCTGGCGGTTCTGGTGCTTTTTTTCCACATGGCAGGACTGTATCTGCTGCTCCAGGCTGAGTTCCTGGCCGCGGTACAGATCATTGTCTATGCCGGTGCTATCCTGGTGCTCTATCTCTTTGTCCTCTTTCTGGTGAACCTTAAAGAGGAACTCAAAGTGAGCGCCTTTGTTCCTGGGGTGTGGCTGGGGCGGGGCATAGCAGCAGGCCTTTTTGTGCTTTTATTGTGGGCGTTGCCCTCCTTCACTGCCGGGATGAAGGGAAGTTGGCCCAGTGCCGCTGTGACGCAGGCCGGTCATACTAAGGCCTTGGGTGCCGAACTTTTCACCCAGTATCTTCTGCCCTTTGAAATTGCGGGCACCATTTTGCTGGTGGCGCTGATTGGCGGGCTGGTGCTGGCGGCCAGGGTCGGGCAGGCGGATCGTACCGAAAAAACCGCACGGAGTGCGGGACAAGAAACAACACCGCAACCCAGGGAGGAGCAGTCATGATTCCATTGCACTGGTACATCGGCCTTGCCTCTGCGCTTTTTTGCATAGGGGTGTGCGGTTTTCTCACCCGCCGCAATGTCATCATGATGCTCTTGTCTGCGGAACTTATGCTTAATGCGGTGAATCTGAATCTGGTGGCCATGAGCCATTACCTGGAATCTCTGCGCGGGCATGCCTTCACCTTCTTTGTTATCACCGTGGCAGCGGCCGAAGCGGCCATCGGCTTGGGTATCGCCATTGCTCTGTACCAGCATCGCCGCAGCGTGCATACGGATTCCTTCACCGACCTGAAAGGTTAGTCATGCCGATATCGCTACTCGCTATTCCTTTTTTGCCTCTGGCAGCCTTTGTGCTGACCCTGCTGCTCGGCAAACAGATGGGAACCAGGGCGCACTGGCTGCCCATTATCGCGGTACTGATCTCCTTTTGCTGCGCAGTTGCAGCATTTTTCCGGGTACAATCGGACGAGATCATCAACCAAGATATCTACACTTGGATCAGCTCTGGTGAGTTCAAGGTTTCCGTTGGTTTCCTCGTAGATCAGCTCACAGCGGTCATGCTCCTGGTGGTCACCAGTGTCAGTTCGCTGGTGCATATTTATTCAGTGGGCTATATGCGGGGCGAGGCTGGGTATTATCGTTTTTTCGCCTACTTGAGCCTGTTCACTTTTTCCATGCTTATGCTGGTGATGGGTAACAACTTCCTGCAGCTTTTTTTCGGCTGGGAAGCGGTGGGTCTGTCTTCCTACCTGCTCATCGGTTTTTATTTTGAAAAAAATTCGGCTGCTGATGCAGGTAAAAAAGCCTTTATCGTCAATCGCTTTGGTGATTTTGGTTTTCTACTAGGCCTTTTGCTCATCTTCACCCAGTTCGGCAGCCTCCACTATGCCGAGGTTTTTGGGCTTGTACCGAACATTGATGGTAAATCCATTCATCTGCTGGGTATGGAGATACTCCTGCCCACTTTAATTGCCCTGTTGCTGTTTTGCGGCGCTATTGGCAAGTCAGCCCAAATTCCACTCCATGTCTGGTTGCCGGATGCCATGGAGGGTCCCACTCCGGTGAGCGCGCTCATCCATGCCGCCACCATGGTAACCGCCGGTGTTTTTCTGGTTGCTCGTTGCAACCCGCTCTTTGCCCTCTCCCCCTTTGCCCTGGACTTCATCACCGTGCTCGGGGCCATTACCGCACTCTTCGCGGCAACCATCGCACTCGTGCAAACGGATATCAAACGGGTTGTGGCCTATTCCACAGTGAGCCAACTGGCGTATATGTTCATCGCCTGCGGCGTGGGCGCTTATGCAGCCGGCATTTTTCACCTGTTCACCCACGCTTTTTTTAAGGCCTTGCTCTTTCTTGGTTGCGGTTCGGTCATCTTGGGTATGCACCATGAGCAGGATCTACGCTCCATGGGTGGCTTGAAGAAATACATGCCTATCACCTACTGGACCTTTCTCCTGGCATCGCTTTCGATCTCTGGTGTGCCACCCTTTGCCGGCTTTTTCAGTAAGGATGAAATTTTATTGATGGCCTTCAACTCGGGCTCTCCGGCTGGCCAGTTTGCCTTCTGGATCGGACTTTTCGTCGCCTTTCTCACCGCTTTCTACTCATTCCGCCTGCTCTTTTTAGTCTTTCATGGCGAATTTCGCGGTACAACCGAACAGAAAAAGCATGTGCACGAATCACCCTTGGTGGTCACCGCGCCGCTCATGATTCTGGCGCTGGGGGCGATCGCCTCCGGTTGGTTCGGTATCCCGGCGGGATTGGGTGGGTCCAACCATTGGGCCCAGTTCCTCGAACCAGTGTTGGGACACCCGCATGTGCAACTTTCCCATGGTGCTGAGCTTGGTCTGATGTTGATTTCGGTGGCCGCTGGTGCTGGCGGTATCGTCCTCGCCTTTTTCATGTACCGTAAGCGGCCCGAACTGCCCTCGCATCTGGCCAACCGTTTTGCAGGCGCATATCGGGTACTGCTCAACAAGTACTATGTGGATGAACTGTACCAATTTGCCATTGTCAAGCCCTCCCTGTGGTTCAGCCAGCACGTTCTCTTGCGGGTGTTTGATATACGCGGCATAGAGGGGGTGGTTAATGGCCTGCCGCGGTTGATTGGTGCCTTTGCCAATAAATTGCGTCTGTTGCAGGATGGAGCAGTTTCGCACTATCTGGCGTGGATGGGCGGTGGGGCACTGGTGCTGCTTGCCCTGCTGCTGACCAGATACTAAGCAATAGTCACTTAAGGTTAACAGGTACCCATGCCTCTGCTCAGTGTTCTCATCTTTTTTCCAATACTCGGTGGCCTCTCCCTTCTGTTTGTAGAGCGGAAAACCGAGACCGTGCGACTGGTTGCCCTTGTGGTCAGCCTATTCGAGCTGGTCTTCACACTGCCAGTTTTTTTCCTGTTCGATAAAACTACGCACCTGATGCAGTTCAGGGAGCAGCACGATTGGATCAGCGCCCTCAACATCAACTACGCCCTTGGTATAGACGGCATCAGTGTGCTTTTTGTGCTTTTGACTGCGCTGATCACCGTCTTATGTGTGCTGGTGTCCTGGGAGAGTATTCAGGAAAAGGTCAAGGAATTTTATATCGCCCTGCTCGTATTGGAAGGGGCAATGATGGGCGTCTTTTGCGCCTTGGATTTCTTTCTTTTCTACGTGTTCTGGGAGGCTATGCTCATCCCCATGTTTCTCATCATCGGGGTCTGGGGCGGGCCAAACCGGCTCTATGCCACAATCAAGTTCTTCCTCTACACTCTGGTGGGCAGTCTGCTCATGCTGGTGGGTATTATTCTCCTGTACCTTGGGGCTGGTCGGACCTTTGATGTTATTGCCCTGGCTGGTCAGGCCTATCCATTCAAACTGCAGCTTCTGGTCTTCTGGCTCTTTTTTGCAGCCTTTGCCGTCAAGGTGCCGATGTGGCCGGTGCATACTTGGTTGCCCGATGCCCATACTGAAGCACCAACTGCAGGTTCAGTCATCCTTGCCGGTGTACTGATTAAGATGGGGGCATACGGTTTCCTCCGTTTTTCACTGCCGATGCTGCCGCAGGCCACCATAGCCATGCTCACCCCCATGCTGGTGCTCTCCGTGATTGCCATTGTTTATGGGGCAATGGTCTGCCTTGCACAAACCGATCTGAAACGCCTGGTAGCTTACAGTTCGGTAAGCCACATGGGCTTTGTTACCTTGGGCCTCTTTGCCCTCAATCAGCAAGGTCTTGAAGGCAGTATCCTGCAGATGATCAACCACGGGCTGGTTACCGGGGCACTCTTTCTTGCCATCGGCATCGTGTATGAGCGGACCCACACTCGCGAGATTGCAGCCTACGGTGGCTTGGCCACCACCATGCCCGTTTTTGCCGGTTTTTTTATGGTCTTTACCTTGGCGGCCGTGGGCTTGCCCGGCACCAACGGTTTTATTGGCGAATGGCTTATTCTGCTCGGCGCTTTTAGGGCCCAGCCGGTATATGCGGTGATCGCAGCCACAGGTCTTATTCTCGGTGCCTGGTACATGCTTTGGCTGTATCAGCGCATTTTTTTCGGTGGGGTGGGCGAGCAGGTTCGCAGCCTCATCCCGCTCAATGTGCGTGAAATTGTGACACTGGTGCCGTTGGTGCTGCTTATTTTCTGGATCGGTATTTATCCTGATGCACTGCTGGATTTCCTCCGGGTTTCCGTGGGCCACCTGGTGGAACAGGTGCATGGCGCCACCGGACTGGCTGAAGCCGGGCAAACAGCCCTGATGCCCATCCCCTGAATGTCAGATAGGATCCACAACTGTGATGACTGATCGGCTACTTGTTCTGAATCCCGCCGCCTTTAACTGGGGCATGATCACCCCGGTGCTGCCGGAATTGATCCTGCTGGCTGTTGGCGTTGTCCTGGTGGCGCTTGATCTTTTTGCTCCCCGTCAACGCCAATTGCTGCCTTGGATGACTGTGCTTGGCGTGTCCGCGGTATTGCTGATGAATCTCGGCATGTCTGTGCCGCCTGAAGCGGGAATCATGCTCCTGAATGACGGCTATACAGCCTTTTTCTGTACGCTTTGCTTGGGCAGTGTCATCCTGACAGCGTTGATGCGCGAAATGTACAGCGAGCAGATGCAGGCACATCATGGAGAATTTTACAGCCTGATGGTCTTTTCTGCAGTGGGTATGATGGTGATGATCGCGTCTGTCGATCTGATGACCATTTTTCTCGGCCTCGAGTTGATGGCTCTACCGCTCTATGTCCTTATTGGTATGCATAAAAAGGAGTTTCGTACCAGTGAGGCAGCAGCGAAATATTTTCTTATGGGAGTTTTTGCCTCGGCCTTGTTGCTTTTTGGTATGTCTCTGCTTTTCGGTCTCAGCGGCAGTACCAACCTGGCTGAAATTGGTACCTACATCAAGAGTCACAGCCTTGCCTCCAACCCGGCTCTGGTGACAGCGCTTGCCTTGCTTGTGGCAGGGCTTTGTTTCAAGGTGGCGGTTGTTCCCTTCCACATGTGGACACCAGATGTGTATGAAGGTGCGCCCACAGTGCTGACCGCTTTTATGAGTGCAGGGCCAAAAGCGGCCGGCTTTGCTGTATTTGGTCGCATCATGCTGACTGTTTTTCCGGAACTGGAACCAAACTGGGGCCCGGTACTGGTTATGCTCGCGGTATTGACCATGGCGGTCGGTAACATCGTGGCCCTGGTACAGAACAGCTTAAAACGCATGCTCGCCTATTCCGCCATTGCCCATGCCGGCTACGCCTTACTGGGAATTGCAGCGGGTACTGCCAGTGGTATGGCCGCAGCCATGAGCTATCTCTTTATCTATCTGTTTATGAACATGGGGGCCTTTGCCATCCTCATTATTTTTTCCCGCGGTCAGGAAGAGCATGAATCCATACATTGCTGCCAGGGGATGGCAGCTAAACATCCGGTACTGGCTCTGTGCATGCTGATTTTCATGTTTTCCCTTACCGGTATTCCACCAACCGGTGGTTTCACCGGCAAGTTTTACCTGTTTCAATCGGCACTGGCCGCTGGTTATACTGTGCCAGTGATAATGGCGGTGCTGCTCAGCGCGGTGTCTGCCTTTTTCTACCTGCGCATTATTCGCCTGATGTATATGGGTGCGCCTGAAGGCCAGGTCACCATTAATTCCCCTACTGTTGGGATTTTGGTGGTCCTGGGAGTGGCCGTGGCCGGTACCATTTTGCTGGGCGTTGCACCAGGAGCACTCTTTGACTGGGCGCAGCGTGCGATGCTGCCGTAACCACCAGGCGCAGAAGATACCATCATGCCCTATGTGAACATTAAAATTACCGATGAAGGGGTGACAGCCGAGCAGAAGGCCGCCTTAATCGCCGGAGTGACCGAATTGCTGCAGCGGGTGCTGCACAAGGATGCCACCACTACTGTGGTCGTCATTGATGAGGTTGGTACTGATAACTGGGGCATTAACGGCCAGCCTGTAACCGTATTAAGAAAAAAATAGTCTGTCGTGGCCGTACCTGGCGGTAAGTAAACAGCCGCTGGGTGTTTGACACTTTATTTGCCGGGATATTACTCTCTGCCAGCCGGATCACGGCATTTTCCCGGCTGAACCGGCAGTTACCCCGCCCGCTGTGGAGATCCTGAATGCGGCACGGTTCTTCGCTCATCCTCGTTACTGATCCTGCGTACAGCCGGCATGATACCGGCGGCGGAGAGCATCCGGAAATACCTGAACGTCTGCAGGTAATCCGGGATGCCTTTGATCACAGCCCCTTTGCCCAGTCTATCCATATTTTGTTGCCCAGGCCGGCGAGCCGCGCTGAACTGCTGAGCTTCCATGACGAGGCCTGGCTCTTCCGCTTTGAAGAGGCGGTACTCTCCGGCCGCACCTATGTAGACCATCCGGATAATCAGGTTTGCTACGAATCTTATTCTATCGCCACCCTGTCGGCAGGCGCCGGTCTGAGCGGCATTGACCGGATAGAGCAGGACGCTGGCCAGGATATCATCTTCTGTCTAACCAGGCCGCCTGGCCACCATGCCGAGGCAAATCATCCTCTGGGATTTTGCTTTTTTAACAACTGCGTAATTGCTGCCCGCTACTGGCAAAACCGGTACGGCCGCAACAGAGTAGCCGTGCTGGATTTTGATGCTCATCACGGCAATGGCATCCAAAGCGCCCTGGAATCCGAGCCGGACACCTGCTACATTTCCATCCACGAGCATCCCAGCTTCAGTTATCCCGGCACGGGTTGGGAAGAGGAGCGTGGTCTTGGCGCAGGCAAAGGCACCGTACTCAACCTGCCACTTCCCCCTGGCGCAGGCGAGGAGCAGGTACGTCGCCTGCTCCCGAAAATTCGCAGTTTTTTCGAAGAGATGCAACCCGAAGCCCTGATCATTGGCGCAGGATTTGACGCCCATGTTGAAGATGAGATGTCGGGCCTGGCCTTCTCCACGCCACTGTATACAGAGCTTGGCCGTTTTATCTTCGAGTTGGGAAGGGATTTCTGCAGTAACCGGGTGCTCTCCATCCTGGAAGGCGGCTATCACCTGCCCCGGCTGGGAGAAAGTGCGGCTGCCTACATCGCTGGACTTTTAAAAGACGATTGAGCGTACGCCACAGGCATACTGACAAGAGCGAATCGGAGGTGACATGTTCATCCACTATCATATGACCCCCACGCCCACCACCATGCACCCAGAGCAAACCGTGGCTGAAGCTATTGAACTGCTGGCTTGTTTTCCCTTTCGCCACATTCCCCTGGTGGATGACGAAGGCGTTTTACAGGGTATAGTTTCCGACCGGGATCTGCGTTCTGCCAAGCCGTCCAGCGTGGCCCAGAGCAGCCAGCGTGCCATGGTGGAGAGCAAGGTGATGCAAACAAGACTATCGCAGATTATGAGCACCAACTGCCGCACCCTGTCGGCCATGGCCACTGTGGACGATGCGCTTTTCCTTTTCGAAGCAAATGCCATTGGCGCTCTGCCGATTCTGGATGATGAACGGCGACTGATCGGTATTTTTACCATTGGTGACCTACTCAAGGCATATAAAACCATGTTTGGGGTGGGCGAGCGGGGTGCAGCCATGATCTCCATTGTGGATGACGGTGATCCGCGCATTATGAGCAAGCTCATTGGGATTATGGAAGAAAAGAATGTGCACTGTACCAGGCTGTTACGTAAGTCTGCGACCCGGCGTACCAAGGCGATGATTTACCTGCGCGTCAACACCTACAACACTCGTGCTGTGCAGAAGGCGATCGAGGCGGCAGGGTATGAAATCCATGTACCGTATAGCGCCGTTTGAACCGCTACTGAGGCGTATTACCCGATTATAAGAGGTTCGTATGCTGAAGAGACTTTTTACTCCCCAGTCGGTTGCGGTTATTGGCGCTTCAAAAAGACCGGGTAAGGTGGGTTATACCACTGTACACAACCTAGTGCAGGCAGGATTTGCCGGACCACTGGTGCCAGTCCATCCGGATGGCGGTGAACTGCTGGGGCTTAAAGCGTATCCGCGCCTGGCCGACTACCCCCATAGCATCGACCTGGCTCTGATTACTGTGCCGGCGGAAAAAACCCTGGATGCGGTGCGGGACGCGATTGCCAAGAAGGTGGGTGCGGTGGCGGTGGTGGCTTCCGGCTTTAAGGAGAGTGGGCCTGAGGGAGCGAAACGTGAGGAGGAACTTGTGGCCCTGTGTGCCAAGGGTGGAATACGGCTTTTAGGCCCAAACTGTCTTGGTCTTATTAATACGCAGCTGCAGTTGAACGCCTCCTTCTCCAGGCGTATGCCGCAGATGGGCAAGCTGGCGGTTTTTTCCCAATCCGGTGCACTGTGCACCGCCATGATGGACGCGGCCGATTCCCGCAGGCTGGGGGTGAGCATTTCGGTCTCCATCGGTAATAAGGCAGATATCACCGAGGTGGATATCCTCTCATACCTGGCCGGTGATGCCGCCACCAAGGTTATCACTGGCTACCTGGAAGATATCAGTGATGGTGATCAGTTCGTCAAGGCGGCGGAGGAGGCGAGCAAGCATAAGCCGGTGGTGATTCTCAAGGCAGGGATCACCGCTGCTGGTGCCCGGGCGGCATCGCACCATACTGGTGTGGCGTCCGGTCAGGACACAGCCTACGGCGCGGCCTTCAAACGGGCCGGTATCTGCCGGGCCGATTCCTTCGAAGCCTTGTTCGATTATGCCACCGCCCTTTCCCTGCAGCCGCCGCCCAAGGGAGACAGAGTTTTTATTCTGTCCAACTCGGGTGGAACCGGAACACTGGCCGCCGATGCGGTAGAAAAGGCGGATATGGTAGTTGCCCCACTCCCCGATGATCTGCATGCAGAACTCGCCCGTATTTTACCTGTAACTGGTTATATCAACAATCCGACCGATGTCTCTGCCGCAGCCACACCACAGCAGTACGTGGATGCACTGCGGGCCGCGCTGAAGCACCCGGATATCGATGCAATACTGGTTGTGCTGGCACCGCAGTACATCAACGAACCAGCCGACACTGTGCGCGCCATTGCCGCCAATCTGGATGGCGAAACTCCGGTGCTGGCCTCTTTTTTAGGCAGTCGCGAAGGCATACCTGCCCGGGCCGAACTGGCCGAAGCCGGGCTGCCCTTTTATCCCACGCCCGAGCGTGCCGTGGGTGCACTCAAAGCCATGTATGAATATGGGGTATGGCGACGGCGGCCGGCCCGGCATGTGGTACGCTTTCCAGTGAACCGTCGCCGGGTGGAGCGGGTGATTACCCACCGGCAACGCAGCGGTTATTCCAGGTTGGACGAGGTCCGATCAAAGAATATCCTCAAATCCTACGGCTTCCGCATCATGCCCGGCCGGCTTACCGGCAGTCCTGAGGAGGCAATAGAAATTGCCCAGTTCATCGGTTATCCGGTGGCCATGAAGATCGTCTCACCCAACATTGTGCACAAAACCGACCTCGGTGGGGTACGCCTCAATATTGGTTCCAGTGAAGAAGTGGCCGACGCCTTTGACCTGATGATGCTGAGGTTGCGGAAACTCGCCCCTGATGCACTTATTGAAGGCGTGTATGTGGAGAAAATGGCGGAAAAAGGCCTGGAGGTCATCATCGGTATGACCCGCGACCCGCAATTCGGACCCATGCTCATGTTTGGCTTGGGCGGCATCTTCGTTGAGGTCATGAAGGATGTCACCTTCCACCTTGCCCCGATTACTGAAGCAGAGGCGGTGCAAATGCTCAAATCTACCCGTTCCTACGAGCTTTTGGAGGGCAAGCGCGGCACCAAACAGGTGGACATTGCAGCCATTGCCGGGGCCCTGCAGCGCATCAGCCAGCTGACCACAGATTTCCCGCAGATCGTTGAGCTGGATATCAACCCGCTGATTGTTGGTGAGCAGGGACTTGAGCCAGTGGTGGTAGATGCGGGCATGACCTTTGCCCCGCCTGCCCGATAGAATGACAGGGACAGCCAAGGCTTTTCCCCTTTATTGACGAGGGCCTAAATGCGCTACGATCAGAATTGGCAGACACGATATGAGGAGATGGTGGCCACAGCTCAGGAAGCGCTGGCGCATATGAAATCAGGCCAGCGGCTCTTTATCGGCACTGGCTGCGGCGCACCCCAGGAACTGATTGCCGCCATGACTGCCCGTGCTCGCTCAGTGACCAATGTGGAGATCATTCAGCTGGTTACCAAGGGCGATGCGCCCTACGCGAATAAAAGACTCTCGGACAGTTTTTCCCTCAACGCCTTTTTCATCAGCTCCAACATTCGTGAGGTGATTCAGGAGGGTTTTGGCGACTACACGCCTATACTGCTTTCGGATGTGCCCAGACTGCTGGACTCCGGCGCCATGCCCATTGACATTGCTCTTATTCAGGTAACACCCCCTGACGAACGTGGCCGGGTGAGTTTGGGTATCTCCGTTGATATTGTCAAAAGCGCCATTGGTAACGCTTCACTCGTTATTGCCGAGGTGAACCCGAACATGCCCTGGACCCACGGCGACACCTTGGTGGATGTGTTCGACCTGGATATACTGGTGCCGGTGGACAGGCCCATACTGGAGCGAGAACTTGATCCGCCCAATGAAATTGCTGCCAAAATTGCCAAGTCGGCGGCAGCCCTTATCCCCAATGGCTCCACCATTGAGCTGGGCATCGGTAGGGTACCGGGTTATGGGCGCATCCCCCAGGTGGTGATGCGCTTTCTTGCAGAGCGTAAAGATCTTGGCTTTCACACCGAGATGATTTCGGATGCTATTATTCCGCTGGTAGAATCTGGGGCGGTTACCGGCGCGATGAAATCCATTGACCGGGGAAAGATTACCGCCAGCTTCTGTATGGGCACCAAGAAGCTGTATGACTATATTCACGACAACCCGCTCTTCAGTTTCCGGCCGACCGAGTATATCAATGATCCCGCCGTAATCGGTAAACACCGGCGCATGGTGTCGGTGAATATGGCCCTGGAAATCGATCTCACCGGGCAGGTTTGCTCGGATACGGTGGGTGGTCGTTTTCATTCCGGTGTTGGTGGCCAGGTCGATTTTAATCGTGGTGCGGCTAAGTCGGAGCGCGGACGGGCCATTATCGTGCTGCCCTCAGTAAGCCGCGACGGTACGCGCTCTCTGGTGGTGAGCGCTCTCCAGCCGGGCTCGGGCGTGGTCATTACCCGGGCCAGTGTGCACTATGTGGTGACCGAACACGGTGTAGCCTATCTGCACGGTAAATCCATTCAGGAGCGGGCCATGGAATTGATCTCCATCGCCCATCCGGACTTTCGTGAACAGCTTTTTCGCGAGGCTGTTGCGGCCAAGTATTTGCGGCCCGATTTGGCCCGTTTCAGCAACCGTTTCATTCTGCCGGGTGAAGAGGGTATGCGTGCTACCTTTTTGCTGAGCGATGGCACCCAGGTCGATTTCCGTTCCATCCGTCCGACTGATGAGCCGGATATGCGCGATCTTATCTATAATCTTTCACAGGAAACGATCTACTATCGTTTCATGAGCCATCAGCAGCGCTTTACGTCACGTCAGATTCAGGATTTTGTTTATATCGATCACCGGCGCGATGTGGCGGTAGTCGCCACCCTGCCAGAAGTTCAGGGTGACCAGATTATTGCGGTGGGCACCTATTATCTCAATGAAAGCACGAACAAGGCCGAGGTGGCCTTTGTGGTGCGCGATTCTTGGCAGGGTAAGGGGTTGGGCACCTTTATCTTCCAGCATCTGATCAAAATTGCTAAAAGAAACGGCATTTCCGGTTTCACCGCCGAAGTATTGCGGGAAAATGAACGCATGCAAAGCGTGTTCAACAATTCGGGCCTGAAAGTGACGAGCCATCTGGAGGAGGGGGTGTATAGTTTTGATATGCTGTTTTAAAATTGCTTTACTGTCAGACAAAGCGAACATGCTCCTGAGCATGGGCATTGTTGATCTGCTAGCAATAAATAGCTGACTGGCGAGCGTGTTAGATCCAGATACAGGCAAACAACCTGAGCGCCGGGCTAAAATAGCCGCCCGTTTCAAAGCCCAGGCCCGCTTCTGCAGGGCTGCATTTCCCCCATCTCTCTTATATCACCACATCCTTGAACATCTGGGTTGCCGTCTGCTCAAGGATGATGACTTTGCCGCTTGGCTCTTGGCCGCATCTTGCCAGAGGGCATCGTTTGACGTGCCCCTTCTGTTCCTTGCCGCCCTGCATGCACGCGTGCTGGGTCACCATCCGGCAACGCGGGCCCTGGCTGCGTACTACCCCAGTGCTGGTGGTATGCAGGATGCAGGTGGGCCGGCCTTTGCCCGGGCACTCGCACAAGCGGTGGATTTGCTGCGGGATGAGCTGGCAACCTTTATTGCTTCCTACCCAGTGCAAACCAATGAGGGTGCGCGGGGTCTGTGCTGGCTGCTGCCATTGGCCTATACTGGGTGGAAGGCAGTGCATCTGGTTGAGTTGGGGGCAAGTGCCGGTTTGAATCTGGTGGCTGAGCAGCGCTGTTATGTACTGGTCAATATTGGTGACACCAGCAGCTGTGGCCGCTATCTTTTTGGCCAGGGTCAGGATGAGGCATTCAGGATACAGGGTGAAGGCTGTTTTGTGGCGCCGGGCATGGGCTCTGCAGTACAGGTGCTCTCCCGCCATGGCTGTGATCTGTCGCCTGTTCTGCTATAAACAGAAGCAGAGATGCGGCATCTTGCCGCCTTTGTCTGGGCAGACCAGCCCGCCCGCATGCGGATGCTGCTACAGGGGATCAAGGCGGTTTGGCGCAACAGCCAGACATCTGCCCCAGTACATCTGCAGACCTGCAGGCTACCGGAGGGGTTGCCGTTTTTTTTACAAGGTTTGAAAAAAACATTGGCTCCCACGGTGCTCTATAATACGTATCTGGGCGCGTATTTGCCTGACAGGGGCCGATCTCTGCAGGCGCACTTGGCTCAGTGGGCACAACAGCAGCCGGGATCCGTGCTTTGGCTCCAGTGGGAACATCTGCCCGGCAAGAGGCCGCCTGAATTCGGCTGGCTCGGCTGGAGAGCAGATCTGTGGCAGAATGGGGAATACCGAAGTTGGCTTTTGGCCTGGGTGCATCCGCACGGCAGCCAAGTTTTTTGGCTTCCTGGTCTTAAGGGCTGGAGAGATTTCTGGAGGACAGAACGATGAAGCGTGTATGGAAATGACTCCACTGCTTTATTGCAACTGCAACCAGGACGCTCTTGTGCCGGTTGGGTTAAATACAGTTTGGAGCTTTTGATGCAGGCTAGCCCTGTATCTGCCTCGCCTCTTTGTTTTCACCTTTGAGCTGTAATTGGAATAAGGCACAACTCTTCGTCACCATGTACAACGACCTGGCTTTAGTAACCAGAGATCGACTGCGGGCCAAGGCACAGGCTACAATTTCATCTGGGGAGAGGTAATGCAGATCAATCTGAACCAGCTGCGCTGCTTTTACACGGTGGCTCGCCACGGCAGTATGCAGGCGGCGGCGGAAAAGCTCTTTGTTTCGCCCTCTGCAGTCACCATGCAATTGAAGAAGCTTGAGGAAGCTTTGGAAATGAGGCTTTTAATCCGCCAGCGTGGCAGGATCGGTCTGAGTCAGCAGGGTCAGGAACTCTATACCCATGCTGCCAAGATTTTTGAGCTGGTAGAAAACCTGGAAAGTATCCTGACAAAGCAGGCTGACAGTAAAGCTGATATCCGCGTCGGCATCCACCATGTTCCAGCCCAGTATGTAATGCCGGCCCTCCTTGCCCATTGGCGGCGCACCTGCCCCACACTGCGGATTCGGCTGATTTTAGGTACCCAGGCCGAATCCCTGCGGCGCTTGCGACAGGGAGAAACAGATTTGGCCTTTGTTGCTGAGGCAGGCGCGGTGCCAGAATGCCGCATTGTTCCTTTCTTCAGGGAAGAATTGAGCTTGGTGGCTGCGCCATCCAGCATGCATATTCGTGGGAGCTGTATTAGTGTAAAGCAACTCAACGGCATTCCTTTTTTTCTGCAGCAACAGGGCACTGGCCTTCTTTCTGCTATTACAGCTTATTTTGATCGATACGGAATACGTCCTCAGGTACTGATGCAGGATATCAGTGGTGATATCATTAAACAATTTGTAGCCCGGGACGAGGGCTTGGCCTTTCTTGCCGGTTATACTATACAAAGAGAAGTGGCAGATGGCGTGCTCAGGGTAGTGGATATTGCAGAAGGAGGGCCAGGCATGCAGCTCAATATGTTGGCACTCGCTGGGGTACAAAATCCCCAGATTGAGCTTGCGCTCTCATCCCTGGCCTCTTTTTCTTTGCCACCCGTCAGCCTCGGTTGAATCAAGAACAGTAACACTGGCGCTTCTGCTCTTGGGAATATTTTCCGAAGCCAGCATGGAGAGCGCTTTAATGCGGGATGGGAATAATTTTTCTTGTCAAGAAGGCACTTCAACCTAACTGTATGGTTGCTGTACAATTTTTTTACAGACCGATAGCATTCTGTTGCTTCGGTAAATTCCTTAAAAAAGGAGAACACCATGAAATTGTTTAGTAAAATTTTGGAAAAACTTGGCTTCAACAAAAGCGCTCAGGCAGCTGAAACCTCGACTCTGCCGCAGGGCCCTGCAACTCAGGCACCACCTGCTGCGCCTGCCGCTGCTGGCCAGGCCATACCCAAGGTGGACGTAGTTGCACAGTTGGAGGCGCAAGCTGCAGCCAATCCGCAAAAACTCAACTGGAAGGTATCCATTGTTGATCTGTTGAAGCTTTTGGGCCTGGATTCCAGCTTGGATGCGCGTAAGGAACTGGCGGTGGAGTTGGGTTGCCCCCCAGAAAAAATGAATGATTCTGCCCAGATGAATATGTGGCTCCATAAAACCGTTCTGCAGAAACTGGCAGACAATGGTGGTAATATCCCTCCTGAGCTGCTGAACTAGAATTGTATTTACGATAAGGCGCTTTCGGTTTCACCCGCAAGGGTGGAACTGGAGGCGCTTTTTAAAAATGGATGGCAAGTCCTCGACCTGCCCTGATCCCAATTCCACATTAAAAGTACTTTAAGTGTCTGGCATCTTTGTTCTGGAACTGGAATGGGATGTCTCGTTCTATTCGTTCTATGGGAAGGTTTTAGCGGCAAACCTTGAAACGAACGAGTTGAAATCCGTTCAGGCCCAATACAGCAGGCTAACGCCCATGGTTGAAGCTTTTGCTGACCTGTTTGCCAAAAGCGGTGCCTTGCCGCAGGTTTTCTTTGCAGCCGCCCAAAGGTACGGCAAACAGCAAGTGCTTTACCCCTGCCGAGCCTTGATGCAGGCTTCGTCAATGCGATCGCGGATATAGGCCAGCCGTTTTTCGCTGGCCGTTTCCATATCAAAACAGATGGCGTCTTCACCCAGTAAACCGCCGGGCACAAAATCGCCTTGCTCGTCCGGGTCGCTCACCAGGTCCTGATAGAAACAGACCGACAGCCAGCGTGGCTCGTCTTCAATTACATCCACCATCACAAAAAGCTCACGTTGCTGCTGGGCCGGGTGTTTGGCCCTGAGGGAATAGGTGATGCCCGGCCGGGAAATGAACTGCAGTTGCACGCCCTCCATCTGGTCCAGGTGCTGCTGCAGACTGATGAATGCCTCTTTATTGCCCTCAGTCGTGGCTTGCCACGAGGCAAGGAAATCGTTCAACTCGTGCATGGTCTTCCTCCATAAAGCAGTACGGGCCGGAAGATCCGGCCCGTTGGATACCAATAGGGTGTGCGCTTTTTATTTAGCTGCTTCGCGCGCTTTTTCCTGCTCCAGTAATTCGCCCAGAATTTTTGTAGTTTCACCCACTACCCTGATACAATGCTGCCTGCGGCTTTCCGGGTTGGTGTAGAATTCCTTCACCTGATCCCGGTTGAGCCAGTCCACCTGGGCAATGTGCTCGCAGCTGATGCCTTCGTACTTGCCACTGCACAGTTCTTCAAAGGCCTCCACCATTTTGCGGGTGGCAGCCCACATTCTCGGGTTTTCTTTTTCATCCAGACTGCTGCGGCTGTACAATGCGCCAATGATGGCGGCAGCGCCCACCAAAGCGCCGCAGGTTTTGCCGCAGCCGCCAATACCGCCGCCAAAAGCGCCAAGCGCCTTGATGGTATCCGGCTCATTCAAACCAAGTTTTTCCAGCCCCACCATGGCAACTGCCTGGCTGCAGTGCATGCGGGCCTTGAACAGTTCCTGTGCCTTTTCGCGCATTTCTTCAGGTTTCATTGAATCCTCTGTGTTTGACGGAATATGCGGGGTATACTTCTGTGCGAAGGTACTGTATTTTAGATGGCCTTGCATCACATTTGCCTGTTTCTGCTGAATCCCATGTCTGCACTGGTTGTATTTGATTTTGAAACCTCCGGCCTCAAGCCCAGCCAAGGCGCCCGGGTGATTGAGATCGGCGCGGTGCTGGTGGAGGATGGCGCAATCCGCGCCCGCTTCCAGCGCTTGGTGAATCCTGGGTTTGCGGTGAGTCCTTTTATCACCAGTTTTACCGGTATCAGTAATGCCATGCTGAGGGAAGCGGCAAATAGCGCCGAGGTGCTGCCCGAATTTTGCGAATTCTGCGGCAATTTGCCGCTGGTGGCGCACAACGCCCGGTTTGACCGCGCCTTTTTGCAGGCAGAACTGGCCCGGCTGGGCCGGAGCAGCGCCAATATCTGCGCTTGTTCCATGTTAGCTGCGCGTAGAATCCTGCCGGATGCGCCACGCTACCGCTTGCAGGTATTGGCGGAACATTGTGGCTTATCCATGCGCGGCTCCTGGCACCGGGCCCTGGCCGATGCCGAGGTAACAGCCCTGTTGTGGCTGTATATGGAAGAGCGGCTGCGCCAGCAGTATGGCCTCAAACAAATACCCTTTGCCCTGATGGAAGCACTGACCCGTTTGCAGCGGCGGCAGGTGGCATCCTGGCTCCGCCTGCAGGCTGCGCAGCAGCAAGCAGGCCTTTTTGGTCTAGGGGATGCCGCATGATTGCAGATGATGATATGCAGGAATTGACCGTTCGAGGCCGCCTGCGGGTTCTGCTAAGTAATGGCTGGCATACGCTGCGCGAGCTTTCCCAGGCATTGCACCAGAGCGAAAAGGAGTTGATCAGCCATTTGGAGCACCTGCGCCGCAGTAAAGGTTCAGACAAGGCGGTTTTTGAAGTGGATGCGCCAATTTGCCTGCAATGCGGTTTTCATTTCAGCACCAGGGAGCGCCTGCAGCAACCTGGCCGCTGCCCGCAGTGTCGTGCAACCCGTATCAGCAAGGCGCGTTACCGGCTGCGGCCCGGCGCTTAGTTTCATTTCAACATACTTTCTGCATCGACTTCCCCTGTATTTTCCGCAACAGAATCATTCTGCGCAACTGCCATGCCATATCTACTCCTCACTCTGACCGCTCTGATCTGGTCTGGCAATTTTGTGCTGGGTCGGGGCGTGCAGGGTATTATTCCCCCGCTTTCCCTTGGTTTCTGGCGCTGGCTCATTGCCCTGATTGTCCTCGCACCCTTTGCCTGGCCGCATTTTTGGCGGCAGCGCGCGCTTATCCGTCAGCATGCCGCTCTGATCAGCCTGCAGGGGCTCTTGGCAGTCACGGGTTTCAATACCCTGCTCTATGTGGCAGTGCAGTACACCACGGCCATTAATGCGGTGCTGGTCAACTCCATTACCCCTATCCTGATTGCTTTATTTGCCTGGCTGCTGCACCGCGAAACCCTGCGGCCTCGTCAACTGCTCGGTATTGTCCTTTCCTTTGGGGGGGTGCTGCTTATTCTGGCACGGGGTGAGGTGTCCCAGTTGCTGGCCCTGTCCTTTAATCGGGGCGATATCCTGGTGTTGCTGGCAGCCAGCGGTTGGGCAATCTATGCCGTGACCCTGCGGCAGTTGCCTAAGGATCTGCACCCATTCGCCTTTCTCTTTGCCATCAATGCGATTGGGCTGGTTGGGCTTTTGCCACTGTATTTGCTGGAGTTACAGCAGGGCCTGCGCATCCCCATGGCAGGGCCGGTGCTGCTGGCCATTGCCTATGTGGCGTTATGCGCCTCGGTGTTGGCATTTTTGTGCTGGAACTATGCGGTGCGGGTTGTGGGCGCTAACCGGGCCGGGCCTTTTGTCCACCTGATGCCGGTATTCAGCACCATTCTGGCGATCGTATTTCTCCATGAAGAACCGGCCTGGCACCAGGCAAGGGGTGCAGCTCTCATCTTTACCGGAATTGTACTGGCAACGTATAAGATTGGGCGGTCAAAAGGGAAGCAATTTTCTGCGCATGAAAGGTAAGCACTCAAGCACAACAGGTGGATGACAGCTCTATCTATTTTGTCTGTACAGCCAAATTCGAGCCTTGCTTCCTGCGAAACAGTTCCCCGAATGCTGCTCCTCCTAAAATGAGGACAGCCCCTGCTGCCTGCAGAGGGCTTAGGACTTCTCCCAAGAGCGTAACTGAATAGAATAGGGCAGACAGCGGCTCAAGATAGCCCAGAATCGCCACCGTTTGCACTGGCATGGCAGCAATGGAGGAAAAGTAAAAGTAGCAGCCAACACCGGTATTGATAATACCCAGAAAAAGTATTGGCATAATGTCTTCTGGCGCGAGATTAAGTGAAACGCCCTGTTTTAGAACAATAAAAAGGCCGACAGTACACAGGCTAATGACCAGTTGCCACATCGGGTTTTCCATTCCTGTGATGTTTGTGGCCTTTTTGTTGAAGATCACCATAAAAGCGTACATGAAGGCTGATGCTATGCCAATGAGTAAGCCCCAGGAGAGTGTTCCCTGCAGGAAGGCATGGGCATTAACGCAGAGCATGCCCAGAATAACAGCAAAAAATCCAAGCGTCTTGATGGCGGTTATTTTTTCGTTGAAAACAAGCGGAGACAGCATCATAACCAGTACTGGCCCGCAGTAGTAGGCAAGGGTTGCAATGCTGACGCCTATCTGCGTATAGGCTTCAAAGAGCAGCATCCAGCTCGTACCCATGGCAATACCGGAAATCACCAGATAAAAAAAATGCAGCTTATTACGCCAAAAGCGCAGCTCCTGTTTGGAGAAGATAAAAACAAGAACGAGAAATAGGCTGCCAATAACTGTTCTGGTAAAAACTATTTCGTAGCTGGTCAAAGAAATACGGTTGGCGACAACTCCATTGGATCCAAACAGGAGCAAGGCAACGATATATTTTGCAAGTGCCTGGTTCTGCAAAGTCATAGCTCTTACCGGTCAGTTGGGAGATTTGTAAGCATCAGGTTACGCTTGATGCTCCCAATATGTTTACACCTCGTCCCAGTCAATCTCCTGCAAGGCTGCACCCACTTTTTCCTGCACTTGGCGCTGGAGCTGATCGGAAAGGTCCTTGTCCAAGGCGTCGCTTTCATCATAGGCAAAGACTTCAATTGGTTTGGCTGTGCCAAAACCGTCGTAGATGGCCACATCCGCATAGAGTTCAGCCTCGGGATACTGCGTTTCCAGCCATTCTGAAGCTATTGTCCCTTTAAGTGCGGCCAGGAGTTCTGCCCGCTCATTGATATCCACCTTGGTGGCAGGACCAAGTTCCTTCTTGATGGCTCCGGTGTAGACGACGTCTGCGACAACGATTTTGACAATGCTCATATCTGTTTCCTGAAGAAAGGATTGGTCAATATTCTACTTAGTTAGCCAGTTTGAATTAAAAGAAGGCGTGGAAATGATGCACTGGGCCGTGGCCTTGGCCGATGCGGTAGGCTGCGCCAGCGCGGATGGCCTCGGTAATATATTTTTTGCCTTCGGCCACTGCATCGGCAATATCCAAGCCCTTGGCGAGATTTGCGGTAATGGCCGAAGACAGGGTGCAGCCGGTGCCGTGGTTATTACGGGTAGAGATGCGTTTTCCAGGAAAGCGCACAATTCGCTTTTCAGCACCCAGATAGAGCAGGTCATCACTGTCTGAGTCTTCCAGGTGCCCGCCCTTGATGAGCACATTGGCGCAGCCGAGCTTGTTCAGTTCCTGCGCTGCCTCTTCCATGGCTTCAAGGGTGGGAATCGGGCGGCCGAGCAGCACTTCCGCTTCGGGCAAATTCGGGGTGATTAGCCGCGCCCGGGGTATGAGCTCTTCCTTCAGGGCGGTAACAGCCTCATCCTTAAGCAGTTTATCCCCGCTTTGCGCCACCATGACCGGATCCAGCACCACCGGCGTATCTGCGGCCCATTTGCGCAGGCCATCCGCCACGGTGCGAATCAGGGTGGGGGAAAAGAGCATGCCAATTTTGATCGCATTTGCGCCGATGTCGGTCAACACCGCCTCCATCTGATCTGTCACCATTTCTATGGGCACAGCAAAGATGGAGCGTACAGTCACAGTATTTTGGGCAGTGAGGGCGGTAATCACGCTCATGCCATAACAGCCATTGGCGGCAAAGGTTTTTAGATCTGCCTGTATGCCTGCGCCGCCGCCGCTGTCAGATCCGGCTATGGTAAGCGCGCGCGCGTATTGCATTTCTTGAGCCATAGTCTCTCCTGCTGGATAATGAAATAAAATCAAGAGCAATAACAATGTTCAGCAACGTAATTGCCCTGAAACAGGGTTGGTAAGCCCAGTATCAATCTGAGACCCAGGCAAAGATGCCGACATGGAGAGCAGAGAGCGTTTTCACTTTCAGCTTTTACATTCGTATAGAAATTGGAATAAATGGCTGGTTTTACAGCCTTCTATAGAAGAGGTGAAAGCAGCAGGCAGATGTTTTCCTTGAACTGCGGCCACCAGCCGCGCCTGCTGAAAGCTACCAGGTCGAGTTCGCTTGCATGCTCCATGTATCGTTCCTGCTCTGTGGCCAAAAGTTTGGCAAAATCAGCGCAATATACAATGAGGGTGGCTTCGAAGTTAAGCCAGAAGCTGCGCATGTCCAGATTTACCGAGCCGATCAGGGCAACCTGTTTGTCTACGCAGATGGTTTTAGCATGGAGCAGACCGCCTGCAAACAAACAAATACGTACCCCAGCCCTGGCAAGTTCTTCGAAACGGGCCCGACTGGCATGCTGAGCCAGACGGGAATCGCAGCGGACCGGTACAATCAGGCGCACATCCACTCCCCGGTGGGCTGCGGCTTGCAGTGCTTCCACCACGCCGTCGTCGGGTATGAAGTAGGGCGTGGTCAAGGTCAGTTGGCTGCGGGCGCTGTAAATGGTGGTGAGCAGCAGGCTGTGAATGGCATTTGGTGTGTCGCCAGGGCCAGAGGGTGCAAGTTGCACCGGTGCGTGCTGCACCATGGGTTCAGGCTCAAACCTGGCAGCGTCTGCGTGGTCTGGCATACTGATTTCGCCCAGGGGAATAAACTCTGTGGTTTCCTGGAACCAGTCGTGGGCAAACACGGCCTTCAATTCTCCCACCACAGGGCCGGTCAGCCGTACCATAAGATCAATCCATTCGCCTACTCCTGCTTCTGGCTTGAAAAAGGATGGGTCGGCCATGTTTTGGCTGCCACTGTAGGCAATGGTGTTGTCAATTACTACCAGTTTGCGGTGGTTGCGAATATCAAGCCGGGTAAAAAACATCCAGATAAGCGCTGCAGGGAGCGAATTTTCCACCCGCACTCCAGCCTGACGCATGATGCGTGCTGCCCGGCTGCGCAAAAAGGAGCGGCTGCCTATGTCATCCAAAAGCACCCGGCAGTCAACGCCTCTCTGTGCTGCGCGGATGAGTGCCTCGGCCACGGCATCCGCCTCACCGCCCGTGCACCAGATGTAAAACTGCAGGTAACAGCTTGTCTGCGCCTGGTCAATATCAAGGATGAGGGCCTTAAAAAAATCTGTGGGTTTGGCGTAGAGCTGCAGGGCATTGTCGCGCAGGGCGGGCATGCCAAAGGTTTGCTGCGCCAGGCGGTGCAGTGACGAGTAGAGGAGATTACCGCCGTGCCAGTCGTCTTCAATAAAGGGGAGCAGGCTTTCTGGCGCGCGCAGGTAGAGCACCCGTGATTCGCGCATGCGCCTGAGTCGCCGTTCGGGCAAGCGGTTTTCGCCAAAGAGCATGTAGAGCACATACCCAAGGAAAGGCAGGAAAACGATAATCAGCAGCCAGGCCATGGTGATGCTGTAGGCGCGTTTCTGCATCACTACCCTGAGCGACAAGCCAATGCGGATGCACAGGTCTGCCAGCAGAATCAGGATTGGAATAAAGGTGGTGAAGAAAAAGGAGTCAGACGGGTTCATGGCAGGGTGAATGTCTGCCCAAGCAGTTGCGGCCAGCGCTGATGGCCAGGGTCTGCAGCGGTAGCTACCTCCTGCGGGAAAATGGAGGCCTTGCCTGGGGGTACGATGCCCAGGAAGGCTAGGCCATTTGCCTGGGCAGCCTTGAGATCAGCCAGCGCATCGCCAATGAAGAGGCTGCAGGACGGAGTAAAGGCATGGTCGTGCAGCACCTTGCGCACAATATCGCTTTTATGCCGGGGTGAGCCAAAAACACCGCTAAAAAACGGGGCGAGCTGTTTGTGCTTGATGATGGCCTGCATCTCTTCCTCGGGCGTGCCAGATACGACAAAGGCAGGAACACGCGCCTGTTGCAGAGCTTGCAGGGTGGTCATGACATTGGCCAGCAAAGGGGCAGCCACTACGGCCTCAAAGACCAGGTCTGCAAAACGTTCGACCAGTCTGGCGAGAGCCTTCTCATCAATTGATTGCCCGGCGATTTGTTCCATGCAATAGCGCAGCTTGCTGTGCCTGGGCATGCCGCCGTTGTCTACATGATAGCGTACCGCTGCTGCCTGCACCTCTTGGCCAAAGGGCGCAAACAGGGTGGTAAAGGCCTCTTTTTTGACCTCCAGGGAAGCGGCAATCACCCCGTCAAAATCAAAGAAAACAGCGTGCAGATTAGGGTTACAGGTCATGGGATATTGCCTGGCATAAGCGGGAATGGACCGACAGGGCGACCATCTGCTTCATGCCGTTGTAAGAGTTTTTCATACGAGTCAAAAAATCCTGTCTTTTCGAAATGAAATAATTCGAATGCCTCTATCAAACGGGTTTCTCGACAAATTGAGCATATTTCTAATTTGATCCACAACCGAATCCCAGTCCCAACAAGCAGGAGATGAATCGCGAATAACAAGAGCTACGTTGGAACCATAGTCTTTCTGCAGTTTTTGTAATATCCGGCTTATAATCATGTCAGTAACCTTGCCCTGTGTAAACAACTCGTTCTCTCCAATGGGTTTGCCTTTCCCGCTCTTACGTCATCGAGATGCTGTCGCAGGGCTTCAATATTTCTATGGTTAGACCGGCCAAGAGCAGCTTGGATATCTTTTAGACGATCTTCAGTCAGCGTGACCTCGAAATTGAATGCATTCCCATTTGTGTCCTTGCACCGGATGTCTGGAGCATCAGAATATTTAACTATGGAAACTGATGTTTTCATCTCATGGTTGTATAAACCGAGGAAAGCATCAGCTGTTGCCTTCCCAATAGCTCCTTTTTCGTTCAAATCAGCCTCTATTATATTTAGGCCCTAACCGCCCCACATCACCGGCAGCAAAAAGCAGAGCGAGGAACGAGCGGCACTTTTTGCTGTCCAACGGCATGTAATTGTTAGCAATGATTATTTTCTGGTGATATCGGCCAATTATATATCATGATTGCTTTCCGTGATTTTCCTGTAAAAATTATGCCTTTTACCCAGCTCTGCTGATCCAGCATGAGATAAATGCCCTTTATCTCTGAAGATCCAGGTTGTATCAAAATGCGTCTTGCAATGGCCATTCTCACAAATAAAATCGTCAAGACGAATTACTTTATATTTTTGATGTATAGCCTCTAAAAGACCAAAAGCTTTGGTTCTTTCTTTGGAGATTTGGCTAATGTTAAAGTCGCAATTTTCTAAACTCAATCCATTCCATTCTGCTTTTGCTAAACATCTTCCCAAATCAATGCCGTTAGCTGGGGGCGGTGAAAAGATTACAGGGGTAACAGCCCGTTGAAAAAGTTTGCAAGTATGCCATAATGGCATTTTCCCTAAGGAGGACGCCATGAGTCTTGGCCGGAGCAAGGAGCAGCAGCGCAGTATGTGGCTGGCGTATGATCAGATACCGCA
>JAAYIE010000085.1 GCA_012744275.1 Desulfobulbaceae bacterium
GCTGGCCCGGGATCATGTGGCTGTTTCAACCCTTGCCAGAACTGAGAGCGTCCATCGCACCAACACCTTTGTTACCTGCGGTCACCAATTGCCGGGGTATGAGCTGGAAATCAGGAACGAACAAGGGCATGTTCTGGCTGAGCGGCAATGCGGGCTATTGCATGTGCGCGGTACAAGTGTGATGTCGGGCTACTTTAACAATCCCGAAGCTACACAAGAGGTGCTTTCGCAGGACGGCTGGCTCGATACCGGTGATATTGCTTATCAGGCTGGCGATAAAATCGTGATTGTCGGTCGGGCAAAGGATACTATCATTGTCAATGGCCGCAATATCTTGCCACAGGATCTTGAATATCTGGCGGAATCGCAGTTGGGCGTGCGCACGGGCGATAGCACCGCTTTTGCCCTGGTAAATCCGCAGGGTTATGATGAACCGGTCCTTTTGCTTGAGTACCGTCAGAAAGACCCTGAAAAACGGGAACAACTGATTACACAGCTGCGTCGCCTGATCCTGCAGGAAATCGGCATTGACTGCCGGGTTGAGCTGGTGGGCAAGGATCTCCTGGTACGCACCACTTCTGGCAAACCCTCCCGCCACGCTACCAAAAAAGTCTACTTGCATCATTTGCAATCCCAGCAGCAAGATCCTAATGCCCTAAACCAGCCGTCGGCTCCATACGAGCAGGAACAGCAAGCTGGATTGGGTCTGACCCGGACAGAGCCAGCGGTATAACATGGCGCCAACCATTGCCCTAACCGGTGCCACTGGTTTTATCGGCGGCACCGTGCTTGCCTGGTTGATTGGTGCAGGTTACAGGGTGCGGGCCTTGGTACGGCCGGCTTCACTGTATAAGTGCAGGCACCTGCCTGCGGCGGTGGAATGGATCAGCGGCGACTGCACAGAGGATGCAAGCGTTCGCCTGTTACTTACCGGGGCGGATGCTGCGGTGCACTGCGCTGGTGTCGTGCGTGGGGCTACTCCCAATGCCTTCAACCGGGTGAATGTGGACGGCACTGCCTGTCTGGTGCAAAATGCAGCCGCATTGGCAAACAACGCGAAAATTCTACTGCTTTCCTCCCTTGCCGCCAGGGAACCCCGGCTTTCCCCTTATGCCGCCAGCAAACTTGCCGGTGAAGAGGCGCTTCGTCATCACGGTGGCGATTTTTTTTGGGGTATATTCCGCCCCGCAGCAGTCTATGGGCCCGGCGACCGTGAATTGTTGCCATTTTTTCAGGCAATGTTCCGGGGCGTTGCTCCGGTCATCGGTCTGCCGTCCAACCGGGTTTCCATGCTTCACGTGGATGATCTTGCCGCGGCAATCCTTGCCTGGCTCAGAAGCCCCGGCCCGAATCATGGCGTGTATGAGGTGCATGACGGCCATTCCCAAGGATATTCTTGGCGGGAAATCATTGATATTGTCGCATCGTGCCGTGGAAAAAGAGTTGTGCGCATGCCAGTCCCTGTCTCGCTGCTGCAGTTTCTAGCGCAGCTGAACCTTGCTGTTGCCCGCTTGAGTGGTCGTGCGCCCATGCTGACCCCGTGGAAGGTGCAGGAACTGCTCCACAATGATTGGGTAGCAGATAATGCGGCGCTTGAGGCCGCCACTGGCTGGCGACCCACAGTGTCGCTGGCTGCAGGCATTCGTCAGACCATGGGGCTAGCATAAGCCTGCAAGTATGGACGCGCATGCCGCAAGCCTGCATCTATAAATTACGGTCTTGCAGAGAGTTTTAAACCGACTCCATATCGAAGCCCTGTCTGCATTGGTTTCTGGAAATGCCCGCAACGTACTTCTATGTATGCCAGTGTCGCATTTTCCTCGCCTCTTTGCGGTAATCTTTGATCTGGAGCGGGAATACAACAGGGGGTACTTGCAGATGGAAGATTTGAGTGGTGATAATGAAATTTTGCAGCAATTTCAGCTGCTCCTGCAAGAAATTTTACCGGAGAAGGCAATACAGGTGCGCGCCGAGCAAGACCTGATGAACGATTTGGCTTTGGATTCGCTGAAGGTCATGGAATTACTTGAGAGGTTGGAAGATGTGTACGATATCTCCATCCCCATCAATATTCTGGCTGATGTACGGACCGTTGCCGACCTGGCTGCGGCAATCGAAGGGTTAACGAACTGCTGAACCGTATCTTTTGTGCCTGCAACCATGCCTGGTGAGCGCAAAATACACGGGAAGTCCGAAAAATACGGGCAAATTCCTCGCCAAGCTCCCGACCTGCTCTGGCTAACCCTGACGGCAGCATTCCTTGCGGGTATAGGGCTTTTTCAGTACCGTGCCTGGCAGGAAGACGGCGTTGAAGGGCCAGCGCTGCCGCCCGATGCTTTGCTGGTCATGGAGGGGATACAGGCCGTCAGAAGCGTTGGGGGCACCAACCAATGGAGTCTTTCAGCCAAACAGGCAATCCAGGGCCTGCATGACGACAGCACGCAACTTAAAGCAGTTCGCCTGGTTTTTGCCGACTCAAAGGGTGGCGATATCGTGATCAGCGCGGATTGGGGCACGATTCACACGAACGGTGATGACATGAGCGTCCGCTCCAATGTTGAGGTCCTGTTCGCCGATGCAACCCGTTTGCGTACGGACACGCTTTCCTACAAGGCAGACACCGGTATCATAAGCAGCAGCGATACAGTGCTGATTGAGGCCGGTGGAATGGCCGTCAAAGGGCTGGGACTGAAAATAGAAGTCGATGAGCGGCGCTTTATTCTTGAAGACGGGGTCAGAGCCGTGATGCAACCGTAGTTCGGACAAGGTGCCAATAACAGCACTGTTGACAGACCGTACGGGTTGTGAAAACTGTAGATTTCAACCCGGAAACACAGTTGATCGATTGCAGCCAGGTGGGAAGACGGGGAAAAGGATGGAACGCATGCTTGCCGCACGCGGCCTGGAAAAATCCTACAAGGGCAGAACCGTGGTGCATGGTGTTGACCTGGAGGTGCGTGCCGGCGAGGTGGTCGGCCTTTTGGGCCCTAACGGAGCGGGCAAGACCACTACCTTCTACCTGGTTGTCGGCCTGATCGACCCCGACAAGGGGCATATTCTGCTTGACGGTAAGGACATTACCACCTTACCCATTTCGGCGCGTGCCCGTGCCGGTATTTCCTATCTGCCACAGGAGCAGTCGGTGTTCCACAGGTTATCCGTGGCGGATAACCTGATGGCCATTTTGGAGATGATGCCGCTGGATGCCAACGAACGCCGCATCCGGCGAGATCAACTTTTGGCCGAATTGAAGCTGACTCCCTTGGCCAAACATATGAGCTATACCCTTTCGGGTGGTGAAAAAAGGCGGCTGGAAATTGCCAGGGCCCTGGTTATCAACCCGGCCTTCATCCTCATGGACGAACCCTTTGCCGGGGTCGATCCACTTGCAGTCTTCAGCATCCAGAATATTATTCGTCAGCTTAAGGCCAGGGGTATCGGTGTGCTCATTTCGGATCACAACGTACGGGAAACGCTCGGGGTTTGCGACAAGGCCTATATCCTCGACCATGGAGAAATTCTGGAATCCGGTGGGCCGGATGAGATTGCCGCCAGTCCTAGGGCGAGGGAAATCTATCTAGGCGAGCAATTCAAGCTGTAATCCGAGTTGCAGGGATTACGGATGCTCTCAGGGGGCAAAGGAAACAGGATGCAAGCGTAGTACAGTGCGTTTCCAGGTGTGTCCGTATCCTTGAGTGCCCCGAGCCACGACTATTTGGGTGGAGTTTGGGGAAAAGCGTCCTGGCCCTGCACCTGCACGGCTCTGCCATCCTGCAGCCGGTAAATATAATCCGCTGCCTCTACCAGGGCCTGCTGATGCGAAATGGCCAGAATGGTGAGTGTACCCCGTAATTGCTTCAGCGTTGCACAGATAGCCTGTTCGCTTGCCGGGTCCAGGGCACTGGTGGCCTCATCCAATATCAGCAGCTTTGGTTTGTGAATAAGGGCCCGGGCAATGGTGATCCGCTGCCGCTGCCCGCCGGAGAGCCGGTTACCGCGCTCGCCCACCACGGCATCCATACCTTTTGGCAACTGGGCAATAAAATCCCAGGCGCCGGCTGCACGCAGGGCCTGTTCCACCTCGGCATCGCTGAATTGCTCATCAGCCAGGGTTACGTTTACCCGAACAGTGTCGTGCAGAAGCAGGGTCTCCTGCGGTACATAACCGATCAGGCGCCGCCAAGCGTGTACATCAACCTGAGCCAAATCAACACCATCCAAAAGCACCTTGCCCCTTTGGGGAGAGAGCAGACGGCTGATCAAATCGACAATGGTAGTTTTCCCCGTGCCGGAGGGGCCGGTCAGGGCGGAGAAGGAGCCGTTGCGAAATTCAAGCGACAGGTCGCGCAGGACTTCCTGCTCCGCATAGGCAAAAGAAACATTGTCCAGGCGGATGGCATGCTCAAATCTGGGCAGTCTTGTGCCGGACACATCTTCGGGTTCTCGTTTTGTTCGTTCGATTTTATCGGTAAGCGACCAGTAAGCACTTTCTGCAATTACCATGTTTTGGTGCTCTTTCTGGGCGCTTTGCAATGATTTGAGGATTTTAATGAGTAAAAAGGCCATGGTGATGACCGTTGCCAACGGCATCTGCCACCAGGCCATGGCCACATACAAGCCAAAGGCAAAAAAAACGGTGATCAGTGGTTCCTGCAAGGCTTTCAGGGCTTCCTTGCTGAACACCTCCTTTTGCAAGGCCTGGTTGAGTGCTGTGGTTTCCCGCAGCAGTACCCGGGCGGCCATGTCTTCCCTGGCCATGGCCTTGAGCGGCTTGATGGACTGGAGCGTATCGGTGAGGAGCGAAAGCAGGGAGTTGAGCAGGCTGGTCTGGCGCTGACCGGCACGTTTGGCCCTGGTAACCAACCTGCGCAGAGCCAGCAGAATGACAAGTCCGGCAAAGAGGGCGATCAGGGTTTCCTCCCAGACCATGAGCAGGGCGACCACAGTAAAAATAAGGGCGCGTAACAGCTGGGCAATGGTGCGGATGGCGTAGAGATAGGCATCGGCTGCCCGATTGGCTTCGGTGGCAAAGGCGTTGGTCAACGAACCCACAGACTGGTTGGCATAGTACTGCCAGCGGGTGGCGAAGAGTGCTTGTATGAGCGACAGCCTCAGATCCGTTGCCACTTGGGCTACGGCATAACCTACTTTCTTATTGGCTATCAGGGCCAAAAGCGCAGTGCAAATTATGCCAACCGCAAAAAAGGCCAGGAGAATGGCGGGGGTGGGAGTAATGCCGAAGAACTGAAAAAAGGCGGCCAGCATGTGCTCCAAAGTAGAGGGCGATTTTTCCACCTGAGTTTCTGCGCTGCCGCCCAGGGCGCTGATGGTAACAGCCCGTTGAAAAAGTTTGCAAGTATGCCATAATGGCATTTTCCCTAAGGAGGACGCCATGAGTCTTGGCCGGAGCAAGGAGCAGCAGCGCAGTATGTGGCTGGCGTATGATCAGATAC
>JAAYIE010000086.1 GCA_012744275.1 Desulfobulbaceae bacterium
ATTTGGCTCCCTGAGAGCGAAGGCAAGCCAGATTGCCCCATGATCGTCTGCATCATCAGTTGCCCTGGATGAGGCTGCCTCCTGGGTTTGAACATCTGAAAAAAATCATTCTTCAACAGGCTGATAGACCTTCGGCCTTTGTTCCTCTGTCATCAGCCCGCTTTCTTCCTCTGCTGTCCTCTCATTGTCTCATGGATAGCCCTGATAGCCCCTGCTAGCTCCGGAGCCCTGCAGATCAGGTTCTGTGTTCTGTGCGGAACCGTTCATCTGCCCCTCTTATCCATCCTGCCAGCCGCGCCTGCACCACATCTGTAGCGCGATTCAAAAGCCGTGTTGCAACAGCTCAGTACTGCCAGTTTTTTCCGATTCCTGCACGCGCCCCTCGCCAACAGCCTGTGAGTTTCAGGACCAACCGGCCTTTGTATTTCCGACTGTTACGTGGCGCAAGGTCTGCAAAACAGAGTTGCTTCACCTCAGAAGCTATGCCACAGAAGTGATTTCAGTACAACACATGCTGCATTGAAATCAACAAAGCTGTTGCTGTATATAACGAACGCCACATCCCTGTTGCACAACGAATTACATAAAAAAAGAAACGGACCTGAATTGAAAATATAAATAAATCAGTAGGTTAATACATGTTGTCTTTTTGTAGCTGTATTTGCACAAACTGGCATGTCTCATGCAATTAAAGGGTAAACAAACGGTAAAGAAGAAAATCAACAGCAGAACCACTCAACAAAAAGGAGAATACCATGACAACTCAACTGATCAACAAAACAAAGTCCAAGGAAAAAACCGACAGCTCACTGATTTTCTCAAAATTCACTGTTAATATTGTTTTTATAATGGCAACAATGATAGGTATATGGGCAGCAGCATGCCTGGTAGGCGGACTGATTTCAGCAGGTAGTGTAGGAGAGCTGCTTAATGGTTTTATAAACGCAATTACTGGAAAGTAAATAAAAACTATTTCGTCAAATAAGGAGATAAAAATGTCAGACAATGATACTAAGGAATTCTCGTCATTAATAATTTCTTCAATTATATTTGGATTTGGTGGCTTAATACTGATATGGTCTGGATTAGCTCTTACCAGCGCACTCCAAGCACTCAATTGGGATGTTGTTGAGCTCTCTAGACAATATATGCTCACAACAGGAATGATGAAGCCTTTGCGAACGCTGGTGGAGTTCTATTCCCATATTAAAGGCATTGAATATTTGATCTGCGTAGCCTTCTTTGTGGTCTTTCCTGTGTTTTTCAAATATGTTAACAAAGAGAAACGCCCTGTCAAAGTGTTTGGCTAAGTCTTTGCAGGCCGAAAAATCCGGTTACATCCTCATAAAAAGGGACGTAACCGGCCTGCCTTGAAAGGCCCAAACAGAAGTGTCACCCAGGCGGTCTATCTAGGGGAGAATCCGCTTCGCTGCTCTGCAGTGAAGCGGATTTTATGTTTCTTGATAAGAGTGGATATGGATGAGCCTAGGTCTGAACCAGAAAAGCCTCAACACCCAGATGTCACAGGGACAGGTATCGGCGAAAAAGCTGCAGGCAATCACTTATTGACATCTGAAACATACTTGTAGGCAACCCGATCGTCACTGGGCGGAATCTCAACCCGGGAGATGGCTGCAGTGGGGCAAATGGTTTCGTACGGGGGCAATCACGGCAGGATCAGCAGCTCAGGCAGTGCCGCCTGCTGGCCTTCCTTGCCCTATGGTCTTCCACCGGATCAAAAAGGGCCAATGTCAGGGTCTCATAGTCTGGTGTGCCCGTTTATCAAAAAGTTGCCAGGATTTGCCTTCAAGCGCAGCCGGGATATACTCGGCACTGCGCCTGCTCGCGCCCAGGATATTGGTGGCAAGACCCGGACGCTCAACATTCCCCACTGGCAAGGAAAGTCTCGTCGCTGGCTGGAAAACCCGTACCATCAGTATTTCTGCGGAGAAGAGTATTTTTGCCATGAACTGCCCATTGATCCGTCTTCTTTGAGCCGCTGGCGTGGACGCATCGGTGAGCAGGGTTCAGAGCTGATCCTGCAGGTCACGGTGCAGGCGGGGTTGGTCAGCGGTGCGATCAAGGCAAGCAGTCTTGAGCGGATCAGCATTGACACGGCCGTGCAGGAGAAGGCGATCGCCTTTCCCACAGATGCACGGCTGTTCAATCGCAGCCGTGAGCGGCTGGTACGGCTTGCCAAAAAGCATGGAGTACAGCTGCGGCAGAGCTACAGCCGTCTTGGTCCGCGTGCCCTGATGTGGGTTGGCTGATATTTCCATACCCGCCAGGTACGAAGGGCGCGGCGCGAGATCAGGCGGCTGAAGACCTTCCTGGGTCGGGTGTATCGTGTTACTGATTGGGAAATCGAGGGGAACGCCGAGCTGCAAGCTGCGTTTTCATCAGAGCTTGGCCTGGCTGATCGTTTGCTGACTCAACAGCGGCAAGACAAGAACAAGCTTTACAGCCTGCATGCGCCTGAAGTGGAATGCATCGGCAAGGGCAAGGCACACAAGAAGTACGACTTTGGGATTAAGGTGAGCGTAGCGGTGAGCAACCGCGACAACTTTGTGGTGGGCATGTTGGCGGAACCAGGTAATCCGTATGATGGTCATACTTTGGGCCGGGCCATTGGCCAGGTTGAGCGAATCACCGGCAGGGCGATTGAGCGGAGTTTTGTTGATCGCGGTTATCGTGGTCACGGGTTGAAAATACCATAGGTTCTGATGAGTGGCAGTAAACGCGGTTTGACGCCGCAGATGAAAAAGGAGTTGAAACGGCGCAGCGCGATAGAACCGGTGATCGGCCACATGAAGAGCGATGGCAAGCTTGGCCGCAACCATCTTTTAGGTGTCCTGGGCGACAAGATCAACGCGTTGTTATGCGGAGCTGGGCACAACATCCGCATTATCCTCAGGAAGCTGAGGGAGCTGTTGCTTTTTTTGTGCGCTGGAATACTTTTAAGGCTCTGTACGTGCCTTGGTTGGCTGTGGTGGCCTGTTGACTGCCCTGATTGTCTTCAGACAGATGCAGGCTTGACGTAAACTGCAAAGTAAAAACAACCTTTTTCAAGGACGACTCTTTACTCTGGAGTTGGAGTAAAAGCGATGATACGGTTAAATAAGCAGGGATACATCCTGATATGAGCAGGTGACAACACTGCATATGGGATTTTAAGGCAGGAGATGATATGAAGGGCTTGAAAAAACAGATAGCACAGCTAGGGCAGGCAGCAGAACTAGCGCGCAGAAAAGCCATTTTTCTTGCTGCAACCTTGTGTTTGCTGCTGGCGCCTGCCACTGCCAGGGCGGATTTTTTTGATACTTCGCGGGACTACTGGACCTTGCTTGCAGGTTATGGCCAGAGTTTCCCGGGCTGGGGCCTGACTGAAGAGCGGGTGCACAGCTTTGATTTGGTTCCCCGTTACAACCATCTAACCATCAGTGATGTGGGCTCCGGGTGGTATGCGGGGCAACACGACACTTTTATTGAGTTGCCACTGCATGTGGTAGGCGGGCCAGGCATCGATACCTCGGCCATGCTGGGGCTCAATCTGCTGGCAGCCTATACCTTCACCAGTAATGATACATGGCAACCCTACGTATTTGGCGGCGGCGGTATCCTCTACAGCTTTGCCGATGTCCCCGGCATGGGGGCGGACTGGAATGGCAATTACCAGTTCGCAGGCGGACTGCGCCGGGTGCTCGATGATCCCATGCATGCGCTGCTTTTTGAAGTGCGCTACCACCACATTTCGAATGCCGGCACCGAAGACCCAAATATACCCCTAAATTCGGTAAAATTCCTGATCGGCTATACCTTTTAGCTCGGCATAGCAAGCAATTGGATGTTCAGGTCTCGGCCTCACCCATGCAGTTGCGCCAACAGGTGGGATCACTGGCAAGATAATCACCGGTGAGCTGAAAAGCCGCACCCCGGCAGCCGTAGCACTCCCCTGCCTTTTCACAGCTTTTGCAGGGACCTTTGATGGTGTCCCGGTAGCGTTTCAAGTTTTGCATCACGATGGAATTACGTAAAATATCGGCCAAAGGCTCCTTGCGAATGTTGCCAATGGGCAGGGTTACGCCCACGCAGGGCATGACCTCTCCGGTTGCTGTCACAAGGCAGGAGACCTGGTGGCGCATGCAGCGGTTACCTACCAAGGGTGGCTGTGGTTCCCAGACCCTGTCAAAGCAGCCATGGTCAATGGCAGCCAGCTCGGTAAAAAGTGTTTTCAACTCTGCACCAGTCACATTGAGCCAGCTGTTTTCAATGGCGTTGGCTTGGGGAGTGATCACCTCAAAATAGGGCTCAATGCCTTCCTGCCGAAGCCAGCGCCACATTTCCGGTAACTCGACGATATTCTGCCGACAAATTACGGTGGAGAGCGCCAGAAAAAGTCCGTTTTCCGGATAGCCAGCATCTTTTAAGTTGGCGAGCGCTTGGGCGATGATGGTGTGCGCACCTTTTTTCCCAGCCAGTTGATCCTGCAGTTCTGGGTTGCGCGAATTGAGTTTGAGCACCACCCGAGCCTGCAGACTGGCTAGAAGTTGCGCCAGCCCAGAGGTAACGCCGCTGCCGTTGGTGAACAGTTCAATGGCCAGGCCATTATCTGCCAAAAAATTGAGCATTTCCGGAAGCCGCGGATAAATGCTGGGCTCGCCACCGAGGATAATGATTTTTCGCGCTCCGAGTGCCTTGGCTTGGAGCACCACATCCTGAATTTCTTCCAGGCTCAGTTCCGCCGGATTTGGCCCCCGCTCATCCACATAGCAGTACGTGCAGCGGAAGTTGCAAAGCCTGCTGAATTCGATCTCCATGGAAAGGAGCCGCCCGGCAGCTGCAGCCTGCCGCACCTCCTCTTCACTGAATTCCAGATTATAGATCTGCATACTCAGTACCCTTCAAGATCAGGGAAATGGTTCATGCCGCGCCAGTGGGCCTCTGCCTCGGCATAGAGTCCTTTCCAGCCGTTTTTTCGTAATTTGCGTTCGTAGCTACGTTTGATCAATGGTTTGACGGCAAAACGCCACAGCGAAGTCCAGAAACGGCCTTCCTGCCGCAGCAATTGCGGTGGATTCCACCAGCCCAACACCTGTTCCCGCTGCAACCAGAACTGAAATTGCAACTCCTCCATACTCAGGTGTTTGGTGCGCACATTGGCCCAGAGGCCGTTATAGCGTTTGTAGTCATCGATATTCACCACCATGCCCGCGTCAATCAGTTGCTGTCGCATGCCGGTTTTGGGGTAGGGCGTGAGTACCTGGCAGTAGGGCACATCCGCACCTATTTCGAGAAAAAATTCGTAGTTTTCGCGGATAGAATCGGCGTCGTCGTCCGGAAAACCAAAAATGAGACCGGCCATGGCCATGATACCATGCTTGTGGCAGTTGGCGATGGCCTGCTTGCTGGCCGCAACAATGTCGCCCTTGCCCGCCTGACTTAAGTTTTTCTTCGAGCCGTTTTCTATACCGAGGAAAACAATGCGGAAACCAGCCTGTGCCATTTTGGCCACCATCTCCTCGTTGGCGGCAATGGTCAGGCAGTCGGCCTGCACGGTGAGCATCAGGCCTTTGTACTGGCGAGCGATAATGCCGTCGCACAACTGCTTGACCCGTTGCACATTCAAAACAATGTTGTCATCCGAAAGAAAGACCCAGCGGGTCTTGCGTTCGTAGTAGATATTGTCCAGGTCGGCCAGTACCCGCTCAATGGGATAGGTGCGAAAGCTGCGGCCGTACATGTGACGCATGCAGCAAAAATTGCAGGAGCGGGTGCAGCCGCGTGAAGTTTCCAGTACCTCTACCTTCTGGGTGACGATGTGGTAGCCCCAGGTCAGGCGGCGCTTATCGCGCACTGGTGGTTTTATTTCGCTCAGATCGAGGTTTTTTCCCCTGGGATTGTGGTGGAAGATTCCGGCCAACTTGTAGGAGAGGCCGGGGATGCGTTCGGCCTGATCTGTTCCTTCCAGCGCCCGCACCAGGCGGCGCACGATGGTTTCGCCTTCGCCACGCACCATGTAGTCAAACCAGCGGGCATCCGGGCTGGCTGCTATCTCTTTATACATCAGGGTGGCATGGTAGCCGCCCAGTACAATCTTTGCCTCTGGTCGCAGGGTTTTGAGCAAATGGGCGATTCTAACGCAGGTATCAAACTGCCAGGTCATAGAGGAGAGCCCGATAAGATCCGGCTTGAACTGCATCACCAGACGCTTGAGGTATTTCTTTATGGACCTGCGTTTGCGCACCAGATCAACCAGGTGGATTTCATGGCCCTGGTCGAGGTTTGCCGCAATGCTGGCAATACCCAGATTGGGCATATGCACTGCCGATTCGTGGAGGACCACCGGGGTTATGTCCGGCATGGACATGAGCAGAATCTTCATGGGGCTGCCTGTAGTGCGTTATGAAATAGGATTGCGTTGGTGAGATAGGTGGTATCTTCCAGATGCGTCAATAGTTTGTGCCCGTAAGCAAGGCGCTCAGGTGTTTCTCCAGTTGTGTCACAGGGCCCTGGTAAAGCGCATCTTCCGGCAGGATGCTTGCCACATAACTGATGCGGATGGTGTTTCTCCGGCTGGCATTGAACAGAAAACGGCCGGGCGGAAAAAGGATATGGGTATTGTCAAGACGAAAGACCGCAAGCGGCGCCTTGGTCAGGCGTGCCAGCTTGAGCGCTCCACGCTGCAAAACTGCGGGCTCACCGCTGCGACTGCGCGTACCTTCCGGAAAGATAAATAGGTTGCCGCCTTCAGCCAGATAAACCTGCAAACCCTCCATCTGTTTCAACATCAGGCCCGAAAAGCGCCCCTCTGTACTGGAAGGTAGGTAGCCGGCGCTTTTCAGCACCCAGCCGAAGATGGGGAGAAGGAAAAAACGCGCCTTTACCACCGTAGTGCAAGTGCGCATTTTGGCCATGAGCAAGAGGGGGTCCAGATAAGAGAGATGGTTGCACAACACAACTGCACCTTTGCTGCCTTCAAGCCGTGCATCAATCTGCCAGTGTTGCCGGGGCGCAATCAATCTGAGCAGGCCAAAGAGGCCACGACAGTAGAGATGATTAAGCCATTGGAAAGCCTGACGACGATGCGGACAGAAAAAGGCACCAGCATAGAAGGGCGCAAAAAACAACAGAAAAGCAAAAATGTAATATCCCCATGCAGCTAAGGTCACCGGCAAATCAATGAGCAGCCGCGCCAGCACAGTAGAACGCGTTTCAGCCTGCATCCTCGCCTTTTTGCAGCAGCAAACAGGTGTTGACCCCGCCAAAGGCAAAATTCTGCACCGCAGCAATACTGGTATTAACCTCAATACATCCAGGCGTATGGCGGATCATGGCGCAGCGGGGATCAAGTTCTTCAAGATTCAGGGTAGGGGCAAGAAAACCCTCCTGCATCATGTACAGGGTAAAGATCAGCTCAATAGCTCCACAGGCTCCCATGGTGTGGCCGGTGTAGCCCTTGAGTCCGCTCACATAGGGACCCTGCGCTTGATTATACACCTTGGCAATGGCCTGGGCTTCGATGATATCGCCCATCTTGGTGGCCGTGGCGTGCGCGCTAATGAAATCAACCTCTTCAGGGCCAAGCTGGGCATTGTCCAGGGCTAATTGCAGAGTGGCAGTGATGCCATCCAGATTGGGCAGAATCATGTCGCCGCCATTGTTGGTACAGGCAAAGCCAAGTATTTCGGCTAGAATGGGGGCGCCCCGCCGTTTGGCCGATTCATACTCTTCCAGCAGCACCGCCCCTGCGCCTTCGCCCACCACCAGGCCGTCGCGCCTGCGGTCAAAGGGCCGGGGCGTGCGTTCGGGGCTGTCATTGAAGGCAACTGAGCATGCGAGCAGGTTGTCGAAGACTGCGACCGTGGTGGTGTCGTATTCGTCGGCTGCGCCGCAGAGCATGGCGTCCTGCAGGCCGAACTTGATGGTCTCGTAGCCAAAACCAATGGCCTGACTGCCGGTGGTGCAGGCTGTAGCCGTGGCAATCACCCTGCCGGTAATGTGGAACATGCGGGTGATGTTGACCGCCGTAGTATGGACCATGGAGCGGAGGTAGTCTACTGCACCAATGGAAGAAAAACCGCTTTCCAGCTGTTGAAAAAAGGTTTTATAGATATCGCGTTGCACCGTAGGGCTGCCATGGGTGGAACCAAAAGCCACGCCCAGGCGGCCAGAGCTGATAAACTCCTTGTCCAGGCCAGAGGCGGCCAGAACATCGCCAGCCACCTTGCAGGCATAGTTGGCCACCGGGCCCATGGTTTTACGGAATTGCCGAGGAAAATCAAGGGAGACAGGATAATCGATTGTGCCAAAGACCTTGGAGTGGATGCGGCTGGCAAGCAGGCCATCGTCCCTGAGTGGCTTGACCCCGGAGATCCCATGGGTCAGGCTTTCGATAATATTTTTTTTACCGTAACCAATTGGACTAATGGCTGAACAGGCAGTGATAACAACCCGGCGACTCATGATTTGGCCAGACCCCGTTTACTGGCCATGATTTCGATGTAATCCAGAATATCGCTTATGGTGCGGATACCCATGGCCTGCTCCTTCTCCTCTCTGGTCAGGGAAAAGCCAAGTAACATTTCAATCTTGGCCAGCAGTTCGATGGCATCAATACTGTCAAAACCATGAACATCGCGCAGATGGTCGTTGGGAGCGGGATTGTTGAATTCAAAATCCTGCACGAGAATGTCGATGATGTGTTGTTGCAGTTCTTCTCGTGTCATGGTGTCATTTTGCTGAAGGGATAAAGAAAAGTCATAAATAATACTTGGTTCGCAGGAAAAAGCAAAGCGCTTGTCCTTTTCAGGGATGCCAGGGGTGCAGCCTGGGCCCGGATCGTTTTGCATCCGTTGCTCCAGGTGGATCATGAACAAATCGACGAAAATGGAACCAGGCAAAGGGGTGGTTGCGCAGGGCCCCTTCCAGCAGGTGGGCATAGTGCTGGGCCGCCTGCTGCAGTGTCTGGTCACGTTCACCTCGGCCCTGCTTGTCCAGATGCAAGGGCTGCGACAGGGTAAAATGGTAGTGGCCGGGTCCGGTGCGGAAGGCAAAAAAGACAAAAATAGGCGCTCCGGTGAGCATGGCCATCACAAAGGGTGCTGCCGGCAGCCTGGCCACACCGCCTAAAAAAGAAACCTCCAACCGTTTTTGTTCGGGCTTCAAAAGGATATCACCGGGCATGGAAACTACGCCGCCTTGCTGGAGGAAACGAATCCCTTCAATTGCCAGCAGCGGATTGTCTTCCTGTTCTTCCAGGGCAAGAATGCGCACTCCGCCCCGACGCAGCGCTTCTTTTTGTGCAGCCTCCACCCCTTCCCTTTGTTTTGCCCCCATAAAGAGCAGAAGGCGCATGTTCGGGAATTGACGAACCAGGAGTTCTGCAGCGATCTCCCAGTTGCCCAAGTGCGACATGAGGAGTAAGGCTCCTTGTTGGTCGAGCAGGGGGTCGAGTTGTTCAAGCCCCTCGGAGCTGAAGCTGATGCCAGTACCTTTGCCAAGATCATGTTGGCTGCGGGCAAGGAAGCGGTCGCAGTGGATGCGGGTGAAGTGCTGGTATTGTTGGAAGGTGCAGTACCAGGGCCATAGCCTGGAGCGCTTGCAACGCTCCGGGTAGAGCAGACGGTAGAAGCGGATACTTTCCCGGCGCAGCGGAGAAAAAAGGAAATATCCTGCCGCAATAATCCGGGCGCTGAAGCTCAAGAACCAAGGGCCAAGGAGGTCAGCACCCCCTTCCAGGAGACGATACAAAAAAGCAGTCATGGTTGGGCCATCATGGCGGAGCAGCGTTTACGAACTGCGGCCAAGCCAGCGCCGAAAAAACAGCCGGGAGAAGGTAGTGCTGTTTCTTAAAAAATCGCGACCTGGCATAAAATGGCTGATGCGCTCACCCCTGGGCTGATACACCACCTGTACCGGGGCTTCGAGCACCTGTATACCATGTTGTTTGGCCAGAACCAGCACTTCCACTTCATACTGATAGCGTGTAGCCTGCACGCCCAGCTGCAGGGTTTCGGCCAGGGGATAGAGACGAAAGCCGGATTGTGAATCCGCCAGCCTGGGGCCCCCACAGACCCAGACCCAGAAGTTGGAAAAACCGCGTCCGGCCCGGCTGGTCCAGGGTACATGGATGTCATGCATGCTGCTGCGCACACCCACCACCAGGGGACGGCCACCAGCTGAGCGCGCCAGGGCCAGTAAATTGGCTGCATCGGCGGCCAAATGCTGACCGTCGGCATCCATGGTGAGGGCCCAGTCATAGCCCTGTTCCTGTGCAAAGATAAAAGCTGTGTTCAGGGCTGCTCCCTTGCCCAGGTTGTCGGGGTGGTGCAGCACACTCATATTTGCGTGCTGCGGCAGGGTGCCCAAATGCCCGAGTATTTCCCTGGTATTATCGCTGGATCCGTCATTCACTACCAGTATAGGCAGCCCCAGGCTGGCTGCATCCGCCAGGGTAGTAGTCAGGCGGACGCCGTGATTGTACGTGGGGATCACCAGTAAAGTCCGCATGTTTACACCTCTTCACACTCTTTAGTAAGCGGGCAGGCAGCCAGGGCCCAGGTACCCGGGCCCATGTGTACTCCGGAGGTCAGAGAAAGTGGCAGTAGCAGAATTTCAGTACCGGGCAGCAGTTCGCGCAAAAGGGGCAGCACCTCCTGCTGCAGCCAGACCTCATTGTCACTGAATTGGAGCAGGGCCAAGGGTACAGCCGCCTTTTGGATCAGACTCCGCATCTGGTTAAGGGCAAAGTCAATCTGAGCGGCCTGGCTGCGCACCACTCCTATCTTGCGCACCCCTTCTGGCTGTGGACTGATAATGGGTTTCAATCCCAGTAACCCTCCTGCGAACCCGCTTATTTTTGAGATGCGGCCACCGGCTGCCAGGTAGCGCAACTGGTCGATGAAGATATATTCTTCACAATCCTGGCACAGTCTGGCAATGCAGGCCAGCAATTCTTCTTTCGTTTGCGCCTTACGGTTGGCCGCAGCTGCCAACAGGGCAATGCAGGCCAGACGACCCGAGGCGGCGCCACTATCCACGACGATAAAATTATCCGCCATATCCTGTTGCGCATGGTGCGTTTTCCAGGCCTGGGCGGTGGCATGGTTGCCGGTGTAGGCAGAGCCGACTGCAAGATACAGACTGAGCCCATGGAATTCAATGGCGCTAGCATAATGCTGCTGCCGTTCGAAAATAGAGGCTTGAGCTGTGCCCACCTTTTTACCCTGGCGCAGGGCTGTATAAATATAATCCTTGTCCCACAGGCTTTCTGGTCTGGATTCACCTTCGCAAATGACATAACTGTCCAGCAGGGTGATGCCCTGCTCCTGCGCAAGCGGGCGCGGCAGTGAACCAGCGGCGTCGCAGAGCAGGTGCAGCAGGCCTGGTTCGGTAAGCGGCTTTGTTTGAGCAGGTATCTGTATGGCCTCCGCCCGCCATGCGGTAATGGTACCAAAACGCTGCACCTCTTGCCGCAATACCTCCGGTGTATGGCTGTGCAGGTGCAGATGGAGGGTGTTGCCCTCCTGCCGGGCAACCACACTTTTTCCCAAGTTTTCCAGGTGATGGTTCAGATCAGTCTGGGTTGTGGTACTCGAGGTGCCCCTGTGCAGGGCCAGATTGATGCACATGGCTTGTTCTGTGTCTTTCTGACCGGAACTAAAGGTCGGGTCCAGCTGGCCCGGAAAAAGTTTCTGTGCTGGCTGGGGCAGGTCGGGTTCCTGCAGCCATGTTGCAAAAAAACCCTCAAAAAAGAAAAATAGGCCCAGTGCACCGGCATCCACTACTCCAGCTTGGCGCAGTTCCGGCAGCAGTTTGGTGGTGGCAGCTACCGTGGCTGCCAGGCGGTCGAGCAGGTCGCGGCCAGAGGGCAGGGGAGCGCCCTGGTGATGGAAAGCTGCCAGCGTCGCAAGCACATCCAGCATGGTGCCCTGTTTTGGCGTTAGCACCGCCTGATGGGCCAGCTCGCTGCCCAGGGCCAGACTGCGGATGAGATGTTGTTCTGCTGTTTTTGAACCCTGCTGGATTGGCAGATTGAGCAGGGGCGAGAAAAAGGCGGCGGCGATATTGCCAGAATTACCGGTTGCGCAGCGCTGCAATTGCGCCAGACACACTGCGTGCGTACTGTCTAGATTCCGCAGTGGCGCCAAGCTGAGGCGGAGATTAACCCCGGTGTCGGCATCCGCCACCGGAAAAACGTTGATACGGTCAAGCAGGGGGCCCCGGGCGGCCATGCGTTCATACCCGGCGGCACAGGCTGTCCTGATCCATTTCATGCACTCACCAGGGCCAGGATGGCCTCACGGTCGTATTTGCCGTTAGTCTTGACCGGAATCTGTGGCACGAGTTTGAGGATTCTGGGCATGGCGTAGGGCTCAAGCCGGCGGCCCAACTCATGCCGGAGTGCCTCCATATCAACCGCATCGGGGCGAATTTCCGTAAGTATGGCCGCGATGCGGTTTTCCCGGCTACCGCCTTCGGGCAGGGCCAGAACCACGGCTTCGCGTACTCCGGTTTGTTCCTGCAGCAGCAGCCGAATAGGCTCCAGGTCTACCCGCTTGCCTCCAACCTTTACCACCAGATCTGTGCGGCCAAGCAAGGTGAAGCCATTGGCGTCCTGAGGAAGTATCCGGTCGGCAGTATGAAAAAAATTGTCTGCATCCAGGGGCAACTCCGGCGAGAGAAAGGGTGAACGCACGCAGAGACGCTCTTCCGGGCCCAGGCGCCAGCTGATGGGCGGTAGCACGATAAAATGGTCTTCACCCCGAAACCGGTTACGACAGGCGATGCCGCCGGTTTCCGTGGAACCGTATATCTCGTCAATGCCCACCTGATTGGCCTGGCTGAAGTCCAGGCTGTCTGCCGCAGCCAGCATACCAGCGGAGGAGAAGGCCAGGCGCAGGGCTGAGGACGCGCAGCTCTTGTTCGCCAAGGCGCGGTAATGGGCAGGCACGCTGATAAAGATGCTGATGTCGTTTGTCCGGATGGCCTCCACCATTTCTTCAGGGAAGGCAGGTGTTGGCGCCAGTACGGACGCACCGCTTACCAGAGGCAGCAGCACGCTGTAGAGAAGCCCGTAGATGTGGTAGGGCTGGATGGTGGCGACGATGCGATCCTCGGACCCAATGCCATGATGGGCGGCAATGAACAGAGCTTCACCAAAGAGGTTGGCTGCAGTCTTGCTCCAGAGCTGGGGTGCACCGGTACTGCCGCCAGTGAACAGGTGCAGTACTGTTCCTGTAGCTGGAGTTGACGGTAGTGGCCGGGATGCAGCAGGTACATCTTTAGGATGCATCGGCACTCTTACAGGCTGCACCCCCGGTGGCAGTTCCAGCATGTTGTCCGGCGCATCGCTGACCAGGGCATGACTGTAACCGGTGGCAGTGTTAAGGGCAGCCAGGGCTTGGGGAGAAAGGGCATAAGGCAGAAGTATGGGGGGGCCGCCGGCCAGGGCAGCCAGAAGGGCTGCGGCGCACAGCCCTTTGTCTTCGCTGGCCAGGCAGATGGGCTGTGCAGGGGCAATATCTTTCAGTTGCCAGTAGAGCCGGGCTGCCAGCAGGTGTAGTTCTGCATGGGACAAACCATCAATGATAAAGGGCCTGTTCGGCCAGGGCGAGGTCTGTAGCAGGGCGCGGCACCGCTGATCCAATTCACTTTTTTCAGCCTTCACGATGCGGCCTTGGCACTGTTGCGTCCGAAATGCCGGTCGCTCAGGCTGCGGGCGCGCGGGCGGAAGGTGTTGTCGGCCATTTCCTTACGCATTACCTGGGTGAACAGCTTTGCCATTTTCATGCTCTGGGATTCATCGTGATAAAAACTGTTCCAGGCATAGTCTAAGAGTTCCTGCAGGCGCTCCGGGCTCATGTGTTTGGGCTGGTAAACCACTTGGTCTGCGGAATAGCGATCCCAATCATAGCTGAGGATACGGCCTTGGCGGTGCAGTTCTTTGTAGGCCTTGGTGTGGGGAAAAGGTGTGAGCACAGTGAACTCGGCCAGATCAAGCTCAATTTCCAGCAGAAAATCAATGAGCCGCTTGATGAATTCTTCGTCGTGATCGTCCAGGCCCAGAAGAATGGTGCCTTCCACGCCGATGCCATGGTCGTGGTAACGCTTGATGCGTTCGCGGATGTAGTCAGAAGTGTCGAACACCGCTTGATACACATACCAGGCCCCGGCCTGGGCCGCCAAATCAAGCACCTCGGGCTTGTCTTCAATGGGATGTGAGCACCACTTCTTTTTCAGCGGAATCATTTCCCGAAACAGGTCCAGTTCCCACTGAGTATCCTGTGCCAGGGAATTATCCACGATGAAAAGCCGGTTATTGTCAATGGCCGCCATTTCGGCAATGGCCTTGTCAATGGGCCGGGGCCGGAAATTGCGGCCGCCCAGGTACGAAACCGCGCAGGGGTAGCAGTTGAAGCGGCAACCACGGGAGGCATGCACCAGATCCACCATCTGCACGCCGCGGTAGTTGTAGAGATTGCGCTTGAGAAGGTCACGCCGTGCCGTGCCCACCAGGGCAATGTCCGGCGGTTGGTCGAGAAAGTCGTACACAGGCTTCAGGGCATTCTTGCGTAAATCGACAAAAACTTCCTCCATACGGCCCTCGGCCTCACCCAGGAAAATTGCATCGCCGTGCAATCTGCACTCCTCGGCATGGAGCATGGTGGCAATGCCGCCGAAAATAACCTTGATGCCCCGTTTACGAAAGGCGTCTGCAATTTCCCAGCCGCGCCGCACCTGTACGGTGAGCATCATGGAGATACCGACAAAATCCGCAGGCGTGTCAAAGTCGATTTCTTCGAGATTTTCGTCGATAAATTCGACCTCAACATAGTCGGGCAGGGTAGCAGCAAAAACCACCGGTCCATGCGGTGGCAGATGGAATTCTGTTTGCCTGTCCAGCTTGGGCCATTTGGGGTAAATCAGCTTGAAACGCATGGAAGTCTAAGGGATGCTGTTGAGGCGCTGGGCGGAAATGAGCCGCATATTGATGGTATAGCCTGTACGGCCCGGGGCAATCAGCTCCAGTTGCGAGGGCATTAGGCCGGACTGGCTGGTGTATTCACAAGAATAGGCACGCACCGAACGATTGTGTTGCGGATTTGGATTGTAGGTTTGCAGCCGCCAGCAACCGTCTTTAGTTTCCATAAGATCAGCTGTTTCTCCATCGGCGGTCTCATAGCGGCACACCCTGGCCTTGTCTGCCAATTGCCCTTGCCTGACCACGCCCAGGGGCGGCACAAACAGAGTGCGGATATCCTTGAGCAGGTTTTCAGCAAATAGCTGCCGGTCAAAGGGCGGTAATGCACGCAAGATTTCCACTGGCCCCGCACCCTTTGCCCTGGCTTCAAACAAGGTCAGCCCTTCTACTGTGGTGAGGGCGCAGCGGATGTCGCGGCTGGTCAATACCACCACACCGATGGCAGAACCGCCACCGCCACTTGCCAGTTGAAAACGGATGGCATGCACATATTGCCAATCACCCTGTGGAAAAAAATCGGCACAGGTAAGCGGAGCCGGCACCGGCCGCAGAGGAGCCAGTACCGGCGGAGTTTGCTGTACGCTGCTGCAGCCGAAAAGTAGCGCCAGTACAAACCAGGGGAAAATCCGTTTCATGGAACAGTGAACACCCAATCTTCAAGGGAGTGGTTAAGAACGGCATCGGAAAAGGTGAGTCGGGTAAAGGTGTCCGGGCCTTCATGGATGACAACCGAGTCAATTAGACCTTCGTTTCCTTGCAGGTGCAGGTCGATGCTGTTGATAACAGCGGCCAGCCCATCTTCTTTAGGGGTGAGCACAATAGTGTGCTCATCGGGAAACGTGGCGCTGAAGGCAGGGTTGTCGTTGAAGCGGCCAGCCAGCCAGTTAGTGATTTCTTCAAGGACCAGCTGTATGGAATCCATGGCCAACCCGGGGTCGTCCACTAACCTGCCATCCTGCTCGACCAGCTTTTTCATACTGCCACCATGCACCAGCAGCAGGGTGCGCACTGGATACAGGTACTCCCAGCGCAGGGAACGAGGAGCTTGAAAGGCAAAAACGCCACGCGAGGTGATGGGCTGGGCGAGAATCCTGAGATGTTTTTCCTGGAAAAAATTAGCCTGCACCGATTGCAGCTGCACCGTAGGCGGCTGAGGTATGGCAGGATCTGCAGGTTCTGGAGCCGCAAAGGCTGCATGAGCCAGCGCTACCAGCGCAAGAGTTGGCAGAATGAAGAAAAGACGCAAAAAGTTCATAACATCCCTCCATTTACCGAAACAATCTGCCCGGTCATGTAGGAGGCGGCATCAGAACAAAGGAAGGCGACCACTGCTGCCACCTCCTCCGCCTGGCCGATACGGGCCATGGGGATTAGGTTTTTAATGTGCTCTTTCGGTGCAGCCTGAATCATTTCTGTCTCTATTAATCCTGGCGCCACCACATTGACCCTGACGCCCAATCGCGCCACTTCAGCGGCCAGAGACCTGCTGGCGGCATTAAGCCCTGCCTTGGCTGCAGCGTAGTTACTTTGGCCGCGGTTGGGGACCAGCGCCGCCGCAGACGAGATGGAAACAACCGCGCCCGATTTTTGCCGTACCATCTGTTCAATAGCAGGCCGGGTGAGGTTATAAAAACCGTGCAGGCTGGTATCAATGACCTGGTGCCAATTTTCGGGTGACATGGTCATGAACAGGCCATCAGCAATGGTGCCGGCATTGTTGACAAGGATATCCAGTCGGCCGTGCCGTTCAACAATACTGTGAATTGCTGTGGCTGCTGCGTCACGATCGCGCACGTCAAAGGGACAGAGCTCGCCTTTGCCTCCGGCTTTTTCGACCTCAGCCAGGGTTTGCTCGCCGCCTACGCGGTTTTTCATGTAATTGACGCAAACAAAGGAACCGTTTCTAGCCAGTTCCACACAAATGGCGCGGCCTATACCGCCACTGCCGCCGCTTACCAGCCCTACCTTATTTGTTCGTCGGGTCTGCATGTTTACTCTTCCTGCGGCTGATACAGCTGGAGTACTATCTCCGCTATACAGACATCGTCCATAGTGACTGTTGTGCTTACTTCCTGGAAACCGCCATAATTGATCGTGTTGCGGCCTTCAACCTTAATGTGCGCACCAAAGGGCAAGAGGGCAAGATGCAATTCCGCACGCTTGATGGCAACGATCCAGCCCTTTTGCTCCGAGGTGGGACCCAGACGTTGCAAACGATCCCAGCTGCAGCTGATGCCGGCAGTTTGCGCAGCTACTTCCACCAGCACCAGGCTGTCAACGCCCTCTGGCCCGGCAAGGGGCCAGTCAGGCCGGACGACACTCTCGGTGACCGCAAAGGAGGTCTCGCCGGCGAGCACTTTACTCAGCAGCAGCATACGGCCACGCTGGGGCAAAAGCGCCTCCAGAGGCAGGGCGGTGATTGCGTATTCTAATTCATGCATCGTGGTTGCAATCTTTTTCTGA
>JAAYIE010000087.1 GCA_012744275.1 Desulfobulbaceae bacterium
GAAGCGGTTGAAGAGGCTAAAGATGCCCGCAACGAAGCCAAGGTGAAAACTAAGGAAGCGGTTGAAGAGGCTAAAGATGCCCGCAACGAAGCCAAGGTGAAAACTAAGGAAGCAGTAGAAAAGGCTAAGGTTGAAACCAACGAAGTCGTGAAAGACACGAAGGAGGCTGGCAGCGAAGCCAAGGTCGAAACCGAGAAAGCGGTGGAGAAGGTCAAGGCCGAACTGCATGAAGCTACCGCCCCGAAGTGATTGATATGTAATAAAGAACATATTCATCTCTTGCTGCCAGCCCATGAGTGAGCCTATGCAGCCAGGGGCATGAAAACAAGGCCTGAAGCGCGCTACGCTTCAGGCCTTTTCTATTGAACGATTGCACAGGTCGGGAGAAGCGTCAGCGCCTGAGATACATGGGATACAGCACGAAAACCAGTTCTACTCCAAAGCGCTCGTCATTTTCTCGCCTTGGCAAAGACGCGCAGGTTTGCAACCTCTACGCATCTGCGCACACTGTGTGGCCTGCGCCTCACCTCCATGGGGGCATTTCTAATCTGGCACTGAAATTATAAGCAAATTACCGACCCTAGGGCCGCTGTGGTTACAGGGGGTGCACGCTGTGCAGTTCCGGCATGATCACCTCAGTTTCAGGGAGCAGGCTGGCAAAGGCCTGCATGTTGCTTTCCTCACCGTGTATGAGATAGGTACGCTTGGCCTTGGTCTGGGCATGCCAGGCCAGCAGTTCCTTTTGATCCGCATGGGCGGAAAAACCGTTGATCGTGTAGATGCGGGCATTGACCGCGATTTCGTCTTGGTGGATGCGCACCTCCTCCGCTCCGTCGATGATAGTGCGGGCAAGCGTGCCCTGGGCGGCGAAGCCAACAAAAACAACTGCGGCCTCGTGCTTCCACAGGTTGTTGCGCAAGTGGTGGCGGATGCGCCCGCCAGTAGCCATGCCTGAACCCGCAATAATGACTGCGCCATCCATATTTTTTAAGGCAACAGAGTCTGCGGTGTCGCGGGTAAAATGCAGACCGGGCAGGGAAAAAGGATCGCGGCCAGTTACTAGTACCTGCCAGGTTTCCTCATCAAAGCATTCGGGATGGTTACGAAAAATTTCCGTAGCTGAAATGGCCATGGGCGAATCCAGATAGACCCGCAAGTTCTGTGGCAGTGCGCCCTGTTCTATCCCCTCCCGCAGGTAGTAGAGAATTTCCTGACTGCGCTCCAGAGCAAAACTGGGGATAAGGACATTACCGTGACCAGATATAGTGGTGTTAATGGCCTCGTATAACTCGGCAATCGACTGCTGCAGATCCTTGTGCTGGCGGTTGCCGTAGGTGGTCTCCATGATGACGACATCTGCCTGCGGTGCTGGCGCCGGGTCGGGCATGATGGCGCGATCACTGGAGCCGAGGTCGCCGGAAAACAGCACCCGGCGCTTTTGTCCCCCTTCATCCAGCTCCAGCAGAACACAGGCCGAACCAAGGATGTGACCGGCATCGTAAAAGGTGACGGCAATACCGGGGGCGAGCTGGTGCGGTTTTTCCCAGCGGGCGATATCCACAAAAAAATCGAGTGCTTTTAGTGCATCCACGGTGGTGTAGAGTGGCTCCACCGGTTTCCCGGGGTTTTTTCGTTTAGAAGCTTTGTAGTTCTGGTATTTGGCATCTTCCTCCTGGATACGGGCCGAATCAAGCAAGACCAGTTTGGTCAATTCCCTGGTGGCCGATGTGCACAGGACCCGGCCGGTAAAACCGCGTTTGACCAGAAGAGGAATGCGGCCACAGTGGTCGAGATGGGCGTGGGTGAGGATGAGAAAATCAATGGAGCCCGGGTCAAAGCCGAAATCGTTGGAGTTTTCCTCGTCCAGACTACGGCTGCCCTGGTAGAGACCACAGTCGATGAGAATACGCTTGCCCCCGCCTTCGAGCAAATGGCAGGAACCAGTTACGTTTTTGGCTGCACCATGAAATGATATCTGCATAGGTATGTGGGGAAGAGGGGATGAGAGAGGTGTCTGTTCAGGTGGTTTTTACTGTTATCCCGGCTCCAAATCAAAGGCTTTTCGAGCATTTGTGCAGAACCGATAGGGGATACATGTTTTGATATGAAATTGGAATTATCCGCGCTGAAAAACAGGCACTTCAGGCGGCAGGGGGATAATGGTTTCCACCAGACCGGCAAATGCGCCGGTGCTGTCATACCAGGGGCATTGGTGTACCAGTTTGCGCTGTCCCTGTTTTTCAGTGGCATAGGTATTGGCGCACTGTTCCTTCAACATGCGGCGGATCATGGCATTGGCTGCAGGCGGATGACAGTCAAACACACTTTTTCCTAAAAGCGCGGTGCCGCCCCAGCTTTTGAAGTTTTCCGCTGCCAGGCGGTTCATGGCGATAAGAGTGCCTTCGCGATCGCACACGTCAACAGCCAGGGGATAATGTTCAATCCAGTCAAAGGAAGTACAGGAATTGCTCTGTTCCATGAAAAGAATGTATGGCAAAGGCTAAAGGATGCCAAGTTCCTGTGGACTAAAGGGTAACCAGCGGAACAGGAGGCGTTCCAGATAGGCACACTGTTGAAAATGCTGTTCGATGGCGCGATAACGCTCGGGGCTGTTGTTGCCGTAGCGCTCTATAATATATTCGCGTCGCTCGTCCAGGGACACCACCACATGGTGGCGCACCCGTTTATCGGCATAATGTACCAGCTCCAGTGCGGTGAAACAGCCGGCCTTGTAACGGTCCTCATCAAAGGGGGATAGGCGCACATGCTGGCCTACAACGTGCGCCACCTCGGGATAACCCTCTTTGCGACAAATATCTGCGCCCACCTTGGCATGGTCGCAGTTGGTGTTCAGGCAGAGGGTTTTGGCGATGTCGTGCAAGAGGGCTCCAGCAAGCACCAGCTCTTTTGCAGCCTGTGGTTTTCCTGGCTGCATGGCGCTCAAACCTTCCTGCAGCTGCATGGCCAGCCGCGCTACCACCAGGGAGTGCCGGCGGATATTGCCGAGCATGCCGTACTCTACCATGAGTCTGAGGCATTCGCGCAAGCCGGGAATGTGGGGTGATGCGGCCATTGGCCGAGCCTTAGTTCTGGTTAACCTGGCTGAAACGGTGTACCGCCTCCACCGCAATTTTCACCTGGTCGGGATCGGTTTCTGGCACGACACCATGGCCCAGGTTGAAAATGTAGCCCCGGGCCGCGCGGGCGTCTTCCAGCATGGCGGCGATGCGCGCTTCCAGCTCAGCCTTGGGTAAGAACAGGGCCAAGGGGTCCAGGTTGCCCTGCACCGCATGGGGCCCAGCTTGGCGAATAGCGTCGGCCAAGGGAATACGCCAGTCGATTCCCAAAACATCGGCATCCAGGCCAGCGGTGTGGCGCAGCAAGGTGGCGCCATTGTTAGCAAAATAGATGAGTGGAATATCGGTATGTTGGCGCAGATCTGCCAGAATAGTTTGCACATAGGGCAGGGCGAAGCGCTCGTAGTCGCAGGGGGCAAGCGCCCCGGCCCAGGAATCGAACAGTTGCAGGGCCTGTGCCCCGGCCTTGGCCTGGGCTATGAGATAGCTGCTGGTGCAGGCGGTAATTTTGTCGAGGATAGCGCGGTACAGTTCCGGCTCGCGAAACATCATGCTCTTGGTGGCAAAAAAATTCTTGGAGCTGCCGCCTTCAATTACGTAGGTGGCCAGGGTAAAAGGTGCCCCGGCAAAACCGATGAGCGGCACCTTGAGTTCTTGGCGTAAAAGACGAATGGTCTCCAATACAAAGGGCATATCTTCCTCTGGATCCGGCACGCGCAAAGCCGTGATTTTTTGCAGGTCGCGCACTGGTTCGGGAAAAATCGGCCCCCGGCCATCGTGGAATTCCAGGGCCAGGCCCATGGCCTCCATGGGAATAAGGATGTCAGAAAAAAGGATGGCCGCATCAAAGCCAAAAATATCAATGGGTTGTAAGGTTACTTCAACGCATAGGGCTGGGTTTTTGCATAGTTCCAGAAAGGTGAGTTTGTTGCGTACGCGCTGGTAGTCGGGCAGATACCTGCCTGCTTGGCGCATGAACCAAACCGGCACGTGACTGGTTTTTTTGCCCCGGCAGGCGTCTAAAAAGGTTGTGTTCATGTAGTACCTGAAGAAAGAGTAGAAGGAGAAAGTCAGTCGCAGTGTACCTGAGAGCTTTGGCGACTGTCAACGCCGGGGTTGGTACGCACAGAAGGGTTCGGCGGCCATATAGTCGCCAGTTATGGCGTAAGCCCTCGCCCGGCAACCGCCACAGATATTAAGATACTCACAGTGGCCGCAGTTGCCCTTGTAACTTTTGAAATCGCGCATTTCGTGGAAGAGTGGGGCCTGCTCCCAGATATCTTTGAAGCTTTGCTCGCGGAGGTTACCGGCTGCCTTGGGAAAATAACTACACGGCAGCATATTGCCATCCACATCGATCAGGCAGATAAGCTGTCCGGCCAGGCAACCCTTGGACCCGCCGGTAGAAAAGGAAAGGCTACGGCGTTTAAAGGATTCTCCATCCGTCTTGGCCCGTTGCAGCACTAGGCGATAATACTGGGGTGCACAGGTGGGCCGCATAAGGAGCTCATCCTCCCCCTTCTCCACGTCATAGTGCCAGTTGAGCATGGCCTCGTACTCATCCGGCGGAATCAGCTCACTCATAATTTCTTCGCCGCGGCCAGTGGGCACAATCATGAACAGGTACCAGGCTGTTGCCCCCAGCTCCTTGACCAGCGGGTAGAGCTTGGCCGCCTCTTCTTGGTTACGCTTGGTGAAGGAGGAGTTAACCAGGAAGGGGATGTTGTGCTCCCTGAAAAGCGCCATGGCCTGCATTACACCTTCGAAGGCGCCGGGCTGGCGACGGAAATCGTCGTGCACGGCGGCACTGGCCCCATCCAGGCTCAAGGAAACCATCTTGATGCCACTGGCCAGCATGTTACGGCATAGTTCCGGGGTCACCAAAGAACCGTTGGTGGCCAAGCACATGCGTAGGCCTAGTTTGGTGCCATGGGAGGCAATGTCGAATACATCCTCGCGCAAGAGTGGTTCACCGCCGGAGAGCACCACCACTGGGTTTGCGTAACTGCGGATATCGGCGAGAATGCGCTTTGCCTCATCAAAGCTGAAATCGGGGTGTCCACTCACTTCCAGTTCTGAAGACGAGCGGCAGTGTACGCAGCTGAAGTTGCAGCGGCGGGTGATTTCCCAGGCTATCCATTTTGGGGTGAATTCCATAAGCTGTCCAAGAGGAGTTGACGGAAGTGATGATAAAAGCATACAGCCGCAGCCAAAGAGATGCTGCGGCTACTTTAAATCTGATAAAAATGCTCAAGATACAAGGTTCTTCCCCGGCCGTGGCTTGTCAAGCATGGGTAAGGGGGCAATCAGGCAAATGCAAGCACAGCAGCATTGTATTCGCTATATTCATCGCGGTGGAATTCACTGACTTTCGGGCTGAGGTCTGCAATGTTTTCATCCATTCACAGGTGCTGCAAGCAGCCAATGCTGCTTGATCTTTGCCCGTCTGGTATTGTGCCGCCTCCAATCGTTTTGGTGTATTGACACACGCGGTGTGTACAGCTGTGCAGACGTATTGTTTTCAAGTGATCGGCCGCGTTGTATCGCGGCTCGTGCAGATACACTCTCCACAGGTTGGGGGATCCTGTCGTTGATATGCAAAATAAATGAGCAGAGGGCAATTGTCACCCGGGAATAAAACCTACCGCACAAACCTTCAGGAATCTGACCAACCAAGAGCTTTTTCGTTTTTTTTTTGAGCGCGCATTGCTGTACAAAACCTGGGTCTTTGCCTTCCGTAACTGTTTGCTTTGTGTTATTGTCTGTTAAAGCAATACACCTTGTTCCTATTCACCAGGGAGGTTCCCTATGCAGCCGGTTACTCAAGTTCTCACACCTATTGATTTTTCGGATAATGCAGCAACAATTCTGAGGGCAGCGGCCTATGTGGCTGGCACCTTCAAGGCGGAACTGCATCTGGTTTTTGTGGTACAGAATTTTGAGGATTACAGTGGTTTCTTTGTACCGCCGGTTAACCTGCCCAACCTGGAGGAAGAGCTGTTTGCCTCGGCCCAACAGCAGATGGACGCTTTTGTTGCAGAGCACAAACAACACTGCCTGAACGCTGGGGTCACCAATGTGTCCAGCAAGGTATTGGCGGGTGATGTTGGTGAAGAGGTGGTCAAGTATGCCGACCAGAAGAACATCCAGCTCATTGTCATGGGCACGCATGGTTATAAAGGGCTGGAACGCATCATGTTCGGCAGTGTGGCCGAGAAGGTGGTTAAAACTGCACCCTGTGCCGTACTGACCATTAATCCATACCGAGATCTGGACCGCGGGGGAGCCAAGGCCTAGCAGTCGTTTGCTGGCGGGCTGAGGAAACCGAACAGGCAGAGTGCTGTACTCTCGTCAGGGTGGAGAGCGGCGCTCTGCGTATCGCTTGCCATGGCGAATACGCCTGTCAGCAGGCGGGGGAAGGATATTCCCGGCAGGATAGAGAGCTGCAGGCGGGAGAGGGCGGATTGCGCGGTACGTGTTGCACGAATCATCCCGTTCCAGGCCGGTATCTGCTCGGCAAACAGTGCTACAATTTTTTCCAGGGACTGCCCCTGATTGTTTTGTATTGCAGCGTCATCAAGGGCTAAGGTCTGCAAGCGGGTAAAGGCCTCGAGTAAACCGGGGCAGCGTTCCAAAAGCGGATTTGTACCCATCTCTTCCTGATTGCACGTTGGCAGGAGCAGGTCGGGCAGATTCAGACTCTGCTGGCGGATTATAAGCTGATACTGTTCCTGCACTTGCTCGGCCAAGCCTGTTTGCCGGGTAATATACCAGATGCCCGCACATGGCAAGGTAGCTCGGGACAATATTTTTACCCAGGCCTGCAGTCGCTTGGGTTGCCAGGAATTTTGAGCATGGGCGCTGGCCTGCAGCGGCACATCTTCAAGCCCACCCCCATCGTCATTTTCATGGTCCAGTGTTGCAAACAGGCTCTGATGTTGTTTGCCTATGCGACTAAGCTCAGCTGCCAGCGCCTCTTCCGCACGCTCGGCCTGGTCAGCCAAAAGAAGCAGCAGACGTTCCTGCCAGAGATTATCGGTAGATGATGCCGGTGCAGCTGTTGCATTCTGCGCACCAGCTCGCAACTGCTGCCGCAGCAGCATTGTTTCCTCCTGGCTTCCGCTGTTGCCCAGACTTTCCAGGATAAGCTGTTTCAACTGTTCACTGTGTTGGGCGGCATCGGCGCCACTGAGCAAGTCAGCCAGGTGTGCCAGCCGCTTGCCTTCTTCCTGCGGCAGGGGTGGGCAAAGGGCGAGCAGGCGCTTATCCTGTATAAGCCGGAGCAAACCAGGCTCGACAGGTACCGGCTCCGGGACCGGGCAAAGATGGACAAGGGGCGAGAAAACAGGTACAAGGGGGTCGACCCATGCTGGGCTGGCCGAAGTTTCCGGTACAATACAGGCTGCGGGCAACATATCACACTTCCTCACATGTCATGACGCAAGAGATTACTCCCTCTAAAGAGACTTCCCTTCGTAACCGGGTAACACTCGTGTTTACTGGGTTGGCCTATGTGCTTTTTCATCTTCGTTTGGGTGTGGATGCCGCCACCACGCTCTCCGCCACCTTGGCGCAGATGCTGCTTACCGCACCTTATGCCATTGGTTTTACCTATCTGCTCATCTACGTGTACCGTCGTCTGGCAGGGCATACAGTGCGGCCGCACTGGACACGCATCATCCGAATTTTTTTCACCATGGGAATTCTCTTTGCCTTCTTCTTTGCCCTGTACGAACATGGCGGCGGCGATCCCTACGGAACTGAGGCCGCTAGCGGAGCAGGCTTTTGGCGGGATGTATTCCCGAAGCTGCGGTAGCGTTCGGCATAAGCAGCGAATCCGGTCCGATAACTGCGCCCGGGCTGGTGACCGAGTTGCAGCCGGTTTGCACACGATCGCCCAGGATAGCGCCGAATTTGCGCAGGCCGCTGTTTACCCGCTCCTTGCCCACGCTGACCAGAACATTGCCAGGAAGAAAACGCAAGTTAGCGCATTTGGTGCCGGCGCCCAGATTCACATCAGCGCCCAAAATGGAATCGCCCAGATAGGCGAAATGCCCGGCTTTGGCATCATCCAAAAAAACAGAATGCTTAACCTCGGTGGTGTGGCCCACCACGCAGCGTTTGCCGATTACACAGTAGCCGCGCAAATAGGCTGTGTGCCGAATTTCTGAAAGGTCACCGATCAGGGCCGGACCCTTGATAAGCGCGCCTGGCTCCACCAGCACGCCCCGGCCAATGGCGATGCCTTCACCCATGAGCACTGCGCCTGCCATAACGACTGATGCGCCAACAAGCGGGCCTTCTTTTCCCTGTACCAGCAATTCTCCCCGGGCGATGCTGCCGGAGTTGATCTCATATTCATCTCCCTGAAGGACACGGCCTTCATGCACAATAAGATGTCTGGTCAGGGGGATGCCGTTGCCTTTGGGCAAAATGGTGCAGTCTTGCTGCAGCTGGTTGCGAACATACTCTTTCAGTCCGGCCAAGGCCTGCCAGACTTGGCTGCAGCCGCTAAAGAGCGCGGCATGGGTGCAGGAATCGAGATTGAAAAAAGAACTGGGGCTGGTGGGCATTGATACTCCTTAGTTAACGAAAGAGCGCACGATAGGACGGCTTTTCTGGCACTGCAAGTAAAAGCATGTGCGTATGTAGCCATTGGCTTGACTTCACCTATGGCATGTTTACATTTGTCCGAATATTTTGAAACTAATTTTCTTATGTTTTTGATGCAGTAGCGTGCATAAGTGGCATGCAAGGAGATACGCGTGGATTTTGATGATACCCGGCCCCACGGTTCTGCCGAAATGGGAGAGGCACCGCAGGATCTTGAAATACCAGAAATTTTACCCTTGATGGCAGTGCGGGATGTGGTGGTTTTCAATTACATGATCATTCCGCTTTTTGTGGGGCGGCCCAGCTCGGTTGAGGCGGTGAACGATGCCCTGGCCGGACAAAAGCTGCTTATGCTGGTAACGCAGAAAGATCCGACCCAGGATGATCCGCGCAGCGATGACCTGTATCAGGTGGGTATGGTAGCTATGATCATGCGCACCCTCAAATTACCAGACGGACGCCTCAAGGTGCTGGTGCAGGCACTGTCCAAGGCTCGTATTCGCAAGGTGCAGCAGGAACGGCCTTTTTACAAGGTTGAGCTAGACCTGATCGAAGAGCCCGAAGCTGGTGAAATTTCAGTGGAAACCGAGGCGCTCATGCGCACGGTGCGCGAGCAGATGGAGAAGATCATGTCGTTGCGCGGGCATCTCTCGGCAGATCTGATGATGATCATTAACAATATTGAGGAACCGGGCCGGCTGGCCGATTTAGTAGGCTCAAATTTACGCCTGAAGGCGGTGGAATCGCAAAAAATACTTGAAACCATCGATCCGATAGACCGCCTGCAGCTGGTGGCGGAACTGCTTAACAAGGAACTGGAAGTATCCACGGTACAGGCCAAGATTCAGTCAGATGCCAAAGAGGAAATGTCGCGCAGTCAGCGGGAGTATTTCCTGCGCGAGCAGATTCAGGCCCTGCGCCGTGAACTTGGCGATGATGACGGCTATTCCCAGGAAATTGAGGAGCTGGCGCGGCAACTGCGAAAAAAACGTATGCCAAAGTATGCCAAGAAGGAAGCGAAAAAACAGCTCAAACGCCTGGAGATGATGCATCCAGACGCCTCCGAGGCCAACATTATCCGCACCTATATCGACTGGTTTCTTGATCTGCCCTGGAAGCAGTCTTCTGAAGACATGCTGGATCTTAAGGTGGCTGCCGAGGTGCTGGATGAAGACCACCATGGTCTTGAAGAAATCAAAGATCGTATTCTTGAGTTTTTGGCAGTGCGTAAGCTCAATCAGGATACCAAGGGGCCAATCATCTGCTTTGTCGGCCCGCCGGGCGTGGGCAAAACGTCGCTCGGCCAGGCCATTGCCCGGGCAATGGGACGTAAATTTTACCGCCTTTCCCTCGGCGGCATGCGCGATGAGGCCGAAATTCGTGGCCACCGTCGCACCTATATTGGCGCCATGCCGGGTCGGATTTTACAGGGGTTGAAATCGGTGGGAACCAATAATCCGATATTTATGCTCGATGAAATCGACAAGGTGGGGGAAGACTACCGTGGCGATCCCTCCTCAGCGCTTTTGGAAGTGCTGGACCCGGAGCAGAACAACACCTTCTCCGACCACTATATGAACCTGCCCTTTGATTTGTCCAAAGTGATGTTTATTACCACGGCCAACCGCTCTGATACCATCCCTGGTCCACTTTTGGACCGCATGGAGGTGATTCAGCTTTCAGGCTACACCTTGGAAGAGAAGATGGCCATTGCCCGTAAGTATCTGCTGCCGCGTCAGATCGAGGCTTCGGGTATTCGTCCGAGCCAGGTGCGGCTTGAAGATGCCATTCTCCAGCGTATTATTCGGCAGTACACGCACGAGGCCGGGGTGCGCAACCTGGAACGCGCCCTGGGCAAGGTTTGTCGTAAGATTGCCCGGCGGGTGGCCGAAGGCGGTAAGGGGCCGTATGTGGTTTCAGACAAGATGCTGGAAAAATACCTGGGCCCACCCAAGTTTCTGCCCGAAAGCGAGGTGGATACCAGCGAACAGCCCGGTCTGGCGGTTGGCCTGGCCTGGACGGAAGTGGGCGGCGAGCTTTTGCAGATTGAAACATCGATTTTGCCGGGCAAGGGCAAACTGCTGCTCACCGGCCAGCTTGGTGAAGTGATGAAGGAATCTGCCCAGGCGGCCCTGAGCTACTGCCGCAGCCGTGGCACTTCTCTGGGTGTGAGTGAGGATTATTTTGACACGGTGGATATTCACATCCATGTGCCGGCCGGGGCCATTCCAAAGGATGGGCCTTCTGCAGGCATCACCATGACCACCGCACTTTTTTCCGCCATTAGCGGTAAGGCGGTGCAACGTGGCCTGGCCATGACTGGAGAGGTTACCCTGCGTGGTCGGGTGCTGCCCATCGGCGGCTTGAAAGATAAGGCCCTGGCCGCTTTGCGGGCCGGCATCACTAAAATCCTCATCCCCGAGGAAAATCAGAAGGACCTGGTGGAGATTCCGGATGAACTGCGCAATAAAATAACCTTTTACCCGGTGCAGCACATGGACGAGGTTATCGCCCATGCCCTGGGCGAAAGTCCGCAGCCTGCACCCCGCAGGAAGCGTGCTACCCAAGCCGGCGGTAGCCGCGAAAAGAAGGCCTGACCAGGCGCTTCACTGTCAGTTTGCTTGCAACTCCCTGTTCTCCACCGTATGGAGCAGGGAGTTTTTTTTAGAGGTTTTTTTGCACCATGGCGATGATAGACAAAGTATGGATACGCTGGCTAGCCGCAGCTTTTGTGCTGCTGTGCAGCATTGCCACAGCGCTGGGGTTCTGGTTCTGGCATTATTATCGTACGCCGTCTCCGCTTTTGACCGAGGTGACGGTGCTCATTCCCAAGGGAGCTGGAGTGAGGCAGATAGGGACGCTTCTGGCCGGTAAGGGAGTCATTGTCAATGATGTCCGCTACCTGGCCTATCTGCGTTTCACCGGCTTGGGGCCAAAATTGCAGGCGGGTGAATATCGTTTTTCTCCTGGCATGACGCCTCCAGAAGTGCTCGACAAAATTGCCAGGGGTGATGTGCTGCGTCATCCGGTTACCATTGTTGAAGGTCTGCGTCTGGAGCAGATTGCCGCAGTGTTTGCCCAGAGTGGTTGGGTGGATATGGCCAGGTTTTTGCAGCTTAGCCGCGACCCGGCCTTTATCCGCACCTTGCAACTGGAGGTAGGAAGTCTTGAAGGCTATTTGTTTCCGGATACCTACCTTATGGTGCGGGGCATGAGGGAAGAAGAACTGATCCGTCAGATGGTGCATAGTTTTCATCGTGTCTGGGCTTCCCTGCCAGAAAGCAAGGGATTAACCCTCAGCCAGCATGAGATCGTCACCCTGGCTTCGGTGGTAGAAAAGGAAACAGGGCAGGCTGGCGAGCGGCCACTTATTGCCCGCGTGTTCTTAAACCGGCTCAAGCTGGGCATGCCGTTGCAGTCTGATCCAACGGTTATCTACGGCATGGGCGAAGCCTTTAAAGGTAACCTGCGCAGGGGAGATCTGCGCACCCCAACCAGTCACAACACCTATGTCATTCCTGGTTTGCCTCCGGGGCCCATCTGCAGCCCAGGCAAGGCTGCGCTTGAGGCGGTGCTTAAGCCGGATGAGTCTGATGCCCTTTATTTTGTGTCGCGGAATGACGGTTCGCATGTCTTTTCCAAGACGCTTGCTGAGCACAACCGCGCAGTGAACACGTATCAGCGTCAGGGCAGAAAAACCCAGACAGAAACTGTTATGGCGGTAACGCCACAGCCTGAGCCCGCAGCCCCTGCGCTAGAAGAAAAAGGAAAGCATGTACAGAAAGAACAGAAGGAAAAGGGCGCTGATTAGCGTTTGACAACTTCCTAGCGCAGCCCTTCTGCCAGTTTGCAGAAAATGCAGACAATGCAGGTGAAAAAATAAACATGCGGCGATTGCATGCGCTCGTCTTGGCTGAGGCTTTTTTTTACCGTCAGATGCGACAATATTGACCTGTTCACGGCCACCAGTGCGGGTATAGATGTGGCTAGGCCACTTGGCTTAAAATGCAGTGCTGTAACGGATGCGGTTCTTCATCGGACCTCTCCTTAACAATGGATCAGTTCATTGCTTACACCCCTGTCTCAATAAACCCACTTCAATAATCCCCTTAAGAGAATGGGAGAAAATCTCATATAAAGACATTAAAACCGTGCAGCCAGTCCGCCCCAGGCGAGCAAGAGCCAGCCAAGCATCAGAAACAGCCCGCCCAGGGGTGTCAAAACACCCAGTGCTCCCATGGGGGCAAAGCATTTGATCAGTACTGTCCCTTGAAAGAGAATACTTCCTGCAAGAAATGCCCAACCGCTCCAGAAAAAAGTTGGGTGTGGAGCAAGTCGGCCGAGCAGGGCAATGGCAACAAGTGCCAGGGCGTGCACGAGCAGGTAATCAGCAGCCAGGTTGAAGTTATCCAGTTTGCCACTTGCATTGAGTTGGGTTAAAAGGGCGTGCGCGCTTAGAGATCTGGCCAATACACCTGCAAAAGCAAAGATTCCACCGCTAATCAGAAAGAGCCGTATCATGATATTTTCCTCGCATTTAAATAAACATTCATGTATGTATGTAGTCTGTGCTAATTTCCATCTCAACTCCACGTCATGCACCATGTGGCCCGGCTTCGGCAAATGTATGCAGGACGTGCGGTGCTGAGCACATGAGAGCTGTCTTATCCGCCTGCGCCATCTTTTTCCATACCATATTAACACGTCTATGTAGGCATCGGAAAATCCTTGCAGGGCGTACTCTGAAGACAGCCTAACGTAGATTTTTTCAGCCTCCCTGATTTTCATCTCTGCTCTGAACATGTGGATGATGCACAAACAATTGTGTTTGTACATAACTTTCTGGATTTATGGCCAGATAACCCTGCCTGGTCCATTCAAAAATTAAGGCATTTTCACATGGATTTTAATATGCTGATTCGCGAAAAATACCGTAAACTGCCAAATGCTTTTGCATAAAATATGCAATCCCGATTTCCGATCAAAGCATTATTTGTGCCGGTATCGGCAACTGCTTGCAAAGACGTACCTGTGCGTGCTTGCATTGCATGTTCCGAAACACCTTGAGAGTATTTTTAAATTGGATTTGGAAGGAGCAATTTGTTGAAGGGAATGCAACCCCTTGCGCTTGATGCGGTTCATGCCTACAATTTCAAGCGTTTTTTAAGCGTGTCGCTTTATTGTCGCCCACTGTAACACC
>JAAYIE010000088.1 GCA_012744275.1 Desulfobulbaceae bacterium
AAATGTTTAAACTACCAGACTCCCGCTGAAGTTTTTAGCCAGGCTCTGCGTGGTGCGCTTGCTATTTGAATTCACCGTCCACTCAAAACGGGCAGGATCAAACGACCGTAATGAGCTTTGATTGTAACAAGGTATTTATAAGAAAATTTACGCATATAATGGTGGTCAACATAGGGTTTAAAGCTCATTATGCAATCACAATTAAATGAACAGAACTGTAATGGCAATGTCATATCAAATTACTCACACAAACTGCGAACGTTCATTATACAAAACGATCATTACTGCCTTGCTCTAACAGTTTTATGTATATGGTGCTTTGTTTATCGAGAATATTTTTTATTTGACAGGCTTTTTGTGTTTGGAGCTTTTGCAGCAGACACTATTCAGCAATTTTATCCCATTGAATATTTTAGGATAAGTAATTTAAAAGAATTGTATTTTCCATTCTGGTCGTTTCAGTTTGGCTTAGGTGCTAATATTTTCCCAGAAATGTTAAATACAAGTCCTATTGAATTAATTTATCTTTTATTTGATAACTCTACTTATATTGATGCTGTCCCTGTTGTTATTTTTTTAAAATTTTTGGCTTCTGCCTTAATTTTTCATGCATTCCTCAAAAAAATAGGTTTATCACCCTCGGTATCATATGCAGGTGCAATTATGTATTCCTTTAGTGGATACATGATTTTAAACTCTCACTGGTATCATTATTTAAATTACGCACTTTTTGCCGCGCTATTTTTATATTTATTTGAAATGTGGTACCAAGATAGATATTGGTTTCCACTTGTTATTCTTATCGGGCTTATTCCTCTGAAAAGAGAAATACAATTATTGCAAACCGCATTTTTTGGTTTTTTTTATGTAGCATACAGATATGTTAACGATTTTGGTTTTAATAAAAAAATATTCATTTTGTATGCCAAATTAGCCATCATATTCATATTTGGCTTGTTTTTAGGTTCTTTTTTCTATTTTTCAGATATTAATACATTTGTATCTTCAGCACGTGTACATAGTTCTTTTCAACACGTTACTTCTCATGGAACTGGTCAAATTTTTACTAGTTTAAACAATTTCTTAAGCATTACTTTGCGTACAATATCTCCTGATGCACTGTATTCGTGGTTTTTGTATCATGGAGAGAAAAATTATTTAGAACAATCAACATCATACGTCGGGTCATTCGTTTTTATTGTGTTTTTATGTTCTTTTTTTACGAATAATAAAAACTACAAATTTTTATGGATTTTTTTTGCTGTTCTCACGACCGTCATGCTCGTTCCATGGTTATCACTCATGCTCAATGTGTTTGTTAGTGACAGTTTAAAGTATTTGTCTTTATATTTTAGTTTTTACATATTATTTCCATCTTTAATTATATTAAATTTTTTAACAAGCAGTAAAAATAAATTGAAATTTAATATAGGTATACTGTTTTTTTGCTCATTATTAGCGCTTGCACTTTTGTTTAATACTGCTTGGAGCCCATATTTTAATTTTCATTTGTCCAAAAATGTCCTCTCTTATTCCCTGCTCTTTGTTTGTTTAGGAGTTGTATGTATTTTTTGCTGGAGTAAAGGGTTCAATAAATTCAAATATGTTTTGTTTGTCGTTTTAGTTATTGAAATTATTTTTTTTTCCAGGCAAACGGTCAGAACTGCTCCCGGCTCTCTGAAGCCTTTTTTTTACGCGCGCGGAGAATATTATTTTAATACGGCAACACGTAATGCCATACAGTTCCTGTCAGAAGAGGACCATACTTTTTACAGAGTGGAAAAAGGATATAGAGATGTTTACCTTAATGATTCCTTGGTCCAAAATTACTTTGGCACTGAATCCTATCTCGGTTTTGCTGCTGCCGGGATGAGGAATTTCTTTTATAATTTCCATCTTTCTGAAAATTCTCCCGGCCTGGATTCATTTAGATTCGGTCTGGAAAAAAAATCCGATCTGCAATCTCTTTTGGGAGTCAAATACTTTCTCTGTCGAGACGAGGCGGAGTGCAGCGGCTTGAATAATTTTTCTTTATTGCACAGCGTTGGTGATGTGCGCATTTACCAGAATAACAAGGTGCAGCCTTTTGGTCAGATCTTTTACCAACAGATCAGTCCGCAAGCCTTTCAGCACCTGGCTCCGAATGAGCAACTCGCGCTTGTGGCTGATACAGTTGTCTCAGTACATGATATTCCGGGAATTCCCCATTATGGGACTGCGTCAGCAGCAGAGCAGTCTTCCCGAAAGGGCGAAGGCGGTTTCACGTTAACGAGTTGGAATCAGCAGTATTTTTCCGGATCCATTGCTTTAGACCGGCCCGGTATCCTCTTTTTCCCAATTCCTTTTGACCGTGGCTGGCAACTCAAGGTTAATGGTGAAAAAGAGCCGCTACTGCAACTCGATTTCGGTTTTTCAGGTGTTTTTCTCGCTTCTCCTGGCGACTATGCCATCACGCTGCGCTACAGGCCTCCTTTTTTGCTGTCGGGCCTGAGCGTGACGTGTATCTGTTTGGCTCTGGCCTGCTACTTAAGACGGCGTTTCCCGAAATTTGCAGCCGTTTGACGCGGCCGAATGCATTACTCGCTTGAACATCCCGGTGTTTTTCGCCTGAGCCAATCGTTGATACAACTTTTCCCTATGATGAGAAACAGGATTTCAACGGCAATGCTGATGCTAAAAAAAATCTTCAGACCAAAAACAAGATTAGGCCATATTTTCCCTTGTGTCGGTGCGCTCAAAGCCGGCTGAAAGGGCAGGGCGACATAGGGATCATCGGCATCCTGTATGGTTTGTACGGTGAATTTTCCACCCTGCTGCTCTACGCTTTTGGTTTGATGCGGGATGAATTGCGCAGGGGTGAAATTTGCTGCCAGCACCAGGCCAAAGGGGTCTGTAATAACCAGGTTGGCAATGGTTACTGTACCTGGTCCGTTCAGGTAATCCAGGCGAAGGGCATGCAGTCTGGTAATTGGCAAGTGTGCCTGAATTTTTTTTACCTCAGCTTTTGCAGGCAACACCACCTGTATGGCATGTTTTTCACTGAAGCCCTTTCCCTGGTCATAGTATATTTGCAGCGCAGGCGGCTGGTTGATATTTTTTTCGACCGCTATATCAAAGGAAACTACGGGCCTGATACTGGCCTGATAGCGGCCAGTCGCGTTGGGAACGGCAAAAAGTGCGGCAATACCAATAGAAACGAGCCAGGACCGATTGCGTTGTTGCATGTGCGGCTACTCCGTTTTATCCTGCAGCAAAAATTGATCATGCGGCAAACCGCTTTGAATATTCTATAAATACTTGAAACACGCACTTGTACAAGGGGAATATGTGTTCCAAAAGAGCGGTTTTTGTACAAGGGGGAAGGAAGGTATATGACTGCAACACCTGAGACTTTTGAACAACTGGACCTGTTTTATCTTGGTCGTGAAGTGGATGCTGCAAGTGGCAAGGAGAGTGTGATGCCGCTGCTGCTGAAAAGCAAGCAGCTCACCACCCATGCCGCCATTATCGGCATGACCGGCAGCGGCAAAACCGGCCTGGGCATTGCCCTTTTGGAGGAGGCGGCACTGGATCGTATACCAGCCATCGTCATTGATCCCAAGGGAGATATGGGCAACCTGCTGCTCACCTTTCCGGAACTGGCTCCAGCGGACTTCGAGCCCTGGATTGATCCGGCCGCAGCGGCGCGGAAAAAAATGAGTGTACCGGATTTGGCCGCCCAGACTGCTGCCAGCTGGCAACAAGGCCTGGCAGATTGGCAGCAGGATGGCGAACGCATACGCCGCCTGCGCGAAAATGCAGACTTCACCGTCTACAGCCCCGGCAGTTCCGCCGGCCGTATGGTATCTGTACTGGACAGCCTGGATGCCCCTCCACCTGAGATCCTGGCGGAAAAAGATACGCTTACCGAAATGGTTAACGCCTCAGTCTCATCCTTGCTAGGTCTTTTGGGTATTGAGGCCGACCCCATGAAAAGTCGCGAACACGTGCTGCTGGCCTCGATTGTCCTGCATTACTGGGGAAAGGGAGAATCCCTGAACCTAGCTGCGCTCATCGGTGCTGTGGCACAGCCGCCTTTTGCGCAAATCGGTGTATTCCCTGTCGATGCCTTTTACCCGCAAAACAAGCGCATGGAACTTGCCATGCAACTCAATACCCTGATTGCCAGTCCCTCGTTCAGCAGCTGGATGCAGGGGGACTCCCTTCGTATTGAAAATTTGCTGTACAGCGGCCAGGGGAAACCGTGCATCAGTATTTTTTCTATTGCCCATCTCAGCGATCGGGAGCGGATGTTTTTCGTAACCCTGCTGCTCGGGCGCTTGATCGGTTGGATGCGGCGTCAGGAGGGAACCAGCGGGTTGCGGGCCATGTTGTATATGGACGAGATTTTTGGCTATTTTCCGCCAACCGCCAATCCTCCCTCCAAGGAGCCGATGCTGCTTTTGCTCAAGCAGGCACGTGCCTTTGGTCTGGGTGTGGTGCTGTCCACCCAGAACCCGGTCGATTTAGATTACAAGGGGCTGGCAAACATTGGTACTTGGTTTGTTGGCCGCCTACAAACCCGGCAGGATCAGGACCGGGTGGTCGCAGGTATGGGTGGCGGTAATGCAAAATTTGATCGTGAGGGTATTCGCAACCTGTTGGCTTCCCTGAAGGAACGCCACTTTCTCATGTATTCGGCCCATCGGGATGGACCGGTGCTGTTCAGCACCCGCTGGGTGATGTCGTATCTCAAGGGGCCGGTGGCGCTGGCGGAACTGTCCAGGCTCGACCCGACTGGGGATGCTGCCGTAAGTAGGCAGACTCCTGCCTTAGAGGCGCCAGCAGCTGCCGCTGGCGAACTGTCCTTCAGTGCGACAAAACCGCTGCTTACTGGTGCAATCACCCAGTATTTTGTGCCGTCACCCATGCCAAAGGCGGAGCAACAGTACAGTGCTTCGCTTTTGGGGCTGGCCTCGGTGCGCAACGTCGATCAGCGCAGAGGTATTGATCAGACCACAGAAATCCAGCTGCAATTGTCCCTTCCCTTAAGCGGCGAAACGACCAACTGGGAGCTGGCCACACCATTTGCCATTGCGGTTGATCAGTTACAAAGCGATGCACCTGGCTCGGCACTTTTTGCCGATTTGCCGGCTGATATGAAGGTGCGCAAGGATTTTGGCGAGGAAAGCAAGCGATTGGCTGATCACCTGTACCGCACCCAGTCCCTGCGCCTTTTTCGGGTGAAGGAGCTGAATCTGGAATCGACTCCGGATGAGTCGGAGCAATCTTTCCGGCAGCGTATTGCCAGTGCTCTGGCAGAGAAAAAAGAGACGGCAATCGTAGCCCTTGAGCAAGGCTATGCCAAAAAGCAGCAGCAGCTGCAAGATCGGCTGCAGCGGGCCGAGGCCAGGCTCAGTAAGGAGGAGAGCGACGTACGGGCAAAGGGCATGGAAACGGCTATCTCTGTTGGCTCGGCCATTCTGGGCGCTTTTTTGGGGAGGAAAGTGCTGTCCAGCACCACGGCCAACAAATCGGCCCGTGGTGTACGCAGTGCTGGTCAGCTCATGAAAGAACGGCAGGATGTGCAACTAGCCCAGAACGAGGTGCTGCGTTTGGGCCAGGAACTGGAAGCGCTGATCACCGAGATGCAGCTTAAGGTACAAGAGCAAAGCGCGGGTTGGGATCCGGCCCTGGTCGATCTGGAGGTGGTGACAATACCACCAAGAAGAAGCGACATCTATAATGTTCGCGTTTGTCTGCTCTGGGGGCCGGTACTACAGTTTTCAACTCAAGGGGATGTAGAGCAGCAGGGCTGAACATGTCTGTCAGCGCAGGAGAATGTTCAGCTGTCCCTCCTGGATAAATTGGTCAAACCGGAAATGCACCAAGGAATCGTTTTCCAGCAGCTGATAGGGCTGTATTCCGACAATTATACCGGCAGGTACTGGTAGAGAGCATCGCCATTCACCGGAATTACCACCTACATTTATCGTCCCAGGAGGATGCGGGCATTTTCTCGTCTTCCGATCCTCACCGAAAAGGCCAGTCTACCAATTGACGCCTACCAATTGACGCATACAGGTTTCGGCTCGAAAGCCGCGACCCACGGAATGCCCATGCTGATTCAAGGATTGCACTAGGACTTTTGTTGTCTGGTCAAAACGCTCGAGTTTGCATCGTCCCAGAAATGCCCAGGTGTTGTCAAAGGTGTTATAAAAGCGGAACGACTTGTTGCGCAGACCAGGGCAAGAGGCATGCCTGTACCCGAATGAGTGCGATCAGAGTGACAGTCTAGACCGACGGGGTAAACAGGCCTCCGCCTGCTAAATGGTCGCGGTTCTGGGCGGTCGAAAATTTCCTTTTTGCTGCCGCTGGAGGAAACTTTGACACTGTTCGTGTTGATACAAAACAGATGGTCATTTCGCTCCCCTTGCGTCACCATCGGTTCCTCGACTGCGCAGGGCTTGTGCTCAAAACATATGGTCAGGAATTCCTCAGTACTGAATTCATTGTGCGGTACTTCCCAAGTCCACAAATCCTCTTGGGGGCAACAATGGTTTCAAGTCCTTCGCTTTCCACACTCGAAGTGCGCAGCGCCTGTTTGAGGACGGGAAGGGACCTGTCCATGCGCGACCACTGCTGTTCACGTGCCAGTATGGCGGCGGGCGGTGGTCAGTTGTTCGACTGTCTTTGCTGGAGATAGCCCAGCATCGCTCCTGCTGCGCTTGAAACAACTTCCTAAAAGGGCAGTGTTTCGCTTCACCCTGAAGAAGACCGTCCACATCATCTATTTGGCGTCGCCGCCGTTCCATTCCAGGTCAAAGATCGGCAGATGTTTTCTTTGTATCAATGGCGAGAAGATCTTCATCAACTCATGGGATGCCTGGGAGTGTTATTTTTTGTGGCATACCTGTTCCAGTCGGGTTAACCATAACAAACATCTGGGTGAAGAGGGTTTTTGCCCATATGGAAGAAGAATTGCTTGTAGTCGTGAGGTCCTTTGGCAAAAAATAGAATCTGGGGGACTGTGGTCAGTGGCGAACCCAGCGGATACGCCCTTGTTGGGGCTGTATGGTTAAGAGAAGCGATTGTTCAGGTTGTGCTGTTTTGATTTGTGCAGTCGCAGCATGTGGTGTGTCGGCTTTACACGTAATTTTAAAACAGGAGGGGGAACATGCGTGAAATAGTTTTGGTAGGTGCTTGTCGTACGGCTGTTGGTAAGTTTGGTGGTTCCTTGAAAAATATCCCGGCGGTAGAGTTGGGAGCCATTGTGATTGGCGATGCCTTAAAACGGGCCGGTATCAAAGCGGAAATGGTTGATGAGGTGATCCTTGGTTGCGTCCTCACTGGTTCCCTGGGGCAAAATCCTGCCCGTCAGGCCGCATTGAAGGCAGGCATTCCCCAGGAAATCCCTGCGGTGACAATCAATAAGGTGTGCGGGAGTGGCCTTAAGGCTGTTGTTATGGCGGCACAGGCCATTCAATGCGGCGATGCAGACATTATCGTGGCCGGCGGCATGGAAAATATGAGCGCCACCGCCTATGCTCTGCCGCAAGCCCGTTTCGGTTACAGAATGAACGCTCCGAAAAATGGACTGATCGACATGATGGTGCATGATGGCCTGCACTGTGCAATGAATAACTGTCACATGGGAGTAACGGCTGAAAATATTTGTGAACAATGGAATCTTACCAGGGAAGAACTTGATCGCTTTGCGGTTGAATCACAGAAAAAAGCCGAAATTGCCATTGCTGCTGGTCGCTTTAAGGATGAGATCGTTCCGGTGCCAATTCCGCAACGAAAAGGTGAGCCCCTGGTGTTTGATACCGATGAACACAACACCCCGGGCTCTACACTGGAAAAGGTCAACAAGCTGAGGCCTGCATTCAAAGCCGAAGGCATGGTTACTGCTGCTAATGCCTCCGGCATCAACGATGGTGCAGCGGTGGTCATTGTTATGGCTGCCGACAAGGCCAGGGAGTTGGGCATTCAGCCGATGGCAAAATTAACAGGCTACGCGTCCGCAGGGGTCGATCCGAAAATTATGGGTATCGGCCCGGCGGCCGCTTCCCCGAAGGCGCTGGCAAAGGCCGGCAAGAAAGTGGAAGAAATCGAGCTGATTGAGGCTAATGAGGCCTTTGCATCGCAAAGTGTTGCAGTTGCCAAGGAACTGGGTTTTGATATGGACAAGGTCAATGTCAATGGCGGAGCCATTGCTCTCGGCCATCCGATCGGTGCTTCTGGTACCCGTATATTGGTCTCTCTGCTCCATGAAATGGTAAAAAGAGATGCAAAAAGCGGTCTGGCCACCCTGTGCATCGGCGGAGGAATGGGGATTGCCGCGGTAGTGGAACGATAAACAATGAACTAGAGTCTGCTCGATCTGGCGTTTTTCCCTCATAGGAACACCACCCAGGCGCCAGGTCGGGCCAATTCAGCAGCAGGATGCCGGGGCATGATAATAACGATGCGGGCACAGCTGCTGACCAGACAAATACACGGCCTGCCCGTTTACAAAGGTGGCTAGTACCTTAGGCATCGCACCGCTTGGATCTACCAGGATGCAATCGGCTGCTTTGCCCTTTTCGATGGAGCCTGTCTCCTTGTCCATGCCTACGCTCTGTGCCGGATTCAGGCTGAACAGTCGGGCTGCGGCAGCAAAGGATTTTTCCTGGCCCAGGCGAGCCATCTGCAAGAGTGCCGGCAAAGAGCACATGGGCGCGTAATCCAGACAGAGGATATCTGCCTTGCCCGCCTGTACCAGTTCACGCACACTGAGATTACCTGCATGTGAGTGGCCGCGAATGAAATTCGGGCTGCCAAATACCGTTTGCATACCCCGGCTGCGAGCATAATCAACTGCCTGCATGGTCACGGGAAATTCTGCCACAGAAATACCCAGCTGCAGGGCCCAATCCAGCTTTTCGACGCTGTGATCATCATGGGAAACCACGGTGAGGCCTTGTTTATGGCACTGGCTTACCAGATTGTGCAGGGCTTTTGCATCCACTAGGTCGCGGCGCTTGGCCAATTCCAGCAGCATGGTGTCGCTTGCCGCAAAAGATTGGCCTGAGCGGGCGGCATACCTGCGAAAAGCAGCCACATCCTCAAATACCCCATGTCCAGGGGTGTGATCCATCAGGGAAAGCATATCAGCCTTATTTTCACACACCCACTGCTCCAGAAGCGGCAGAGAATCGATATCGGTGACCTCATAACGCAGGTGAATGCGAGTGCGAACCGTTGCCTGCGGACTGAAGGTGCGCAGGGCGGCAAGGATGGATGCGGCTTTTTCACGGGTGCGCATAGGCTTGGCCGCATTTCCCAGATCCGCCAGGCCAACACAATGAAAAACCGTGGTGTAGCCGCAGGCAGCAAGATGAGCATCATAGGCGGGCAACACAAAATCCGGGTCAAAGGGTGCAGCTGGCCGGGGGGCAATGGCTGCTTCCAGTGAGTCAGCGTGGATGTCCACCAAGCCGGGCAAGAGAAGTGCTCCTCTGGCATTGTATACGTCTGTACCTGTGTGCGGACCGGTACGCTCCATCAGATCTATGATGCGGCCGTTTTCAACGCGAATTGAGGCGGAGTCAAGCACGGCTTCCGGGGTGACAACAACGGCATTGGTGATGCTGAAAGACATGGGCGGGCAAGACATATACATGGCAAGTTTTTTCGTCGTTATTGGCTACGGTGTTATGCCAATATTTAAAAAATTGAAACCTGAGAGGTAAGCTTCATACGGCGCGGCGTGCATACTCAGGAGCTCCACGGGTATTAACCGTTGCCGACACACGCAGTGGTTGGGGTGGATTTGGCATTAAAGAGAAATTTTTTCCATGAGCAGATGCCAGTGAAAGGAGCCCGGCCTGCTGTGTTCCACATCCTGCACATGTAGCGGTTCAAAGCCGTTGAATAGAGAGATGATTTCCTGTGCGTTGGCGTAGTAGTGGGGATGCCGCTTTTCAAAGTTATCGCTGTTGATAAAGGTATTGGGTGCAATGGGCTGACCTTGAGCTATTTCTGTGTTGCGCTTGGAAAGCATGCTGCCTTGGAACAACCCTTTTGGTTTAAGCACTCGCAAAATTTCCAGGATTGAACGCAGCACTACTGGCAGGTCGCCGTGGTAGATAACATTCCAGGCCAGTACATAGTCAAAGCACTGGCTGGCAAAGGGCAGGGCGACCATCTCTGCATTGTGAAGTTTCATCCTCATGGATTGTTCTTGGCATTGCCTGGCAACATAATCCAGCGCCGCCGGGCTTGCGTCCATGGCATGGACATCAAAACCAGCTTCAGCCAAAGCAAGGGCATGCCTGCCCACGCCACAGCCCAAATCCAGCACGGTGCGTACCCCTCTTGCCTGCAGCAGGGGGATTGTTTGCAAAATAAATGTTTCTGGTTCGATCCAGTCTGCACGACCTTTTTCGCTTTGCCAGCGTTCATTCCAGTCGAGATGGGCCGTATCAGTACGTGCTGCAGTGCCTGTTTGTGTATAAAATTCCATAAAGGATCCTGATTTTTTATCTGAAGAAGGAAGTTAACTAACTGTTCATAAGAAATCGGCGGCGTACCCAGGCGCAGCCCTGTTCTACACCCATGACCAGGAAAAACACGAGGATGAGGATGGTTGCAGCCTCGTCGTAGCGGAATGTGCGCAGCGAAACCAGAAGCTCGATGCCGATGCCGCCAGCGCCCACAATGCCCAACACAGCGGAAGAGCGGGTAGTATGTTCAAGGTTGAACAGCGTGGTATTGATGAGCGCAGGTATGGCGGCTGGTAACACAGCGCAGAAGATGGCACTGATCTTGCCTGCGCCGATGGCTGTCAGGGCTTCTCTGGGGCCGGGATCGGTTTCTTCCATGGCTTCCGCATAAAAGCGGGCGCAAAACCCGATGCTGGCTATAACCAGGGCCAGGGTACCGGCTCGTGGGCCCAGGCCGACAGTGGCAATCATCAGGATTGCCCAGATAAGACTAGGGGTGGTGCGCAGCAGGGTGACCACGGCACGGCTTACCAGATAGACGAGCGGATGCGGACTTAGGTTGCGTGAGCAGAGGATCGCTACTGCCAGGCTGATGGGTATACCAATGAGGCAACCTGTCAGCGCCATTTCAAGGGTTTGAACAATTGCCGTGACCACGGTCATCAGACGATCAAGACTGGGCGGGAACATCTGTTGGCCAATATAGAAGACCTGCTGTGGCAAACGCAGCAACGTCTCGCGGCTGACGCCGCTAAGCCCAGCTCCTTCCAGGGAAACAAGAAACAGTGCTGCTCCTGCGAGGAGCAGCATGTACTGCCACAGCGGAATGGAACCAAGACGACCTGGTGGAGGTGGAGCGGATAGCCGAACCGAAACGGTGTGGGCAGTATTCGTGGCCATGATGTCAGTTCAGGACATGTTTGCGTAGCAGTGCGCTTGCTTGCTCCACCGCCACCAAAAGGATGAAGATGGTGATGATGACGGTGGTCGCCTGCTGGTATTGATGCCAGGTCATGGGCTCTTCCAGCAGCATACCGATACCGCCCGCGCCTACCAGGCCAAGCACCACCGAAGATTGTACTGCCCGTTCCAGGCTGAACAGACTGGTATTGATGCAGGTGGGCATGGCACTGGGTAGTGTAACGGAGAAAAAGGAGCCAGAGGCGGTGGCACCAATGGAGGCGAGGGCTTCGTGTGGTTCAGTTTCGACCTCTTCAAAGGCTTCAGCAAAAAAACGTCCGGCAAAACCCAGGGTATCCATGAGCAGGGTCAGCATACCGGCCAAAGGGCCAAGCCCCACAATGATCACAAAGAGTATGGCCCAGACCATATCCGGAATGGTGCGACACAGGGAAAGCAGGCTCCGGCTCAGGAAGTAGGGCAGGCGACCGGGAGTAAGGTTTTTGGCGGCAAAAAATCCAAGGGGTATGCTGCAGGCAATGCCAAGCACCGTACCCACCAGGCACATTTGCAGGGTCTGCAGGACTGCCGGCCAAATTTTAGGCAGAGTTGCAAGCGAGGGCGGAAACATTTCTCCCAAGAGGCGGCCAATATTGCCCGGCATTTCCAGAAGTTCAATCACGGTCATGGTGCCTAGTTCCGTGCCATGAAAGGCATGGATACTCACCATGATGGTACCCAACACAAGGGCCGTATGAATTGCTGTGGGGCGCTTGAAACGGGGTGGCACTTGGATGGAAGCGCTGGCCGGAAAAGTGGTAAACTTTCTTGACTCAGCCATAAATTTTCCGCAGACTGGCCAGATTCAGTGTGGATGCAGGCGCGTCCAGTTCCAGTTTGCCGCCCCGCAGACCTATAACCCGGTCTGCGTAACGCAGGGCATGCTCCAGGTTGTGGGAGACAAAGAGTAACGTCAGCCCCTCCTCCTTGATGCAACGTAGAAAGAGCTGCATAACTTCTTCGCCGGCAACCGGGTCCAAACTTGCGGCAGGCTCATCGGCCATCACCATTTTGGGCTGCTGCATCAGCGCCCTGGCAATGGCTACCCGCTGGGACTCTCCACCCGAGAGCTGGTTTACCCGACGCAAGGCAAGGTGCGCCAAGCCTACCCGCTCCAATTGCAGCATGGCTTCTTCTCGGTCTTTCTGTGCAGCCATCCAGTGAAACCAGGTGAAAGGTCCCTTCTTTCTGGCCTGTACTCCGTGGAGCACGTTGGTGAGCGCACTCAGCCTGGGCACCAGGTTGTGGCGCTGGAATATAAAGCCCACCTGCGAACGTAAGTTGCGCAGGGCTTTGCCGCTCAGGTTGCTAAAAGGCCTGTTGAGCAGGTTGATTGTGCCTGCACTTGGTTCAATAAGGCGCAGACAGCACCTGAGGAGAGTGGATTTGCCGGAACCATTATGGCCTATCAAAGCCACTGCCTGACCGCTGGGAATGGAGAAATGAATATCCCGCAGTACCTGAACGGAGCCGCCAAAGGTCTTTGTCAGCCCGGTCACTTCAATATCGGCAACGGCTGCAGTCGCCACTGCCCGGGCTGTTTCAAACGGTGCGTTAACAGCAGTATTCTCCAGACAGTCAGCAAAAACCTCTGCTGTTGTGAAGGCCAAGTTATTCACCCACAAAGGTGGCAAACTGCGGCTGGCCAATACTCTTGTACATGGAGCGTACGTAGTTGTAGTCCTCATCCTTAATGTTGGCTACAAACTGCATCCCCTTGTATTTTTGATTATCTTCACCCTTGAGGATCTCTGCAATAAGGGCATCGGAGTTGCCGGTAATTGCCTGCACCACTTTTTCCACCACCGCCTTGTCCACATGCGGGGCGCTCACCAGCACGTCATTGGGATAATCAGGCCCACGGGCTATGGTCTTGAATGCACCAGGCTTAACACTGGTATCACTGTCACGAAAGCGGATAAAGGAAGTGGCATTGAAGCCCCAGGCAGCAACATCACCTTTTTTAAGGGACTCCCAGGCAATTTCTTTGCTGGTGTGGACAATGCTGATATCTTTTTGTGGATCAAGTCCATTGTCCTGCACAATCTGGCAGGGGCCGAGATGACCAGAGGTGGAGCCAACATCGCTCATGGCCACCTTCTTCCCCTTGAGATCGGCCACCGTATTGATACCGCTATCGGCGCGGGCAATGATGGACGAATAGTAATCCGGCCGAGAAAAACCGATAATCGGTTCGCAATTGGTCAGCTTGCGCAGCACCACATATTCGGCCGGACCGGTGAGGACAAAGTCTGCCTTTTTAGATTTCAACGCCTCTGCCGCAGCTGTGCGGCTGGTAACCGGAAAGAAATTGAAGGTCATGCCGGTTTTGTCTTCAAGCAGCTGCTTAAAGGGGCCAAATTCCCGCTGCACCTCTTCCAATCCTTCCAGGTCAGTCACAATAAAATTCAGCTTTTCAGCAGCATTGACCATGGGTGCCGTTAATCCAAAACAGACTGCAGCGGCGACCAGGAAACCTTTCATCTTGCGCAGTACCATAACACTCTCCATTGTTTGCTTGTTTTTGCCTTGCCGGATTGACCAGCAAGGAATTGGGGCATGGTACAGTTGGTTTTTTCAGGCTAGATTAGAAGCCGATATGGGTTGCGTTTACTGCGCAAGATCGAAGAAATAGTGGGCTAACAAGGCGGTGGCACAGGAAATTATTTCCTAACCTACTGTTTATTCAGTCAAAAAATAGGATATTTATTCCATAAATAAATGTTTGCAAATCGTTAGGAATTTGTTTTGTAGTGTTAGTGTTTTGTTAGGCGATGGGGTCTAAACTTCACGCCCCGGCGATTCTGGAAATAAACAAGAGGAATGGGTATGCGTCTTGGTTTTCTTGCCAAAATATTGCCACCTGCCGAAGGCAGGTTTTACGACTACTTTGAGGAAGGGGCCGAGGTTTGTCTCCTGTCGGCGTATCTTTTTTACCAGATTGTCCACTCCGACCCGGATCAGCGCGAACAGTGTCTGGTGCATACGGGAACTTACAAGCGCAGGGCTTCTGATGCCCAAGAGAATTGTCTGAGCCTGGTGAACAACTCGTTCATCACTCCAATTGACCGGGAAGATATTCAGCTGATCGCCTCCAGGCTTTACCAAACCACCAAGGTTGTCCTCAAGGCCTGCGTTAACCTGCGCATCTACAAGATCGATGCCTACAACGAAATCATCAAGGAGCAGGCAGATCTGCTCAGCACCTCGGCGGAGGAACTGCGCAAGCTGGTCTCCACCCTGCGCGATGGGGCGCCAGTCAAGGAAGTGGCCCGGAGTAGTTCCAGAATCAAGGACATCGAAAGCACGGGCGATGAAATTCTCTACGCCGCCATGGAGGAGCTTTTTTCCGGCAAGTATGATGCGGTGCATGTGCTGAAGTTGCGTGATATCTACAAGGGCATTGAAAATGCTTTGGACATCTGCTCGGCCATCTCTGACCTGATTGTCAATATTTCGCTGAAACACAGCTGATGTCTGTCCAGCCCAAGCCAGTACAGGCGTACGCGCGCCGGTCTGACCGAAAGGATGTCCCATGGTTTTGACTTTGCTCTTCATTGTTATCGGCACGGCACTAGTGTTTGAATATATCAATGGCTTTCACGATTCTGCCAATGCCATTGCCACGGTGGTCTCCACCAAGGTGCTCAGCGCACGCACCGCAGTTATCTACGCTGGTTGCCTCAACGTGGTGGGGGCCTTTCTCGGTACCCACGTAGCCAGTACCGTTGGCCAAGGCATTGTCCTGACCGACATTGTTACTCAGGGGGTGATTCTCTGTGCCCTTATGGCGGCGGTTATCTGGAACCTGATCACCTGGTATCTGGGTATTCCGTCAAGCTCGTCCCATGCCCTGATCGGCGGCTTGATGGGTGCGGCTATCGCCAAGGCCGGTTTTAAAGTGGTGCTGATAGATGGGGTCACCAAAAAGGTGCTGCTCCCCATGGTAACTTCGCCCATTATCGGCTTTTGTATCGGCTTTGTCACCATGGTTACCCTGTTGTGGCTGTGCGCACGTTCACGGCCCCATGTGGTCAATGTGTATTTTCGCAAACTACAGCTGATTTCCTCCGGTGTCATGGCACTTAGCCACGGCAGCAACGATGCGCAAAAAACCATGGGTATCATTACCCTGGCCCTATTCAGTTATGGGGCTCTCCCTACCTTTGAAGTGCCAGCCTGGGTTATTCTCACTTGCGCCCTTACCATGGGCTTGGGCACCATGGCTGGCGGCTGGCGAATTATTCGCACCATGGGCAGCAAGATGATCAAGCTTAAACCTGTGCATGGTTTTGCGGCAGAAACCACGGCTGCGACAGTTATCCTCACCGCCTCCCATTTCGGTATCCCAGTGAGTACCACCCACATTATCTCCACAGCCATTATGGGAGTAGGCGCCACCCAAGGGCACAAAGCACTTAACCTAAGCATTGTTAAAAATATTGTAACCGCCTGGGTGCTCACCATTCCGGTGTGCATGCTGATTGCAGCCGGCCTGTCTTTTGTCTTGCCATTTTAACTATGGAAAGATACAGAGCCCTTGATTGATCTATAAGGGTTCTGTAGGTTGATCTTGGCTCAATTGGCCCAGCCTGCAAGTCTGGTTTTGTTTTGACGCGATGGCCTGTGTCTAGAACTGCACCTTCATACCTAAGGAGTTGATGTGAGTATTGTTAGGCAACAAATCGGAATTGGCATCATTGCCTTTGTTACCCTTTTGCTGGAGCTGACCGTTATTCGCGTGTTTGATGTTATCCTTGATCCATCAATTGGCTACATGGTGGTAACTATTGCCATGTTTTCCCTTGGATTGGGCGGTATCTATATCTATTTTTTCCGGGCAGAGAAGGTAGATGCGGCAAAGGTGCTGCCAATACTGGCCTTGGGTTATGCTTTTTTTACAGTAATGATTTTAAAATCCTTGAATTTTTTGCCATTCAATCTGGATTTTGAAGGCAATGTGCTGATACAGACTTTCTCATGGATAGGGATGTATCTGACCATTTTTGTACCATTTTTTATAGCGGGCATCATTCTTTCCATTATTTTTTCAACCAGTGCCAAGGAAAGCCATGGCTTGTATTTTGCGGATCTACTTGGGGCTGGCCTTGGTTGCCTGCTCATGATACCGCTTATTCCGGTATTTGGGCCTGGAGGTATTTTGTTCCTTTTGGCGGCAATGCTGTGCCTCGCTGCCTTTTTTTTATCTTCGCTTTCAGCGAAAAGCCTGCTTTTCTTTGTGCCGCTTGCCCTTGCCTTGGCTGCATATCCTTTTATTCACGGGCAGTATATCGAGTTTGCCGGCCATGGCGATAAGCGCGATACGGACACCTGGAAAAAACAAGGCAGGAGAGAGTATGTCAAATGGGATCCTGTTTCCAAACTTGAAGTATTTACAGCAGAAGGATCGAAATATTTCTCCCTTGATGGTGGCCAGCAAGCATCATGGATGGGGCGCTTTGACGGAAATTTTGCCCAATTTAGCGAAAGAATACGCCAGCAACCGGACTTGTATTATTTTGGCCTTAACTCGCTTGTCCATTATTTGAAACGCGATATTTCTGCTGATACCCTGGTTTTGGGGGCTGCTGTCGGCAGTGAATCGCATGCTGCCCTAACCTTTGGTGCTCGTCAGGTTGATGCCATTGAAATGGTTGGCGCCATGGTGAGAGCCGCACAACAAGAGTACGCAGCCTTTTCAGGAAATATTTTCAACCACCCCCAGGTACAGTATCAAACCGGTGAAGCGCGTACTTTCCTGCGTTCCACCGATAAAAAATACGACATTATTCAGATGTTCAGCAACCACACCAGTTCGAGTATTGCCCAGGGCAGTGGTGCTCTGGGGACAGTGTATCTGCAGACTGTGGAAGCGTATGAGGAGTACTTCAGCCATCTTAAGGAAGATGGCATTCTTTCCTTGAACCGGCACTTTTACCCTCGCATGCTGACGACTGCGTCACTTGCCTGGAGTCGGATGGGCAAGACAGATTTTTCCAGGCATGTCCTGGTCTTTGAGCGCTATATGCCTGATACGCTGCCCTCAATCCTCATCAAAATGACGCCATGGACGGCAACTGAAGTGGAGGATGCCCGTTCCTATTTAAATAGAGAGTTGCTTGGTAAGGAGAGAAAGCAGACCGTTGCTAGGGCTTCTGCTGAGGTTCTGAAGAGCCAGCCATACGAAGGCTCGTTTATCAGTGCCCAGGGTACGTTGAACGAGCTTTCTTTACTTTTTGGCACCCATGGGCAGCAGAGCCTGCCCTATCCGGTAAAGGTGCAGATCAAAGTCGATGGCCAGGTTGAGGGCGCCTTGGTGCAAATTAAGGGCGAGGAGATTGGTGATAACCGTCCGGTGGTGTTTTCTTTGCCGGTGGCCTTGGATAACGTATTGGGAAGGCGTATCACCATCACGATTATTCCAGAGAATGAAGACCCGGAAAAGGGCTTCTCCCTGTGGTTGGACGCTATTCATCAGCCAGTACTTCCGGCGCATACAGTGGGTGGATTAAACGCCTACAGGGTTGCCTATAACCCGATTGAACCGCACAATAACATGCTGCCGGAAGCACTGCTTAAGCAACCCTTCCCAAGGGAACTTGCCGCAGTCGCAGACTACCAATTGAGTCCGGTGCACGATAACCGCCCCTTTTTTAACATGATTCGGAAAAGCACCAAAAAGCTCTCGGTCAACGAGTCCAGGTTTTTAGACGGCGGCACTGCCAATATACTCAATTCCCAACTTCTGCCCTTTCTGTCCAAGGATATTATCAGCTTTTTTGTAGTGGGCGGTATATCGATTCTCTTTGCCGGGTTGTTTATCTTTGTGCCCCTGCGCTGGACTGCAAAAGGGGGGAGGAACTGGCCTGCAATGCCATGGTTTCTGATCTATTTTTCCTGTCTTGGCGCGGGCTTTATCATTATTGAGCTGACACTTATTCAGTTGTGCACCAAACTGATCGGTTACCCCACCTACACCTTTGCCACGGTCCTGTTCGCCCTCCTGTTTTCAGCGGCCTTTGGTTCGCTTATTTCAAAAAAAATATTGGCTCGTCAACCGGGCCGCTGGCCGTGGATGTTTATAACGCTTGTGGTTTATGGTCTTGTTTTTCTCATAAGTCATCAACAGATTTTTGCTTTTCTGCTGCAGTACAATTTGTTTGTCCGTTGCCTTGCCGCCATCATCTTACTCTTTCCTTTGGGGTTTTTTCTGGGCATGCCCTTTCCTCTAGGTATTGCTACTCTGGGCCGTCACTACCCGGCAGGCATTGCCTGGGCCTGGGGCATGAATGGTTTTTTTACCGTGCTTGGCGGCTTCCTCAGCCTGATGAGCGCTTTTTTCCTGGGCTTCAAGCTCACGGTGCTGATCGCGCTTGGTATTTATCTCGTGGCCTTGTTTGCTTACAGCCAGATCACCCGTGCCCATGCTGCCTATGCATGATGCGCGGATAAGCCGTGCGTGCTCCAGAACCAGTGCCCTGCCGAGCACATCACAGCGCGCGCTGGTATTCGCTTCTGAGTGGGGTGGTTCCGGCAATTGCCTCGTCAATACGGGCGAGGAACTCGTCTCTATCCTTGGGCAGACGTCCGTTTAAGCTGAGATAGTTGGAGGAATGATTGGCTGAAAAGAGGCAGCGCGGCAAATCAAGGTGCTCCACCATGGTGCGCAGTTCCAATAGCAGCTTTGTTTGACTTGGCAAGATAAAGCGACCATCCTTATAAAGCCGATACAACGGGGTGTTTTCCAAAAGCATCAAGGTGAGTACGCCAATGTACTGAGGCTGCATACGGTTGAGCACTTCAGCGGTAGCCAGTGCATGCGCCTGGGATTGTTCTTTGCCGGCAATGCCAAGAACACAGGAAACAGACAAGGCCATGTCCGCCAGCGCTATGCGTCGGGCCGCCTCCACCATGGCAGCCGCGTCCACACCCTTGGCTATGGCCTTCAAGGTCGGGTTATGGCCGCTTTCCAGACCAAGGTAGAGGCGCTGCAAACCAAGCTCGCGGTACTGGCACAGTTCCTCATCTGTTTTAGCGGCGATATTGCGGCTACTGGCATAACTGCTGACGCGGCGCACCCAGGGTACGTTGAGGCGAATACTTTCAAGCAGCCGTACAAGGTCTGCGTGCGGCAGGGCGAGCACGTCACCATCTGCTAGAAAAAGTGTGTGCTGGCGCTGACAGTACTTCCCGGCAAAGTCGATGTCGGCCTCGATCTGCGCCCACGGTTTAACGGCAAAGGGTTTCTCGCGGTAGGTGCCGCAGAAGGTGCAGGCATTGTGGGAGCAGCCGAGCGTTACCTGTAAAATGATCGAAAATGCCTCGCTGGGTGGTCGAATAACCATTCCTTGGTAATCCATGGTAGCCTCATAAAAAAAGAAGACCCGCAGACAAGCGCCTGCGGGTGTATAAAAATTGGAATGCGTACGGTGGCGCTTTTATTTCGGTTCCAGATCAAAGATGCTCAGGGAGACGGGGTGTGCATGCGTGTGCGTATATGGTAAAGCGCCTTGTCTGCGCTTGCCAATGGCCAGCAGAGCTCTTTGATATGAACGTGGCATTATTGATGTTTTTTTGCAAAAGCAGCCATGAAATCCACCAACCTTTCAACCCCTTCCAGTGGAAAGGCGTTGTAAATGGAGGCGCGGCATCCGCCCACCGAGCGGTGCCCCTTCAGGCCGTCAAAGCCCTGCTCCGTGGCTTCGCGCACAAAGCTTGTTTCAAGATCTTTAGTGGGCAGGGTAAAGGTCACGTTCATGCACGAGCGTGATTCTTTTTCAGCATGGCCACGGTAAAAACCACCACTATTGTCAATGGCCTCGTAGAGTAAATTAGCCTTTTTACGGTTTCGCGCTTCCATGGCTTCCACTCCGCCCAATGCCTTCAGCCAGTGCATGACCTGGCCCACACAGTAGATGGCAAAGCAGGGCGGGGTGTTGAACATGGAATCATCCTTGGCGTGGGTCTTATACTTGAGCATGGTCGGAATGGTTTCATCAACCCGCTCCAGCAAATCCTCGCGGATAATAACCACGGTCACCCCGGCAGGCCCCATGTTTTTTTGTGCACCGGCATAAATAATGCCAAAACGGCTTACATCCACCGGTCGGGAGAAGATGTCGGAGGACATATCAGACACCAGCATCACGTCTGTAGCGGGCATCTTCTGGAACTGGGTGCCGAAGATGGTGTTGTTGCTGACAAAATACAAATATTCACTGGCCGGGTTAACGGTGTATTCGTCATCCCGCGGCACACGGGTGAAATTGAGGTCTTCGCTGGAATAGGGTACCTCGATCTGGCCAAAGAGTTTTGCCTCCTTGATTGCTTTCTTGGACCAAGTGCCGGTATTGAGATAGGTGGCTATCTGGTTCTTTTTTAGCAGATTCATGGGAATCATGAAAAACTGGCTGGAAGCGCCGCCTTGTAGAAAAAGTACCTTGTAGCCCGCGGGCACCCCTAAAAGCTCACGGATGAGCGTTTCGCATTCCTCAGCCACGGCCATAAATTCCTTGGAACGATGGCTTAGTTCAACAAGGCCAATACCCTTGTTCTGGAAATTGACGATATCAATAGCTGCTTGCCGAAGTACCTGCTCGGGCAAAACCGCAGGGCCGGCACTGAAGTTGTAAATCCGTTTTGGCATGACTACTCCACTTTGGTATGAGGACTAGGTTGGTTGTTGCTGCCGAATTGCCTCATAAAGCACGATACCCGCAGCCATGGCCAAGTTCAGGCTGCGGATATTGGGATTGCTTATGGGGATGTTCAGGCAGCGTTCACTATATAGCGCAAGGGTTTCTTCCGGCAAGCCTTTTGTCTCACGGCCGAAAATGAACATGTCGTCGGGCTGAAAACGTGCTTCAGTGTAGGGACGTTTGTGCTTGGTGGTAAAAAAATAGAGGCGCTGTTCGGGCTGTGCAGCCAGGAAGGAGTCGAAGTCCGGCCAATTCACAATGCGCACATGGGGCCAGTAATCAAGACCTGCCCGTTTCAGATGCCTGTCGTCCGTGCTGAAGCCCAAAGGATGCACCAGATGCAGAACACAGTTGGTAGCACCGCATAAGCGGGCAATGGAACCCGTGTTGGGTGGAATCTCCGGTTCTACCAGTACAATGTGAAAGTTTCTTTTATCGGAAGATACAGGCGATGGGGCGGGCGTTGACGAAGGGGAAAGCGACATTGGTGCTATGTTGGTTAGGGGCAGTGCAAGGAAGAGCAAGGTGAGAATTATACAATGAAAAGCTCCCTTGCTTGGCCAAATTAATACCGATACTGCTTGCAGCGGCCCTCGGCAAGGGAAAAATGATGTGTGGGCGGGTAGTGACCGGATACTGTATCTTAAATGGAAAAGTGGTTCTTAACAATCTTCAGCTTGATGGCTAAATTTGTTCGTAAGATCATATTGATATTTCAACCAAGAGGTCTTGCCATGCGGATGCCAGCACTCAGTTTGATACAGGGGCAGAAACGATTCGGCACGGAACAGGCTTGCGCCAAGGCGCTGGTCAAAGTGCGATGGCCAAACGGTTTTCAATGTCCTAGCTACTACATGACAGTGAAAAAGCGGGATTTTTGCCACGAGTATAGGTGTAGGAACCCGCACTGTTTGCATGGAATCAGCCGGCGATGGGGCAGCAAGCGAGGAGAGCTCTTCCGCCAGATCAAGTCGAAACTATATCATGTCAGGGGGTTCTTCTTTCAGATTGAATTTTTTTATCCGGCGATAGAGCGTTACGCGGTTTATTCCAAGTAAACGGGCAGCCTTTGTTTTATTCCAACCTGTTTTATTAAGCGCTTCAAGGGTCTCTGGTGCATGATTATCTTGCGCTTTTCGCGAACGACGTAAACTGGCAATTTTCATCAAGTCCTGGGGCAAGTGCGCGCAGGTGATAATTTTATGGTTGCACATAACAAAGGCATGCTCCACGGCATGCTCCAGCTCACGTACATTGCCTGGCCAGGGGTATTTGCTGCAAAACGCGAGCACGTCTGAAGAGATGGCTTCGATATTCTTTTTGAATTTGGCATTGAATTTGGCACGAAAATGTTCCACCAGCAACGGAATATCTCCGTGCCGGTCGCGCAAGGGCGGTAGCCTGATTTCGACAACCTTGAGGCGATAGTACAAATCTTCGCGCATCTCTCCGGCACTCACCCTTTCCTGAAGATCTCTGTTGGTTGCTGCAATTAGGCGTACGTCTACCTTGGTGGGCACTGAACTTCCTACCCGTTCGAATTCGCTCTCTTCAAGAACCCGCAACAGTTTCACCTGAATTTTTTGTGAAATGTCGCCAATTTCATCGAAGAAGATGGTGCCGCCGTCTGCTTTTTGGAACCTGCCTTCGTTATCCCTGATGGCCCCGGTGAATGCGCCTTTGACGTGACCGAACATCTCCGCTTCAAGGAGGTTTTCCGGCAAAGCCGAACAATTAATTTTGACCAGCGGTTTATGGCTACGCTCTCCTGCGAGGTGCAGGGCTTCGGCTACCAGCTCTTTTCCTGTTCCGCTTTCTCCTGTGATAAGGACAGTGGTCTGTACCTTGGCCAGTGCGTTGATCAGGGCGTATACCTGCTGCATCGGTTCACTTTTACCGATAATGCGGTGGAATTGCTTGAGTTCCGCCACTTTCTTGACCAATTCAACCACCAGGGTGTCATCGTGAGTGACTAGCACTACGCCGCGGGTTTGGCTTTGCGAATCGAGAAGAGGATAGGTTTGCAGATTGACAATGCGGATGCCGCGGTCTTTTTGAATGCATTCAAGGCGCTCTGCTTTTTGAGGTTTGCCGCTCGTGATTGTTGCCTCAAGCAGTTTCGTGCATCTCCCTCCGCAAGAGCCAGAGAGAATGGTTTTAAAGGGCTTGCCAATATCATCCCTGCCAAAGGAGCACAGGGCTGTGGCAGCTTCATTAAGTTCAGTCAGGACCATTGCCTCGTCAACAGTGATGATCGCATCACCGACACTATGAAAGATAGCCTCCAAGTTGATGCGATATCGTTCTTTTTCTTCGAAGGTGGCCTTGTATTTCAGGGCATTCCGGGTGAGGGCCAATAAAGACTCCTGATTTACCGGCTTGGCAATATAATCAAAGGCGCCCAAGCGGATGGACTCCATTGCGGTGGTGACGACTGGGGCACCGGTGATGATAATCACAGGGCAATTGAGCCCGCGCATTTTGATCTCGCGGAGGACATCAATGCCTGAACCATCCTCCAGAATGATGTCGACATAAACCAAATCAAAATTGGTTGAATTCAGGCGCTCCAGCGCATCTTTGCAACCAGCTACGGTAGCTACATTATACCCCGCAGCTTTGAGGAAGCGATGAAAGGTAAAGCGGATCGATTCCTCATCATCAATGATGAGAATACGTGCACTCATGCTGCCTCCGTATCGCTCTGGGGAATCGGCAAATCAATGATGACCTTGGTATATTCCCCTTCAACGCTTTCAAAGCTGAGGTGGCCGCCATGATCCTCAATAATTTTCTGGGTGATACTCAAGCCAAGCCCCGTGCCCGTGCCGTATGGTTTAGTGGAATAAAAAGGTTTGGTCAGGGCGGGTATTTCCTGGGCGGCAATGCCTACTCCCTGATCATGGAAAACAATACGCACATAGGGGTTGTCTTCAATAGTTACGCACTCGCCAGCGATGACCAGACGCTTGTTTGCATGTCTGTCCAGATACTTCTGGTTCAAGGCGTAGCGACTATTGTTGATGATATTGATCATGCACTGCTGGATTTGTTGGGAGTTTGCATCAATGAGGGGCAGATCGTCAGGTAGGGATATCTCGAGTTCAATAGCTTCCTTGCGAATTTGCGCCTGGGAGAGAATGATGGATTCATGCAGAATTGTCGGGATACTGATGAATGTTTTCGTTTCCTGCCGGTCGTGGCGGGCATAGAACAGCAAAGATTTGACAATACGGCCAACACGCTCTCCTTCTTTGATAATGCGCTTCCCAATGTCCTTCTCCAGGCTGTCCGGGCGCCCCTCATTGCTCAGTATTTGCCCGTAGTTGATTATACCGGTAATGGGATTGTTGATCTCATGTGCAACCCCGGCCACCAGTTCTCCCAATGAGGCCAGATGCGCCGCTTGGATTGCCTCTGCCTGCAGCATCATTTTTTCACTGATGTCGCTGACCAGAAGGAGCACGCTGTTTACCAAGCCTTCCTCCAGCACAGGAAACGCCCGAACGTCAAGAGTACTCCCATTGAAATGAGTGATAGCGGATTCCATCTGTTTAGTTTTAAGACATCGTCGCGCCGGCCAATCCTCTTGGTATGTATGCGGAGCATGAAGCATCTGATAGCAGTACTGCCAGGCTGAATTAGGCTCTTCATTATCCCTGGCAGTTCCGCGGCCATTCATCCACAACACTTCCATGTCAGGCGAGAGCAGGATGAGCGTGTCACTGATAGCAAGTATGAGTGTCTTGAATTCCTGGAAGAGCCGTTTGAACTTTTTATTTCTTGCCAGAATAACTGCGCTGCGCTCTTTTACCCTTTCTTCCAGCTCACGTTGTAATTTGGAGAGTTCAGCCTCTGCCCCCTTTCTTGCTGTTAAATCCGTAACCGTGGTCTGGCAGAATTGCCTGCCATCAGCATGGTTCACCCGGACGCTGTTCATCAGCACATAGCGTTTAGAGCTATCTTTACATTTCAGGTGCAGTTCGCAACTCTGCTGCCTGTTGCTTTGAAACACCTGGCTTAAATGCGCCCGCAGCATCGCTTGGTCAGGGCCAGTGATGTGCAGATGAATGGCAGTATTGACAAGAAGGTGTCGCTTGATCCCCAGCAGAGTGGCAAAGGTAAGATTTGTCTCCACAATAAGACCCTGGTTGTCTGTGGTGACGTGTCCGACCGGAGCAGATTCATAGAGGTCAAAGTACTTGTTCAGCAGTTCGCTCAAGTGCTCGTGGCTGGCGTGCAGTTGCGTATTCTGCACCTTTACATCAGCTTGGCACACCAGAGGTTTATTCGCCTGCCGTTCCGTATCCAAGAGATGCAATTCGGGCAGATGCCCGTTGTCCGGTGCTTGTCCTTTCATGTCTTCAAACATGGTTTTGCGCAGTGGGCTATTCATAAATCCAGGTTGGTAGCCCAAACAGTGGTAATTTTTCCTCTAGGCATACATTTTTTCTAAAACAGTTAAAGCGTAACATGTTGCAAGGGAAGACTGAAGCATTTTTGTTGCACGCAACACGGTTGCAAGAGGGTGCAGCGGTGATCCTCTTGCGTGTTCATGCTAATGCGCTGTAATTACTTGAAATATTAAAAAGCTTTATTTCTTTGCAAGTGGCATCGATATTGCTCCATGAAGGGTAAGGCAATAGGTGCAATTATATGCCCTACCTAAATTCCAGTTTCTTTTCATCGAGGTGCTGCGTTACGGCATTGCACAGAAGCAGGAGAGTATCGCGCTGGGAAAAGATACGCGTTTCAACCAAAGGGCCATGGTGGCGATAGGTTGACAAAAACGGTGCATGCTGGACGGGCTGCTAAGGAGGCATACTATGCAGATGGAAAAAATCAGGGAAATAGCAAGTTGGAAAAATGTGGTTTCAGGAGCCATGGAGAAGGAAGAGTTAATCCGTTCTATCCAGGAAAAAGAGGGGAATACACCTTGTTTTCGCACCGCACAGGCATCATGTCAGCAGTACGATTGCTGGTGGCGTCTCGACTGCAAGCCTGGAGAGATCAAGATGTTGACGCAGTACTCTAGTCCCCAATGAACGGGGCTGATTGCTGAAAGAGCAAATGAAGGTGGAGGAGGAAATCGCAATGAAAGTGAAAGATTATTGTAAATATGTTGATGTGGAACTCGTCGCCTGGAAAGCGAAAATATACGATGTAATGAGTAAGATGGACAAGCTGCCCACAGGTGATAAGCAGCGGATGTTTGAGGAAATTAACGGCCTGCACATTGTTATGGCAGAACTGGAGGAGCGGGTTGAAAAACTCCGCACAGAATGCCCGGTTGAGTGGAAACCTGAACAGGAGACTATTCAGGCGAGACTGGCAGATCTGAGCAGTCGCTACAATGATGCAGCCGGCATATTTTTTGACTACTCGCGCGGCGGGTGAATGGCGCAGACGCATTTTGCTATGTCGCCGCACCAATACTCACAAACGCGACTGCCTTGGTACCGACAGCCTGAAGATGCGCATGGTCTTGCATGCCGCGTGGTACCACCCTGCCTGATAGGCTGCTTAATGGATCAGTGCGGGAGTTGGCTACAGGGGCAGTCGCGGATTATTTATCGCTATACCGAATCGAAACTCGGAAGGATTTATCTTTAAATAGAATTATTCTAACTGAGGGAAATAATGCAGGAAGTATACATAGAACAAGAGGAATGCATTGGTTGTGAGACGTGCGTTGAACTATGCCCAGATGTATTCGCATTTGATTCTGATCTGAATAAGGCCTTTGTTATCATGCCAACAGGTGGTGATCAAAAATGTATTGACGAGGCAATTGCTGCTTGTCCGGTCAGTTGCATCAGTATGGTTGACGCGTAATTTTTTTAATTAGCAGGAGGGGACAATGGATATTTATGAATTTGCCTTGCAAATGGAGAGAGAAGGTGAGGATTATTATCGTTCTTTAGCAAAGGGCTCCACGTCTCCTGGTTTAATTAAGATATTCACAATGCTTGCTGATGAGGAAGTCAAACATTTTAAGGTGCTTGAGTCTCTCAGAAAGAAAGATCAGGGTTCTCCTGCAGCAGAAACGGATCTTCTGAATCAGGTAAAGAACATTTTTATGGATATGAGGGATACACGGGAATATCCGCGTGTAGATACGACAAGGGCTACCAGGGAATATATTAAGGCCTGTGCCATTGAAAAGAACAGCCGCGATTTTTATCTGGAAAAGGCGGAACAGGCTAAAGATGAACACGTTTGTGACATATTCAATTGATATAGTTTCGACTTGATCTGACACCTTGGTTGTCAAACTGAGGGTTACCGGTTTTGATAATGGTGCAAACCTGGAATCAAAACAAAAGGAGGCAACCCTCATGTTGTATGGTAACGAACGTAT